>NZ_JALNTI010000006.1:0-208217 GCF_023161925.1 Pseudoalteromonas sp. 2CM32C | reverse complement strand
GACTGTAGCTCAGTTGGTTAGAGCACTACCTTGACATGGTAGGGGTCGGTGGTTCGAATCCACTCAGTCGTACCAATATTAATCAGATGTATAATTGAAGGAAAGAGCACTACCTACTCTTGACCACCCGGTCCAAGGGTCAGTAACTCAAATCCACTCAGTCGTACCAATATTTAAGTAAAACCTCAAAATTGTACGACTGTAGCTCAGTTGGTTAGAGCACTACCTTGACATGGTAGGGGTCGGTGGTTCGAATCCACTCAGTCGTACCAATTCAAAAAATATAAACTCAAGAAAATCTTCTCCCTACTTTTATAGCGCTTTCCTCGGGTCAATAAATAGAATCAACTGAGTTGTGAAAATTAAAACTTATAAAGTTGCTAGTCAGAGAGCGCACCAAGTACATACACAAGTGGCGCATTCCAATTAATCGCAACCTCGTTAGTTGAAAAGCTACACCAATCGTCAACGTATGATTTTGCTGGCTCATTGAATAAGTAGTTACAATTATCTTGTTGTCCTGAATGAGGGCCACCTACAAGCATTCCTGGTACAGGCGCAACAACATTATCACTGTGTGAAATTCGATGATGTGGATACAAAGGTGTTTTAGTGCCAAACCCAGTAACAAAAGAGTACCCCGTAGGGTTTCGCCCTAATACATAATCGACAAGTCCATGAGCTGCATTTTTATAATCGTTATTTTTATTTATCTGAGCGGCTTGTAGCAAAACCATCGCTTTATTTAACGCGGCTGAGTTACTCCCCCATACAAAGTCTGATTTTTGCATAGCAACATTGTATGGACTGCTTTTATGTTGGTTTAAATATATATCAGCTAAGTCATTTTGCTTTATTTTAAGGGCTTCGTATTCTTGTTTAGATAATAAGTCCTTTGCTTTAAACAGCAAACTACTCAAAGAAAGGTACGATACATTTCGCCACGCTGGAGCCACGTAATCAATATTTATCTCTTTATAAATAGTGTAAAAGTTTTTATTTTTAGTGGTTATAAATAACTCTGCAGCGGCCCAAGCAAATTCATCCTTTAAATAATGATCTCCATATTCACCGCTTTTAATATCACTTGGTTGCTCATAATATTGTGTTTGGTTTAAAAGCGCCCAACGCCATGCTTTTATGGCTGCATTTGAATATTGCTTACTCTTATTGGGGTAGTAAGGTTCAATCACCCGGCTAGCCATCGAAAGCGTAGCTGCAAAATTAAGGCTTGCTGCTGTTGATTTCCCTATTATTAAGCGTAGGCGTTGATCTTCATGTGGCATTTCATTCCCTGGCCATTCACGAGTTGTTAGCTTATGATATACACCCCCATCATCGCTTTGCATAGTGATCAGCCATTCAAGATTCCATAGGGCTTCGTTTATAATATCAGGAACGTTATCTTCAGATTCAGGTATGTTTAGGGTTTGTTTTTTATAAACATCAGGGTAATGTTCAAACGCTGCAAGCAGTGTATACGTGCTAATACCTGAGTTAACAACATACTTGCCATAGTCGCCTGCATCATACCATCCTTTTTGTGAGTCTATTCGTTTGCCTTTGTACCTTGGCTCAGCAGAAGGATGATAACCAATAATGTCATCTTTATGACCCATTGGTCTTGCATAAATTCCCGCGAACTTCTCTTCAATAGGAGTACTAGAGCGGTTCAAATAATAATATCTTAAAGCGGCTTTACTAAGTGAATCATAAACATCATCACTAATTCGAAATAATGAAGAATCTGCAACACCCTTTACACGCAAAAAATAGTGACCCGAAGTGACAACTTCAGAAAAATCGGCAAGCTTGTGACCATCATTGCCAGAAAGAGTCCATATTTTAGCTGCGCTCAACTGAGCGGTATAAACCACCTTGTTCGTTTTCGCATTAATTACATCAAATTGCGAAGCTGTTACGTTCGGTATTGCAGCAATTTTTTCACTTTTATTTAAGTAGCCTAATTGATTAATTGCAATTTGCTGATTTGAGGATAACTTACTTAATTTACTAGGATTTTTTTTTACTAATACCGAGCAAGAGGTCAGAGCAAGCACATTCAGTAGCAGTAATGATAAAATAATATGTTTCATATGACCCTTTCGTATAAATAATGTCGAAGCAAAAAATAGAGCACTTGCTATTAAGTTATAATAAGTGCTCTTGTTTATTATTCACTGCACTTTAAAGTGGCCATTTTTTGCGCATTGGGTTCAAATTGAACATTAGCAATTCGTATTTTAGCTGCGCCTTCGCTTGTTAACACAAAGGGGGCACTCGAGCGTTCAAACTCCACTCCACTTTTAGCAAAGCATAATAAATCTATAGAAACGGTATTCCAGGTGTTCAATTTAAACTCTTTTAGCATGGGCGAAATATTCAGCTCTGCGCATTTACCTTTTGCGCATCCCATTTGAACATAAAGTTCATTTCTAGGAGGGGTTTCGACTCTCACATCAAACGTTAGCGCGCTTTTATTGATCAAATATTGAGATAGATCTTCTCGGTACCAGGATGAGCTAATCAGTACAGAAGCATTATTAGCACCACTCCACGTAAATTCTTTTGCATCACCTTGAATATTTTTATCGGCTTCAATCATCGTTAAGCCTTTAATATTTCCTGATGGCGTGTGGATGTCTTTTGTTTGTCCACCTGACTGCAATTGATAATTCCAGTCCCCTTTCGCTCTTCCTTGCATTATTTGATAAGGGGTGTTGACAGGTGTTTGAAAAATAAAGTCATTCTTTGTACTTAATTTATTAAGCATCACATTATCTTTATAGGTTAACCCAAATCCATATGCAAAAAGTGGATCATAGTTTTCATCGTAACGATTTAATACAACTTGTGATGCATATTTAGGCCATGAAAAGGAAAGCTTGCCTTTAAAGTCAAATTGAATATTGCCATCATTATCTTTAAACAAAACATCAGCTACACCAACACCTTCACTACCAGGTAGCCAAGCTGCTACAAACGAATCTGATGCATTTATTTCTCTGTTTACCCATAAAGGTCTGCCCGATAAAAACACCGATACAACTTTTATACCTTGTGATTTCAATGACTCGATTAATTTGGCGTCACGGTGAGAATGAGCCTGATAAGCAATTGATTTTAGATCGCCAATCCACTCTGCATACGGATTTTCACCAAACACAACAATGGCAACATCTGGTTTTACATCAAAACTACCATCAGGGCTTAGCACTGCATTGCCGCCCGCTTTGTTTACCGCTTGCTTTATACCATCAAAAATTGACGTTCCCCCTGGAAAATCAGATTTAACATTACCTTCACCTGTCCAGTTAATTGTCCAACCACCCGTTTGCTTACTCATATTTTCAGCACCATCACCCGCAATTAATACCTTACTATTTGGGTTAAGTGGTAAAAGGTTATTATTATTTTTCAACAACACTAACGATTCTCTAACTGCTTGCCTAGCAATTGCTTTGTGCTCAGGAGCACCTAATAATTGTTTTTGGTTAGCATATTTACGTGTTGATGGAAGCCCTTTATCGAATAGCCCCGAACGTATTTTAACGCGTAAAATACGCCTAACTGCATCGTCTATACGTTCAACATGGATAATTCCATCTTTAACCTGCTCTACTGTATTACCTATAAAAGCTTTCCAATCTTCTACAACCATAAACATGTCTAGTCCAGCATTAACAGCCTGCGGACAGCTATCATTGGTACACCCGGGTATTTTACTGTGCGAATTCCAATCACCCACTATAAAACCATCAAAACCAAGTCGCGTTTTCAAAACATCGGTAAGGAGATATTTGCTGCCGTGTAAGCGCAAGCCATTCCACATATTATGAGAGGCCATTATACTTTGCACACCTGCTTTAAGAGCTGGCAAATATGCCGCCGCATGATTTTTAATTAAATCACTTTCACTTTCTTGGTTGTCACCTTGATCAATGCCTTGATAGGTGCCTCCGTCACCGACCCAATGCTTTGCGGTAGAGTAAATATGATCGTCATCTAAAAAGTTAGCTGTATTTACTTTCCCCTGAAGGCCTTCAATCATTTCTTTTGCATAGCTGGCAACTATTTCAGGGTCTTCAGAATAACTTTCGTAAGTTCGACCCCATCGATCATCCCTTGCAACGGCAAGTGTTGGGGCAAATGTCCAGTCTATACCTGCAAGTAATACTTCTTTCGCTGTTGCTTCTCCAATTTTATAAATTAAATCTGGGTTACGTGTTGCACCTAAACCAATGTTATGTGGATATAAAGTAGCACCAATAAATTTGTTATTGCCGTGTACTGCATCAATGCCATATGTAACGGGAATAGCTAAACCGCCTTGTGATGTATCCATTGAGGCTAAATAAAGCTCGTCCATAAAAGACACCCAATCAGATACACTCGCATTACGGTTATTATGTAAAAATGTTCCACCGCCATTCAAAACCGATCCTAAATGATATTTTTTTACATCTTGAGGCGTTACCCAGGTTATTTCTGCTTGTACCATTTGTCCCACTTTTTGTTCTAGTGACATTTGGCTTATTAAATGAGTAATACGTGTTTCCAACTCTGCATTTTTTTTTATTGCTGGTTCAAGAGTTGGCCAAAGTGTTATATCGTTTTTAGCAACTGTGTTAACAGACGCAAAGCTCATAAAAGAGCCAAGTAAAAATGAAGAATAAGTTAATTTCATTAATCTAATAACCTGATACTTTGTTAGTGTGGCAAACAGTTTTATAACAAATGCGGCATAATGTCGTTCAAATAGAGGTTTTAAGCGTATAAATGCACGCAATTTACTCTATTTGAACGCCTGGCTATTTCAAATATTAAAGATTATTAGATAACATACAACGACAATGAAAACACACGTGTACCAAACAAAAATTTTAATAAAGGTGTATTAAATTGTGAAAGAAGTACTTTTTAACACTCACGATCTCGCTTTAATTTTTACCATTTTTATATGCTTATCATTTAGTGTATTTTTAGTAACATTAAAAAAGGGTAATAAACTTAGTAACTATTTACTTGCTTGCTTTTTATTAACTCAAGCTGCAATTCCTACGGATAACCTTATTAACTTTGGTGAGGCATTTCGAGCGTTTGCGTTGAGTTTATCCCCAAATCTATTTTACACATTTGGATTAGCTTTTTGGTTGGAAGTCCCTTTGCTTCTGCTTTATATCAAATCGTTAGTTAACAAAAACTATCAGCTAAAAAAACGCGATTCGCTATTATTCATACCGTTCATTTTTTATGCCGCTTATTTCACTGTTGATTGGCTTATGATAGAAAATAGCATCAAATTAGATGTACTTAAAAATGACACAATTGAAACCACAGCATTTATTGACCGAGCTATTTATTTTTTTCGGGAGTGCTTTCGATTTTCAATTAGCGTTTTATGTTTTTTAGAGTTACAAAAATACCAAAAAAACATTAAAAATGAGTTTGCAGAGCTTGAGAGTGTCGACCTAACTTGGCTTAAATTCCTTGTCATTGGTTTTTTAGTAGTACACCTAAATTCAATATTTGTCTCTTTGGGTATTATTATGTCTTACGAGATAGGTATTCTAGTAGACCATGAATTACTTGGGCTTACAGCTAATTATGCAATTCTTTTATTAATCACAAGTTTAATCTACTTTAGTGCTGGTAATTCAAGAATATTTCAGGGTATTGACGATGAACTAACAGCTGAACAGCATAAAGCACCAGATTCGTTTGAACCCGAAAAAATACAAAAGATCGAAAGCTATTTGCTACAAAATAAGCCTTATTTAAACCATTTACTCACACTTGATAACCTAGCAAGTCAGTTAAGTATGGGATCAAGAAACTTGTCATCTATAATTAATAGGCACTTTGGTAAAAACTTTTTTGAGTTTATAAATTATTACAGAGTTGAAGAAAGTAAACGGCTGTTACTTTTAGAGGAAAATAAAACAGTGACCATGTTAGACATTATGGATAAAGCAGGATTTAACAGCAAAGCAACTTTCAATACATTTTTTAAAAAACTAGTGGGCGTAACACCCACTCAATTTAGAAAAGAATATTGGGAAAGCCAAAACAAAAATTCGAGTTAAACCCCTAAAGCTAGCGCGTGTAGTTTTTTAAAATATACGCATCATGATCAGGCATAACATCAGCAGAGCGGCTAATAACCGACTCTATATTTTTAAGCCTACGCTTTATTTCATCTCGGGATAGCCTATCAACCAATGGATGATAGCTTTTAGGTTTAATCCCTTGACCGTGCATAACTGCAAGCCAAGATGTTTCGTTAAATAGCTCGTTATCATGTCTAAAAATACGACCATTTTCACTAAACATCTCTATTTTTTGCTTCAACGAATCAGGCATTTCTATGTTTTTGCAATAACGCCAAAACTCACTGTCATCTCTATTTGTTAGTTTATAATGTAAAATAATAAAATCACGTATACGATGATATTCCGTCTCAGTTTGCTGATTAAATAAATCAATATCACACTGTGTAAAATCTTTACTAGGGAATAATGTCATTAATTTTGCTATCGCCGATTGAATCAAATGCAGACCGGTTGATTCTAACGGTTCTACAAAACCTGCTGATAAACCAATAGCGATACAGTTTTTATTCCAACTCTTTTTGCGCATACCCGTTACCCATTGCAGCTGGTTAATATCTGCTAAAGCTTCAGATTCAATTGTATTTAAAAGTAAAGCGTGTGCTTTATCATCGCTCATAAATTCACTTGAATATACATACCCATTACCTACTCGGTTTTGCAGTGGTATTCGCCACGTCCAACCTGCACTTTGTGCTGTAGACTGAGTATAAGGGTTAAGTGCCTTTTTTGATAAACACGGCGTTGCAATCGCTTTATTACACGGTAATAAATGAGTCCAATCCTCGTATCCAGTTTTCAGAGCCTGCTCAATTAATAAGCCCTTGAAACCAGAGCAATCGATAAATAAATCACCATCTAATACCGTATTATCATTAAGAACTAACGATTCAATTTCCCCTGAAACTGGGTTTAGGTTTACCTCGTCAACTTTACCCTCAATACGACACACTCCTCTGCTTGTGGCATAATTTCTTAAAAATTTAGCATAAAGTGTTGCGTCAAAATGATAAGCATAATTAATACCTGCTAACGCGCTGTTTTGCTGAGTTGGCGGATGCATAAATTTATTTGCATACGCACCGACCGATGCAAGTGAGTAGCTAGATAAGTCGGAAAATTCAGGATCATTTTGCATTTTCAACCAAAAGTGATGAAAAGGCAGTGCCTCCATATTAGTGCCATAATTTCCAAATGGGTGAAAATAACGGTGTCCTTTTTCCTTCCAATCTATAAATTCTATACCTAATTTAAACGTCGCATTAGTAAAACGTATAAACTCAGTTTCATCTATATCAAGTATGGTATTAAATAATTGAATTTGTGGGATTGTAGCTTCACCTACAGATACAGTACCTATGTCTGCAGACTCCACTAAAGTGATTTGACAATTATCGCAGCCAATTACCTTCGCTAACGCAGAGGCGGTCATCCAACCTGCTGAACCACCACCTACAATAACAATCGATTTTATATTATTTGCATCATTCATAATGTTTACCTAAAAAAAATAAAGCACGCGAAATAAAAAATAACGCGTGCTTTTATTAAGAGGGTTAAAAATTACCTTTCAAAATAATGCTAAACCTTCGCTCATTGGCAAACCAAGAGCGAGACACTCGATTGTTATCATTGTCTATTTGCATTGAAGTTCTGGCAACCTCGTTAGTTAGGTTAGTGGCTTGTAGACCTAATTGAAACGAGTCAGTGATATTATAAAAGACAGACCCATCAAGTTGGCCTCCAGCCTCATTATAAATGGGAAGCTGCGTTATAACGTCTTTACTTGTTAATAAATATTCAGAACGCCAATTGTATGCCAAACGCGCATTAACACCGTACTTTTCATACATAGCGACTAAATTGATATTATCCTTAGAAAGCCCTTCAAGAGGTAATCCTTCAAATGCCACATTATCGCCTTCTGTTGAGTCAGGTTTATCTGGTGATAGCCCTGCATTTGGCGATCCTTCTTCCTCGATATAGGTATAGTTAAATTGCATACCAATGCCACTAAAGGCACCAGGTAAAAAGTCGTAAAACTGCTGGTAAGCCAGTTCAAAACCTTGCACAGAACCTTCATCACCATTGGTAGCACCGTTTACTTGTACCACCTGTGTTGCGCCATTATTAGTAAATTCTCTATCCACTGAGCCATTAATAAAGTAGTTACTCATGTCTTTATAGAAAAATGATGTTGTAAGTGACCCCACTCCCTCAGAAAAATACCATTCAAGCGCTAAGTCGTAGTTATACGACTCCATTGGTTTTAAGAATGGATTGCCTGAATTTGCCGTATAACGAGAATAACGAGCGTCTGTAATTTGTCGATCATCTGAGCTTTCATCATAAGTAATCACCAAATCTTCAGGTGTTATGCTTACAAAGTTTCTTAAGTTTCCTAAATCAGGTAATGCAATGGCTTCTGAAAAACCAAATCGCAGAATTAAATCGTCTTTTAAATTAAGTTTAACGTTTAAGCTTGGCAAAATATTAGTATATTCACTGCTTGCTGTTTGTTCTGTAAATCCTGCATTACCAAATGCGGCTTGTTCAGGGGGTAAAAAGTTATCTGGGTCTGATGGGTCGTTAACGTCACCCACTGTATCTGGAAACGTTAAAAAGCCATCAGTTTCATTTTTAATTTTTACATAACGAAGTCCTACATTACCGCTGTAAAACATGCTGCCTAATTCACCTTCAAAATTACCCTTGATGTAAAAAGCATTATTTATTTCAGAGGTTTCATTAATCTCGTTATTTAAGAAGTTACCTATTGCGTCCCCACGACTTGATAAACGCTGCCAATTTGGCGACAGAGATGCAAACGCTGATTCAGCATTAACGTAATCTCTAACTAATGATTCGCTAGGAAATAAAAAAGCGCCCTCAGATGCAACATTGAGTACCCCCCCTCTAGCAAAATTATCAAATGTAAATTGCTCATAGCTATTGTTTAAGCTTGCACCTAGCTCATCACCTTCTGCATCAAACCATGCATTACCATTGCCAGCCCATGCTTCCGATAACCAACCCCAATTATAAGTAGATTGGCGTGTTGTTTGGTCGCGTTTAGCATACCGAGCGCCTACTTTAACACTGGTAAAAAAGCCACTATCAAATGTATATTGTGTGTCAGCAGCAAAAGCAACTTCATCACCTTCATTATCAGATATATGATCCATAGCACTGCGCCAAAAATAATTATTTGGATCAGTGAAAAAACCAGTGTCGCCGCTATTGGCTGGGTCTAATAATGTAATATCGGGTAAATCATCACCGTTTTGCTCTATACCGACTACAGCTCTTGTTGCTCCCATAATCGAAAAATCAAAAATTTCAGAGGTAGATTCAACGTATTGGGCGTCAAAATTGAACGACCATGAATCGTTTGGTCGATATTTAAGATTAAAGCCATAATCGTCAACTAAATTATCTTGCTCTCTAAAGCGAGTAACCATGGCATGCTGTGCACCAAACTCTCCAGATGGTTGTCGCTGCGCATCGTTTCCGCGCCAACCCGCATTTGATGTAATGAAACCTGATTCAAATAAGCCTTGCTCTGTTACTTCAAACTCAGTGCCTTCTAAGGCAACTAAGTCATTAATTACAGCATCATCCGCCATCTCAATCGCATGCTCAGTCCATGCTAATGACGAATCAGAACGTATAAATTGAGCAGTGGCCAAAAGGGTTTTGCTTTCGTTTTCAAACTGAAGCGCACCAGCAAAACCTTCCCTTTTTCTATCATCTTCTTTTCGTGTCAAACGCGTTGTACGAGGAGCAAAAATTGCTTGCCCATTAACTAACTCGTTTTGTGGCTCGTACCGACCTATTTGGGCGCCATCCGATCGCGCTTTTAACTCGGAGTTCGAGTAATTAACGAGTACACCGAATCTGCCAGCATCTAAATCAAATATATCGCTGTATAAGCCAGAAAATGACGGCGTTGTTTCGTCTGCAAATTCGCTGTAACTAGCATCTAGTGTAAAAGCAACTACACGCCCTTCTGCATCAAAAGGTTTTCGCGTCACTAGATTCACCGTGCCTGCAATGCCGCCCTCTATCATATCTGCCGACTGATTTTTAAACAGCTCAACAGAACCCATTAATTCAGGTGGAACATCCTGAAAACTTAACCCTCGCCCTGAATCGGCAGTAAACGTATCACGACCGTTAAACTCGCTTCGTGTGTGCGTTAATCCTCTAACAACAACACCGCTTCCCTCAACGCCGTAGTGATCAGGATCGTTTGCAGCAGCAAATCGTTCAATAGAAACACCCGGTAAACGGGTTATTGCCTCAAGGACGCTTCTATCCGGTAGAGACCCAATATCTTTTGCAGATATAGCATCAAGAACGGTTTCAGCTTCACGTTTCATATTCTGTGCATTGATTAAATTTGAACGTGTTCCTTGAACTATTACTACTTCAATATCTTCGTCTTGTTGTTTTTTTTTGTCATCTTCTTGAGCTGCATATAGGTTGCCGGATAAAGACGTTGCAATAATCGCAGATGCAATTACGGACAGCTTAAATGTACTGTTCTGTTTTTTTATCATTCTAATTTCCCTCATTGAAGTTCAAAAAGTACTGATCGTATTTTTTAAATTTCAACCCTTTTAGTGTGTGTGGTTATCATGCAAAGCTAGAATCAGATAAATAGCGGGTAAAATCGCCTAACTAACCACAAATACATCTATTTGAACGCCAAAATTAGTTTTTATTTGAACATGACGCTGAGTTTAAATACTGTCATCTTGATATATTAACCATTAGAATCAAAAGCTTATAAAATAAAACTTAAAATAAACAATATATTAACAAAATTAACTGTTTTTATCTTTAAGAGATGTATAAATTTACGTTAATACGTGTATCTATACGTTCAAATTCATATTTAACTTACACTTAGACGACGTTAATAATTTCCTTTGTTAATTTATTTTTATCACACACAAATAAAGAGTTGATAACAATGGTTAATAAAAATATAAAAAGTCTTTTTGTACTTACAGCATTTGCTGTATTAGTAGGCTGCGCTAAAGATGAACAATCAACACAGACCCCTCCACTGTATTTAAACGAATCAGCCTCTATTGATGAGCGCGTAAACGATTTAGTAACAAGGCTTACATTAGAGGAGAAAGTTGCTCAACTATTTGATAAATCCCCAGCAATTGAGCGATTAAACATACCAGAATACAATTGGTGGAACGAGGCGCTCCATGGTGTTGCAAGAGCGGGGAAAGCAACAGTTTTCCCGCAAGCAATTGGTCTTGCTGCTACATTTGATGAAGACTTGATGTTAAGAGTTGGTACCGCAATTTCTGATGAAGGCAGAGCTAAACATCATGCTTTTTTAGAAGAAAATAACCGTTCTATGTACACAGGCCTTACCTATTGGTCGCCAAATATTAATATATTTAGAGATCCACGATGGGGACGCGGACAAGAAACTTACGGTGAAGATCCATACTTAACAACGCGAATTGCAGTTAATTTTATAAATGGTTTGCAAGGCGACAATGCTGAATATTTAAAATCAGTTGCAACACTTAAGCACTATGCAGTACATAGTGGCCCAGAAGTTTCAAGGCATAGCGACGACTATACAGCATCCGAGAAAGACTTAGCTGAAACCTACCTCCCTGCATTCAAAGATGTCATTGCACAAACAAAAGTTGCATCTGTAATGTGTGCTTACAATAGCGTAAATGGCACGCCGGCTTGTGGAAACGACGAGCTTATTCAAAATAAACTAAGGGATGAATTTAATTTTGATGGCTATATTGTATCGGACTGTGGTGCTATTGCAGATTTTTACGATGTAAAGTCACATAACATCGTAAATACTGAGGCAAAAGCAGCGGCGATGGCGCTTAAAACCGGTACTGACTTAAATTGCGGTGACCACCATGGCAATACATACAGTTATTTAACGCAAGCAGTAAAAGAAGGTTTAGTAGAAGAAAAAGATGTTGATAAAGCCTTAAAACGGTTGATGTATGCCCGCTTTAAACTTGGCATGTTTGATAACCCCGAAAATGTACCATATTCAGACACTTCTATAGATGTTGTAGGCTCTAATAAACATTTAGCTTTAACACAAGAAGCAGCTCAAAAATCATTAGTACTTTTAAAAAATGAGCAAGTACTACCATTAAAGGGAAATGAAAAAATAGCCCTTATAGGTCCAAATGCTGATAACGAAGCTATTTTGTTAGGCAACTACAATGGCATGCCAATAGTTCCAATAACACCTAAACTAGCACTTGAACAACGTTTAGGCAAAAATAACCTTACGTATACTGCAGGCTCAAGTATTACCGGTGAAGTTTATACACATTACCAGCCTATTGAAGCAAAGCATTTTTTTCATCTAGATCATAATAATCAAATGCAACCAGGATTAATTGCACAATACTATCCTTCAAGTAATTTTGACCGCCAACCTGTAAAGCGTCAAATAGAAAAAAACCTAGATTTTAGCTGGGAGCGCTCTCCTATTGATAACTCTATAGAACAAGAATTTGCCGTAAAATGGACAGGAATCATTAAACCCCAAGAAACTGCTGAGTATCATTTTAAATCAAACAACGTTGATTTCACACTTAATGGCCAGAGCGTAAATGGCGCTATAACACTTGAAAAAAATCAAAGTTACGAGCTAAACGCTGAATCTAAATTTAACCACTATTGGCATAGTAACGTTATTAATCCAACGGCTAGTCTTACTTGGTTGAAAAACCCTCAAGGGCTTACACAACAAGCACTCAGTAATGCTAATGAAGCGGATGTAATTGTATTTGTAGGAGGCATTAGTGCTAATCTTGAAGGTGAAGAAATGCCACTGCAAATAGACGGGTTCTCTCATGGTGATCGCACCAATATTAATTTACCTAAAAGCCAACTTAATTTGCTCAAAAAGCTAAAGCAGACAGGAAAACCTATCGTACTTGTAAATATGAGCGGTAGTGCAATGGCATTAAATTGGGAAAACGAAAATATTGACGCAATTATCCAAGGTTTCTATCCAGGTGAAGCGGCCGGAAGTGCGCTAGTAAACCTACTTTACGGCGACTATAGCCCATCAGGTAAATTGCCCATTACATTTTACAAGTCTGTATCTGATCTACCTGACTTCAAAGATTATTCAATGAAAAACCGTACCTATAAGTACTATGAAGGTGAGGTACTTTACCCGTTTGGTTTTGGCTTAAGTTATGCTGATTTTAAATACAAAAACACACGTTATTCAATAAACGCAGACTCAGGAGACTTAAACCTAACAACAACAATTGCCAACCAAAGCAGTTTTTCAGCTGACGATGTTGTTCAAGTTTATATCTCTATGCCTGATGCACCGGTAAAAACACCAAATAAGCAATTAGTGGGCTTTAAACACATTACCCTAAAAAACGAATCGAAAAACGATATTAAGTTTACTATTCCTAAAAATAAACTCTCTTATATTAATGAGCAAGGCATTGCCGTTGCTTACAAAGGACGTTTAATTATAACAGTAGGCTCTGGACAGGGTATTAAAATACCAAAAGATAAATTTACAGTAACTAACATTGTTTTATAAAAATAATAAAAATTTAGGATATATAAAATGGAAAATACAGCAACAGATCCCACACTCAGTGGTGTATCTATTAAATTAGCAAATAATGAAAATGAGAATTTGCTACGTATATTTTTTATTGCGTGCGTAGCTGCGATTGGTGGTTTTTTATTTGGCTTTGATAGCGGTGTAATTAATGGCACAGTTGATGGGCTTATAGGTGCTTTTAACTCAGACAATGTAGTAACAGGATTTAATGTAGCAAGTATGCTTTTAGGCTGTGCTATTGGTGCATTAATAGCAGGTAAGAGTGCCGACCATTTTGGTCGTAAAAAGGTATTACTAGCGACCGCTGTTCTTTTTATTATCAGTGCATGGGGTTCAGGCATTGCAGGGGCGTCGGGAGAGTTTATAATTTATCGCTTAATTGGTGGGTTAGCAGTAGGTGCAGCCTCTATAATAACACCTGCTTATATAAGCGAAATTGCCCCAGCACGTTTACGTGGCACGCTTACTTCTATTCAGCAAATTGCTATTATTCTAGGATTATTTTTCTCTTTTTTAAGTAACTATTCATTAGTACAAATATCTGGTAACTCCACCGACGTACTTTGGTTTGGCTTTGATACGTGGCGATGGATGTTTTGGATAGAGCTAGTTCCTGCAACTATGTTCTTAGTCACTTTACTTTTTATTCCAGAAAGCCCGCGTTTTTTAGCAATGAAAAACAAACAACAAGCAGGCTTAAAAACTTTATCACAGTTATTTGGTGCTAAAAACGCCAAGTCAATGTGGGAAGAAATTAGGCAGTCATTAGGTAACAGCGAAAAAACAAAAATAACTAACTTATTTCAGACAGGTGCTTTTAGCCTAAAACCTGTAGTTTATATTTCAATTGGGCTTGCCATACTACAGCAACTAGTCGGTATTAATGTGGTGTTTTATTACGGAGCAGTACTCTGGCAAGCAGTTGGCTTTTCAGAATCAGATGCGCTTTTTATCAATATTATTAGTGGCGTAATCAGCTTGGTAGCCTGTTTCATTACCTTATCGCTTATAGATAAAATAGGCAGAAAGCCATTTTTACTAATTGGATCAATAGGCATGACCTTCTCACTTGTCGGTTTAGTTGTTGCATTTTCTAACGGCACTATAGACCCTCAAGGACAATTACAACTTGGCGACTGGGGCTTTACCGCACTTGTACAGGCCAACTTATATGTATTCTTTTTTAATCTTTCATGGGGTCCAGTAATGTGGGTAATGCTCGGCGAGATATTTCCAAATAACATAAGGGGATTAGGCTTAGGGGTTGCAGGACTTGCTCAATGGCTCGCTAACTTTTTAGTCACCATGACCTTTCCGATACTGCTAGCTGGCGGAGGGCTTGCACTTGCGTATTCGCTCTATGCTTTTTTTGCTTTTATATCAGTACTTTTTGTTATTTATTTAGTAACTGAAACCAAAGGAACGAAACTAGAAAACGTATAATTTTACCGTCATGAATTATTTAACTTAGAACTACAACCCTTTGCGTCTATTCTGTTAATTGATTAGACGCATTGCCTTCTTTTTGATTGAACCTCATAAAAAAGTATTAACACTAACTTTAAGCAAATTTTCTAAATCGTCTACATAATACTAAATAATCGCTTATTTAGTTGTTTTTATTGGCTGAGCTTGATTCTCTTTCTATTAGTTCAAAATCTAAAATATGCCTTAAGTCTACGCTTTTTACATTCCTTAAATCGTTATACTGACCCGATGCAAGTAAAGTAATGGCAAGCTCAGCCATTTCATTAATGGGCTGTTTTACCGTAGAAATATTTGGCCACACTATGGTTGCAAGTTGCGTGTCATCAAAACCAACAACCGACAGTTCGCTTGGAATATTAATGCCTTGTTTTTGAGCTATTGAGATCACGGCGGCTGCCATATCATCGTTTGCAGCAAAAATAGCTGTAGGTTTATCATCAAGCGAAAGTAAATTCATTGCCGCTTCCATACCCGATTGATAGGTAAAACTGCCCTGCTCTATATACTCAGGTGGCGTTATTATTTTATTAGAGCGCAATGCATCTAAATAGCCCTGGTAACGTAAACGGCTTACACCTTGTTTAGTGTCACCAATAATATGTGCAATTTTGCTATGCCCTTGATTTATTAAATGCTCTGTAACATCAAACGCCGCTTGGTAATCGTCCATGCATATATAAGGGGAGCGATTTAATTTTGTATCTGGCGTTATTCTTACAAATGGAACATTTGCTTTAGTTAGTACATCTAAAACCTGTTCGTTGTCACACATTGGAGGCAGTAAAATCATGCCATCAACCTGTGTAACATCAATAAGCTGCTTTACCGATTCAATTGTTTTGTCAATATCGGTATGCGCTTCGTCAACAACAAGGTGATAGCCCAATGCGCGGCATTTTTTAAGTGCTGCCAATAAAAACTGGCTTATGTAAGAGTCACTTGGATTATCGTACAACAGTCCTAAAAAGAATGACTTAGTACTAGCTAGGCGCCTAGCTGACACATTAGGTCTGTAGTTTAATTGCTCGACAATCGTCATTACTTTTTCGCGGGTTTTGTCGCTTACTTTTTTGTCTTGGTTGAGCACGCGCGAAACCGTCATCATTGATACGCCCGCCTTTTCGGCTACATCTTGTATTCTTGCTCTTTTAAGGTCGGCCATTTCTTATTACCTACTCACAATCAATCGGTTATTATAATTAACTTTAATTTTTTATTATACATAATGGCGAAGTCTAATATTGTTTGCATTGTGTTTTAGATAATTACTATTAATACAGAATCAAAATAATAATATCAGATGTTAGAGCCAACAAAGTCAGTAAAAATACAACCAATACCTTTTCATTAACACACTTAAAAATAAACCCGAACAGCATATTACATTTAATTTTGAATAAATTAATGGCCTTTTGCTCTAGCCCTTGAAAATATAATGAATTTAGATTGTCTTTCGCCAATAATTTAAAATTTATTCCCTTAATTTATTTTTTGACTTCTGAAATTCATCACTAACTATGTAACAAACTTAAATGTTAATTATAAAGCATTCTTTGAAAACTAGCTTGACTTAACAATATTAAATCAATTATGTTAGCGCTAACACTAAAACAACATTTAAGTACATCAATTATGTTCCTTGGTATCGATTTAGGCACTTCAGGTGTAAAAGTAATTATTTTAGACGAGCAAGATCAATTGCTTGCTCAAGCGAGTCGATCTTTGAGCGTTTCACGCCCTGCACCACTTTTTTCTGAGCAAAACCCTACAGATTGGTGGCTTGCAACATGTAGTGCAATCGAGGAGCTTAAAAATACTCACTCTGCATTACTAAAGTCAGTAAAGGCAGTAGGCCTTTCTGGGCAAATGCATGGCGCTACGCTGCTTGATAAAAACAATAATATTATTCGCCCCGCCATTTTATGGAACGACGGGCGCAGCGCAGCGCAATGTGTGAAGCTTGAGAAACGCGAACCTAATTCTCGTAATATTACCGGCAACATAGCAATGCCGGGTTTTACTGCACCTAAATTGGTGTGGTTAAAAGAGTTTGAGCCAGAAAACTTTGCAAAAGTAGCCAAAGTATTATTACCAAAAGACTACCTACGCTTTTTAATGACCGGCGATTTTGCATCAGATATGTCTGACTCTGCAGGCACATTATGGCTAGACGTAGAAAAAAGAGCATGGTCGCAAAAAATGCTTAGTGCTTGCGACTTAACAGAGCAACACATGCCTACTCTTTTTGAAGGCACACAAATTACAGGAAAATTAACAGCCCAAGTTGCTGCTAAATGGGGAATGGAGCAAGTACCTGTTGTTGCAGGCGGTGGCGATAATGCCGCAGGCGCTGCCGGTGTTGGCGTAGTAAAGCCAAAACAAGCGTTTTTATCATTAGGTACTTCGGGCGTTTACTTTGTTGCTAACGAAAAATACCTGCCTAACCCTGAAGGTGCAGTACATACTTTTTGTCATTGTATTGAAAACACCTGGCACCAAATGTCAGTGGTGTTAAGCGCAGCAAGCTGTTTAAACTGGGTTACTCAATTAACCGGTTTTGAAAACGAAGGCGCACTTCTTGAACAAGTAAGTAAATGCGACTTTAGCAAACCAAGTTCAGTGATATTTTTACCCTATTTAACTGGCGAACGTACACCGCACAATAACCCCGATGCCAAAGGCGTGTTTTTTGGTTTAGACAGTGATACCGATGCAGCAGCCCTTGGCCGTGCAGTACTGGAGGGCGTTGCTTTTGCCTTTGCCGATGGCCAACAAGTACTGCTTGATGCTGGTGCGCAAATTGACGATGTAACCGTCATTGGTGGTGGCGCTAAAAGCCCGCTATGGGGGAAAATCATCGCAAGTGTACTTAATCGTCCCCTTATTTACCGAGAAGGCTCAGAAGTTGGTCCCGCATTTGGCGCTGCAAGAATTGCCCGAATAGCAGTAACACAACTCTCTGCACAACAAGTGTGTGTTAACGGCAAAGTAACGCAAACAATTGATCCAGATCCAATCATGCAAGACTTTTACGCACAGCAATACACCGTATACAAAGCACTTTACCAGAGTCTAAAAAAACACTTTTAACACACGATTATAAAATTAATGGAGCACATCATGAATGAGCAATTTTTTAAAAACGTAGAAAAAATTAAATTTGAGGGTGAAAACTCTAAAAATCCATTTGCATTTCGTTACTACGACGAAAATAAAGTCGTTCTTGGTAAAACAATGAAAGAGCACCTTCGTTTTGCAGCGTGTTACTGGCATAACTTTTGTTCTACAGGGTTTGATATTTTTGGTGAAGGTACATTCGACCGTCCTTGGATCCAACCTGTCGGCAACCAATTAGAACTTGCGGAACAAAAAGTAAAAGTAGCTTTTGAGTTTTTCGAAAAGCTAGGCGTTCCTTACTTTTGTTTTCATGATGTTGATATTGCCCCTGAAGGTAAAACACTTCAAGAAAGTCACGATAACGTAACGCACATAGCAAACATTATCGAAAAAGAAATGCAGCGTACAGGTATAAAATTACTTTGGGGTACTGCTAACTTATTCTCAAACAAACGTTTTTGTGCAGGGGGTGCAACAAACCCTAATCCTAATATGTATGCATATGCAGCAGCGCAAGTTAAACATGCAATGGAAATTACACATCGTTTAGGCGGTGAAAACTACGTACTTTGGGGCGGCCGTGAAGGTTACGATACACTACTAAATACAGACCTTGCACAAGAAAGCGAACAGTACGCACGCTTTTTAAAAATGGTGGTAGAGCACAAGAAAAAAATTGGCTTTAAAGGCACATTATTAATTGAGCCAAAACCACAAGAGCCAACTAAACATCAGTACGATTACGATACAGCAACAGTGGCAGGTTTTTTACATAAGCATGGCTTACAAAACGAAATTAAAGTAAACATTGAAGCGAACCACGCAACACTTGCAGGTCATAGCTTTCATCACGAAATTGCCGTTGCTTGCGCAGAAGGCATTATGGGTAGTATTGATGCTAACCGTGGCGACATGCAAAACGGATGGGATACAGACCAATTCCCTAACGATGTAGCCGAATGCACACTCATCATGTATGAAATTTTAAAAAATGGCGGTTTTACAACAGGTGGCTTTAACTTTGATACTAAGCTTCGTCGTCAATCATGTGAACGCGATGACTTATTCATTGGTCACATTGGCGGTATGGATACAATGGCTAAAGCATTACTCAATGCAGCAGCAATGATTGAAGGTGGCGAGCTGTCTGACTTTGTTGAAAAACGTTACGCTGGCTGGAAAGAAGAGCTAGGTCGAAGCATTCTAAATGGTGAGCAATCACTTGAGAGCCTTTCAGCCTTAGTACATGGACAAGATATCAACCCAAAGCAGGTATCAGGACGCCAAGAACTGCTTGAGAATATTGTTAACCGTTACCTATAATGACATAGCCTCGGTTTTAAAACCGAGGCAAACTTTATTAAGAACCAATCACACAGATCAGAAATGTTCACAATAGTTATTGAGACGGGCGTTTTTCAGCCGCCAAAAACCCTAACCTGTTGATAAAAATTAAATTTTTGTTGTTCATATAATCTAAAAAATTACGTTATTATAAATGCACAATTGCAAAATCACCAAAATACACACAGTAACGTTGAGGTTTTTTGCTATAAATTACTTTAGATTTGAACAAGGAGCTTTGGTTATAAAATACTAAAAATTACCCATAAATATATACGTTATCAGGCGGCAGCAAAACATTGGGTGAGAGCATAAATCATCGTTTAATGTTTATAAGCGAATAAATAAAAACCGCATACATATTTAACTTCGCCAAACTAAAGCAATAATCAAACTGCTGTAAGGATAAACAGCCAAAGAAGCTCATCAAACTTTCAAACGTGAGATAATTACTTCTTATTTAAGCCTTTCCCAGTTGCAGCCCAGTATATGCCACCAAAAATATGTTCGGTCAAAAACTCACTGTTATAAACCGCGCTTGTATGCCCAAGAGCCGTATAAAATGAACGGCCACCGTCATAGTTTTGGTACCACGAAATTGGATGAAACGCCCCCATACCTTTACCTATTTTATTATTGCCCCAGTCAACATGTGGATTATAACTTTGCTCATCTACCGTTAGTAAATAGTTTAATTTACTCAGTTCTGGACCAAATTCGTACCATTCGTCAGTCCATAACATTTGTTGTGGCATATGATTTAAACCAATAAAGCTAGTATTTGCCACTTTACTTAAAACTGCAGTTTGAATAACTGGGTGAATACTAAAAGAGCGCCCTACTAACCTTTGATACCACGGCCAATCGTACTCAGTATCAGACGCACTATGAACTCCAACAAACCCCTTTCCAGATTTTATAAATCGCTCAAATGCTTTTTGCTCTTGAGTGTTTAAAATATCTCCCGTGGTTAGTAAAAAGATCACGACATCAACATTAGCTAAATATTTGTCATTAAAATAATGACTTTCTTCGTGCCAAACTAAATTAAAATGATGTTTGTTAGCTAAACCTTTAATTGCTTTAACGGCGTTAGTTTTAGACTTATGATGCCACCCTTCGTTTTTGGTGAATAAAAGGACATTAAATTGTTTTTTAGGCAACGTTTCAAATCCTACCCCATAGCTTTTGGTTGCAGTTAAGATGAGTATAACTGGTATAACAAGGGCTGAAATAAAAACCCTGAAAAAGGCAAAAAACATAATATTCCTTATAAATTTATTAGCAAACAGCAAGTTAATAATTAAATAGTGGGTTGGGCTAAAGCTAAAAATACAAATCATCTTAGACTATAAAATTTAACTTATCCTAAGTTCTATTTTATATAGTGTCTACACATCAATTACGTTATTTCAACGTGGAAATACACCTTTTAAAGCAGCTTCGAGTTCTTGAAATTTAATTGGTTTAGTAAGCACCTTATTCATTCCCACCTTAAAACAGGATGCTTTATTATCTTTTTCTGCATTAGCGGTTAATGCGTAAATTGGTACATCGCTGACTAATTCATCTCTTATATATTCTGCTGCTGTTAAACCATCCATTTCAGGCATCATGATATCCATTAATACTAAATCAAACTTTTTACGCGAAAATAAGTCAATCGCTTCACGCCCATGATTAGCAAGCGTAACTTTATGATTTAGCTTTTCTAAATACGCCTTAATAAGGACTTGATTTGTTTTGTTATCCTCAGCGACTAAAATAGCCAGTGCCGATTGTGTATAAATTACATTATCAACAATATCGCTTGTGTGGGCCTCTTCAAATGGAATAGAAATAGTAAACGTACTACCTAAGCCAAGCTGGGTATCTACTGTTATTTTTCCTCCCATTATGCCCAATAAATTTTTTGAAATACTTAACCCTAAACCAACCCCTTCACTTTTGCGGTTTATGCTGTCATTCACTTGGCTAAATGGCTTAAAAATTAAATCTAAATGCTTTTTAGCTATACCAATACCCGAGTCTTTCACTTCAAAAACGAGCTGCTCATTTTGTAAAACTACATTTAAATTTATTTGACCATGTGTTGTGTACTTAAACGCGTTACTCATTATGTTAAATAATACTTGTCCTAATCGGTACTGATCCCCAACAACGTATTGTGGGATGCTTTCATCGATGTGCGTTGTAAAAAGAATATCATCTGACTTTTCAATAATATTAAACTGCCCTACTATATTTTCAGTTAGTAGCTTTATATCAAATGGTTTTTTTAGACATGAAACCGTGCCTGATTCGATTTTTGAAAAATCGAGCACATCAGTTATTAGACCGTATAAGATCTCAGTGCTAGAGTTAGCATAATTAACAAGTTGCTGTTGCTCGGGGCTAAGCTCTGTATCAAGTAGTAACTCAATCATACCCATAACGGCATGAATAGGTGTTCTAATTTCATGAGACATCACACTCAAAAATTTAGATTTTGTTTGGCTTGCTTCTTCTGCTTTTAAGGTTTGTGCCTGAAGTTCAAACTCGCGCTGTTTAGAAATAGTAATATTTTTTGCAAGCCCCATGTAACCCAAAAAGTGTCCTAACTTATTATAAAGAGGTTTACCGCTTAATATGACCCAAAAATTTTTATCGGCTTCAATCTCAAATTCAAAATCATGAAAATCGTTACGGTCATCAATTAGCTGGTTAAATTGCTGCCATTTTTCTGTATTTTGCTTTTCATTATCTGTAATGATGTGTTCAATTTTATGACCAATAAAAAGCTGATCGTACATATTCCCTATAGTTTCAATATTATTAATACTTTCAAATACCATTAGCGGGTTTAATCGCCAAAACCACTCTGACCCATACTCTTTAAATAGGCTAGAGAGTGTCGTAAATTTATGTATAAGCGATAAAGCTTTGTCCGTTTGTTTAGCTAACTTAATTTGACTTATTAACGTAAAAAACGCCTGCTGCAACAATATTTTTATTGTGTCTGAATTAACAAGTTGTTCGCACTGCTGTGCATCTACATTTGTAAAAATAAATATGCCTTTATCAAATTGTGTGTTCACACTAAACAATAAAGAATTTTTTAGTTTTAATGTTTGAATTGAATATAAAATCGAAAATTCAAGCTCTTCAATTTGTTGAGGGTATTGGCATATAACATAACCGTGCTCAGCTGTTTGTGTAAACAAAGAACACTCAGACCACATTTTATTACTAAACTGGTCATTAGTGGTCGCTATTGTCTCGTAATACCTATATTTGTAACTATTGATGATTATACAGTCAGTATATTTAAGCCTTGACTCAAATACCGATCTCAACAGATTCAACAAATCAGCGCCGTACTCACAATTAGCTAAATCTATTAAATGTTTTTGTAATTCAGATACACACAGATGTTCTGTTTTATTCACACTCATTTTCCTCATCAATATGCATCGCGTTTTGCAAAAGGGAAATTTTAAACGGGCCTTGCTCAATTAAATATAGATTAAAAAACAATATAAATCATCATGTTAATTGTTATAAAACTTTTGGAATAATAAATGCAGTTTACATGTGAAATAAATAAAAATACAAAGGCTCAAAAATGAAAATAGTGTGTATTGGTGGCGGACACGGATTAGCTCAGGTTTTAAGCGCAATTAAGCCAATGAGTAGTAATATAACCGCTATTGTCGCAACCACAGACAATGGTGGTAGCACAGGTAAAATTAGAGCTTCACAAGAAACCATTGCGCTTGGAGATATACGCCGTTGCTGCTTGCAGCTTGCAGGTAAAAAATCTACGTTCAACGCAATTTACGAACATAGATTTACACAAGGGCAACTTGCTGATCATTGTTTAGGTAATTTAACACTACTTGGTTTAATCGAGCTGACCGGATCTGCAACCAAAGCCATTGCGCATTTTAATATTATGCTTGGCAATACAGAAACCGTTTTACCCATGACAGAAGTACCCACTGACCTTGTTGCTGAATTGCATAATAATGAAAAAGTAATGGGCGAATGTGAAATTGATTCACTGACTTCTTTACCTAAAAGTGTATCACTATCAAAAAATGTTCCTGCAGGTCCGGGCTGTGTAAACGCCATTTTAGAAGCCGACTTAATTATTATTGGCCCAGGCAGCATTATCACAAGTATTTTACCCGCATTTTTAGTTAATGATATAGCGGCAGCTATTCAAAAAACATCGGCGTGTCGTATTTTTATTGAAAACTCAAAAGAAGAAAAAAGCGTAATGAAAAACACCCAAACCGCTGGTGTGGATTGGCTTGCAGAGCAACTAGGATTTAAGTTGTACGACTTGAGCATTCCGCCTTCTGCAATTGAAGAAATATTACAGGGCAGCAAAAACATCATTAAGAACAGGGCTCATTTGCATGACATAGATGAGCTAAACAATGTGTTTTCTGGATTACTAAAAATGCCCATTCAATTGAGTAATCATTTTTAAATATTTTGGATAATGGATTCTAGCTGTTTAAACGTCTCTGTGCTTTGCTCATCAGCTATTTTTAACAAACTGTTGAGCTCCTCAGCGCTATGCTCAATTTTTACAATGGACTCGATTGAATTACACGTGTCTCCAAGACCCGAAGCGCCAAAACTGTACGCGCTGCTTTTAAGACTATGCGCGCTAATTTCAATTTCACTGAGGTTTTGTGTATTGATCAAAATATCAATTGTTTTTTTAGATTCGTTTATAAACGTTTTTAGCAGCTCTACTGCTAACTCGTTGCCTACATCACTTTTGAGCTGTTCAATTGTTGAGTAATTAATCATATATATCTTTTGGGGTCAGTTATGGATTACAACGTTGTTTTATTTGTCGACTCTTCGATGCTCGGTGGTATAGAAACACACCTCGTTGAACTTTCAAAGCTTCTTACTCAAAACCGCATTAGCAATAACATTATGTTTTATGAGGATCATAAAAATCAAGCATTTTATGATCTGCTTAATAAAGAAAATATAAGGTATGAATTTTTAAAAGGAAACTTAAGCAGCTTACTTAAAAAGTTAAAAACGTTTGACTCAAAAACGGTTGTTCACACCCACGGCTACAAAGCAGGAATATTTGGCCGTTTAGCATGTAAAGTAACAAAGCATCGCTGTATTAGTACCTATCATGCTGGCGAAGCGGGTACCGGTAAGTTAAAAATTTACAATAAGCTAGATAAATTACTTTCTCCATTATCGACCAATTTTGCAGTATCAGAGCAAATAAAAGCATCATTAAAAAACGCCACTTTGCTCGAAAACTTCATCGCAATAAACTCTTCTAACAGTCACTTTAATCAGTGTGATAATAAAACCTTAAATATTGGTTTTGTGGGGCGACTATCTTTTGAAAAAGGACCGGATATATTTTGTAGATTAGCTGAAAACATGCAGCAAGATTTAGACATTAAGTTTCATATTTTTGGAGATGGCCCATTAAAAGGTGAGGTACCGAACTTACACAATCTGCAGTATCATGGCCTTGTTGAACGTAATGATATATGGAGCAAAATTGATGTGTTGCTCATTTGCTCTAGGGAAGAAGGACTTCCCATGGCATTGCTTGAGGCTATTTCTGAGCAAAAGTTTATAATTAGCAGTGCTGTTGGTGCAATTCCTAGCATCATTAAACACGATGAAACAGGTTTTTTAATGTTAGAAGCTAATGCACAGCACTGCCAATATCAGGTCGAAAAGCTGCTTTTACTTCCTGAAGAACAGACTAAAAAAATTATCAATAACGCGTATAACATCCTTGAGGAGCGATTTTCGGGAAAACAACAATTTTTGCTCTTGCAAAAAGCTTACACAGGTACATAAAGTTACTCGAGCTCTTCCCAGCTTTTAATTTTTCTGTACAGCGTCGAAGGGCTGACATCGAGCAGTGATGCGGCTTTAGGCACATTCGACACACATATTTTTATAACGTGCTCAATGTATTCTTTTTCTGCAAGCCATAGGGGTTTAACTTCGCTTTGTGATGTTGCCATATCAAAGGCGGGTGTTTCAGTACTTACTAGCTGCTCGCTGATAATTGGCGTGTGTTGCGCCTGCGTTTTTGAACTGACCGGTAATGCGGGGATCATATCGGTATCAATATATTGTTCAGGATGAAGTACCAATACATTACGGATCACATTTTCGAGCTGCCTTACATTGCCTGGCCAACTGTACTGCATAAGCAACTGTTTTACGCCTTCTGAAATACTTTTATAAGGATGATTTTCTTCTAACGCTAATTTTACAAATAAGGCTTCGGCAATTTCAATAATATCTGTTCCGCGCGCTCTTAGAGGTGGCAGCTCGATAGGAATAACATGGAGTCGGTAATATAAATCTTCTCTAAAACGGCCGTTTTCAACTTCAATAAGCGGGTCTTTATTGGTTGCACAAACAAATCTAACATCAACTTTTACTTCTTTTTCACTACCCACTTGCTGGTAGCTCCCTGTTTGAATAAATCGCAGAAGTTTACTTTGCAAATTTATGTCCATCTCACACAATTCATCTAAAAACAGCGTCCCGCCGTTAGCCTGCCCTGCAGCACCGACTCTATTAGCAATGGCGCCAGTAAACGCCCCTTTTAAATGCCCAAAAATTTCACTTTCAATTAAATCCTTTGGTATTGCTGCACAATTTAAGGCGACAAAGGGCTTATTCGCTCTATTAGACGCTTGATGAACAGCTCGTGCGCACAACTCTTTACCCGTGCCACTTTCACCTGTTATGAAAACAGTGGCCTTACTGGCAGACGCCGAACTTATAATTTGATAAACAGACTGCATTTGCTTTGAGCTGCCAATCAAATCAAAGTACTTTCCGTTTTCGTATTTATTTTTGTATTGTGTAACGGTTTGCTTTAAGTTTTTAATTTTAAGCGCGTTGTTAACCGTTATTCTGAAGCGGTCTGCTTCTATTGGTTTTTCTAAAAAGTCACTCGCGCCTAGTTTTATTGCCTGAATAGCCATTTCTTTTGTTGCATGACCAGTTAATACAACAACTTGAGGCGAGTTATCGGGTTCTAATGTCGCTAAAATATCAAGCCCATTCATATCAGGCAGCATAACATCAAGTACAATTAAATCGGGGTGAACCTTATTAATTATATCCATGGCCGTTTGGCCATCACTTGCCACAAGTGTATTAACACCCGTTGGTAATAAGTAGGATTGGTACATCATTGCTAAAGACTGCGTATCTTCAACGATTAGAACTGTAGGTGGCATAAAGTCGTCTCAGTTGGCAAGTTGCCATAAATTCAAACAGATAGAATATATGCCTTTAATATAGCTATAAAGTGTCAAGTAATGCAAACTCAGTTAATTATAATTAATGAGGCGTCGTCAATTTCTTTAGAAAGGGTAACTTGTGAGTTTTTCCACAAGCAATGTGCAAACTCTTCAGACGTTTTACAATCTTGAGGAACAATTTTAGTTAGTTCACCTATCTCATCTTTATCGGTGAAACGATTTTCAGTCCAGCCATCGGTGTACAACAAAATATGTTCAACATCGTCAAGCCCTGCTTCGTATAGTGTGTAGTTATGCTCTTTTGACAGGCCCAACAGTGGTCCTGTGCCTTTTAATTGGTGTACTTTGCCATTATTGAGTATTACAACTGGCGGCGGGTGCCCGGCATTTAACCAAAATAGTTTATTGTTCTCAATAAAACAAATAACAAGCGTGACTAAACTAGACTTACAAAGTTGCTGCTTATACAAAGCGTTATTAAGCGCCGCTAACATATTTTGATAAGGCAAACCGGTGGCCAAAAAACCACTTATGAACCCTTTAATTGCAAAACTTTCTTTAAGCGCTTGCAAACCATGCCCCATCATATCGCCAAGCACAAATGCACTGCATTCATCGTTAATGGGCATAAAAAAGTCACCACCGTTTCCCAAGCTAATAGACCCAAAAAGATGCGCGCTTTTATCATTTTGTAAATGAATTTTAGACGGTGTAGATTCAAAAGTTGTTTGATACGATAAGTAAGCAAAACGGTGTGTTACTCGTTCAATGCTCTGCAGCAGTTTATTTTTTTTAACTGGCTTAATTAAATAGTCATCTACACCTAACCGATTAATTTTACTTATTACCTCTTCGCTATCGTCACCTGTTAGCATAACAACTGATAACTGTGACTTTAAATTTGACTGGTTGAGCTTTTCTAAAAGTGGCTCACACGTTCCATTTTTTAGCTTGTGGTCAAGCAGCAATATTCGTGCATCGGCAGTTAAAATTGCTTGCCAGCCGGCTTCAATACTTTCGCAAGGAACAACTTGAAAGTGATCTTTTAAATAGGCGCTCATAAGTGCGAGCTGGGTAACATCATCGTCAACGTATATAACTGTGGGTCGTTTATCTATGTGCTCTAGTGGAAAAGTAAAATAGTTTTTACCTTTATCTGATACGTACTCGGCCTCTTTGAAGTAGTGGCGAATCAGTTCAACTCCCATACCACCTTCAACCAAATTACCTGAGCCTAGCTTCCACTGAGAGTTATTATTTTCAAATAAATTGTAAGGTGTAAGCTCGTCAATAAATGTGAGTGCATAACCATCGTTATCCGCTTGGCTTATGCGCAAAAAAATATGCTGTTCTGATCCCTCGTTGTGCCTTATCAAATTAGTTAAATATTCAGTTGCAACTAAACCCGCAGCATCTACTTCATCTTTTTTTACGTTAAGTGCTCTTAAAACGTGTTTAAGAACCAATCTGATCTCGCTAAGCGTTGGCCAAAGCAATTCAAAACGTCTTTCAAATAAAATATCCATATTGCCCTTAGTGGTGCTCAAACAACCACCTTTGTTTATTAATTTTCGACTTAAGGTTGTTACATAATTTAGGCCATTTGTTTTTATGCTTATTTAAAACACTAATAATACGCTCCCCCAGTGGAGCAAAGTTATGTTGGCTTATTAGTAATTTAATATTGCTATGACCGGCTTGCTTTAGCTCTTTTATACCTTTGCATAATGACTCCTCGTCATTTACACCAAGTGCCACGGCTACAAAGGTTAATTCACTACACAAACTTAGAGAATGAAGCGGTACATTGTTTCTGTTTAGTTTTAATGCCGGCGACATATCTATTAAAATATAGTCATACTCTTGTTTTAAGCGAGCAATCGCGTCATTTAACACATGCTTGTTTTTAGCAGGCTCAATAGCCGCTAAATGTTTAATAGTGAGCAAATTTACTTCTTGGTAATTTGTAACACCTAATTGGCATGAAATATCATCAAAGCGCCACGGGCTGCACGTATCGGGTAACTTATCGTCTGAGTTAAATGTATTAATTGGGTTTAAATCAATGATAAGCACCGACTTATTTTGGCTTTGTAAGCGTTTTGCAACGCTCACACATGCGGTAGACGCCCCCTCAGACCCACATAAAGATATAAACGTAACGCATCGCGCATCGTTATCTATCATGGTATTACATATCACTTCTAACTCATGATATTGACTTGGTATTAATTTCATAAGCCCACCACTAGCGCAAGTATGGTAATTACATCGAGGAAATTTTCTTTAAACTGGCTTAATAAATCTTGCCCTTTATCAGGAACATATAAGGTATCCCCTGCTCTAAGTACTGGAATATTTGCTGAGTTTGGCGATTTAATAAAGGCTTCTAAATCAAACACTCTTGATTGCTCTTTACAACAAGAATGATTAACCACAACTATTTTATCAATGAGTGCAGAGTTTGAAGGGCCGCCGGCCTCAGCTAATACATCTAAAATGCTCATTGTGTCGTCAAAGTTATATCTACCAGGCTTTTGCACCGCCCCCATAATGCGTACTACGCGTTCTTTAGGTGTGCGTAGCCAGTCTTTATTTTTTTCTGGAACAAAAATAGTGTCTCCTGGTAATACATTAGGAAATAATGTTTCGTCACCGGTTTCAAAGTACATCGCTAAATCTAACTTACTCACTTTAGCTCTATTACCGTTTCTGTGAGTTACTCTAATATTACGAATATCTGCAGTCCCTGTTGGGCCATCAGCAGCCGCTAAAATATCGATAAAATGCATGTTTTCGTTGAACGAATAGCGACCAGGTGAACCAACCTGCCCCATAATATAAATAGACTTACTTGACTCTTGGCGTATCCACTGCGACTTATTATCAGCAGGGTCAACGGGGAGTTCCTCTACAATTACAGTGTCTCCGGCCACTAGGTTTGGCAATGGTGTTTCACCGTCTGTGATGGTGTATTTTTCAAGGTCGAAACGCTGGGTTACATCACCGTTTCTAAGTATTTTTATATCGTTGATATTAGCGCCTTTGGTAGGTCCGCCAGCGTGTGCTAATAAATCGGTAAAGTCCATTTCATCACTCCATTCATACCTGCCCGGAGAAGTAATGGCACCAATTATTTTAATGGCGCGTTTGGTCGGAATTTTAAGCCAGCTTTTTTCATTGACGTCTGTTTTTTCTGGAACAAAAATAACATCACCTGGGTTTAAGTCGGGCACTTTTGTGGTGACTGTGCCTTCACTGTAGCCTTGTAAATCAAATAAAATGCTTTCCCCTTCTGGTGTTAATATTTTTATATGGCGGGTTTCAGCAAATCGAGTTGGGCCACCAGCATTCGCTAAAATATCCAAAAAGTTGGTACTGTCTGCCGCTTCATAAGCACCTGGTTTTTGAACCTCACCCATAATATAAACGGTACGAGAAGTCGTGTTTACATCATCAACCATAATAGGCACATAGACTGTCGAACCCGGCTGCAATAACTGCATAGTGCTACCTGATGGTTTATCTAAATACGCTTTTAAATCAAAAATAACCGGCGATTTATCTACAATCACCCTAATTTTAGTAACATCGGCATAACGCGTAACCCCTTCAGCGCGCATAAGCGCATCTAAAATAGTCATTTCTTCTTTGTATGAAAAACTTCCCGGGTTATGTACTTCGCCTAAAATAGTGACCGCATTACCGTCGTTGGCATCTCCAGTTGCACTGAGTGTTTGGGCATCAAAGTCTATTTGTACATTACCCAGTAACGGTGAAACGGGCACAAATACGGTATCTTGGCTTTTAAGCGCAGGTAATAAGCTAATATTGCCCGAATCTAGGTACGCTTTGTAATCAAACTCAATAATTTCTTCGCCACGTCTTATTTGCAATCTATCTAGCTGAGCACCTGGCCTTAAACCGTCTGCTTTCGAAATCACCATTTGGATATTACCATTTGCAGGAATGCTCACTTGCGATGGCGTATTAACGTAGCCCATAACATTAATAAAAATATCTCTGCTACGTATCTCTACATAAAAGTCATCCATTGCTACAAATAAGCCACCTAACACTGGAGTAAGCTCTAGCTCAACTTGTGATATAGTTTTGTTAGCTACAACAAATTGCCCAACCTCGGGCAAATTAATTTGCCCTTTGTTGTCAACTTCAAAGGTTTTATCAAAATCGACTTCTCCAGGAATATACAAAAATAATTTATTGCCTACCTGTACCGTATCGTCATCAGCGTTAGAAGCTGAGAAAACATGAAACGAAAAAAGTAATAATGCGATTGTTAATAAATATCTCATAACTTACTCCTTCTTACTTTTAATAATTTTGGTCCAACTCACTAACGATTTAGCTTTATTGTCCTGTAAATTATTTGTGTTGGCGTCAATTACTATGGCCTCAACACGGCGGTCTGAATGACGCACTGAGTCGGTTTGTGGCTCATCGCTGTAAGGTTTTAAGCTACCCTGAGTAAGCGTTGTAATACTTTGCACTGGCACACCATAAACCACTAACCAATGCTTAACCGTTTCAGCGCGTTTTAAAGCAAGTTCATAGTTGCTGGCCATTTCTCCCATCGAGTCGGTATGACCGACTAGCAATATAGAAATGCTTTCAAGCTCTTTTACTAAATCAGCTGCTTGAGCAAGCCTGACTGCGTATTTAGGTGTGATCTCAAACGCCTTGAACGCAAATTGATTATCACTATTGAGTAAATCGGTAATTTGCTTTTTAACGCTAAATAAAGCAGGTTTATCTTCTTTAACCACCGCACATTGAGTTAACTGCTGTACAGTATCAAAATGCTGCGTTAACTGGTTAAGCCCATGATAATGAATAAGTAAGTCGTGCTCTGCATCTTCCCACATTTGAGCTGCAATAAGTCTGCGAATACGGTTTTCGTATATTTGTGCCTTTAACAATTGTGCTGGCATACAGGCTTTAATGTCTTGAGACTTTAACAGCTCAAGCTTTAGCACTAAGTGCTCAAATTCACTGCGAACCACCTCTTCGGGCTGTGTGTAATTTAAATCTTTTTGCTCATCATCTAACGGGTAGTTTTGGTACTTTTCTGCCCAACCTCCTTGTCCTTCATCAGGCCAAGAAGCACACCCACTTAAAAAAAAAGTAATGATAATAAAAATGTGTGCTTTCATATCCCTCTCCTTAAACTGTTAGATTGAATCAATAAATGGAATTGTTTTATCTACTCTTAACAAGTTCATTAACTTGAAAGGCTGACCCGTCACATTAAGTAAAGAAAGTTGATGGTTTTTCTTTTCAATTCGTTTGTATAAAAACACAATTGCGCCTATGCCAGACGAATCTATAAACTCTGTTTTTGAAAAGTCTAAAATAATAAAATTAGTGTCTGTTCCCACCAACCCTTCAAATTCATCTTTAAATCCGTCTACGGTAAAGCCTGAAAAATCAGCAGGAAGCGAAATTACGGTTTGTTCTTGTGAATTGGCTAAATTAGTCATGGTAGTTACCTATTAATGAGTAAAGTTCTCTATTACTAATACAAGAAACGAACCAACTTTAAGCTACTGATAATTAATAGGTTTTAATGATAAGTATATAGTTGAAAGGGAAGTTAGAGCATAATGCAATTAAGACTGAAACATCCTATTGCATTATGCAATGCATGATTACTGGCCTTTACCAGTAAAAATAACAACAAGGGTTTTAAATAGTATGGTCAATTCCATGTAACACCAGCTACGAGGTGATGACGTACTTAGCATATAGGCATAATCCCAGCCTATTTTGTTTCTTGCATCATCAATGCTTTCATCGTATCCATTCATTACTTGTGCAAGCCCTGAAATGCCGGGTTTTATGCCATAAGTACGTTGTGAAAAATAAGGAATGTCTTTTTCTAGTTTTGAATAAAATACGGGGCGTTCTGGGCGCGGCCCAATCAGTGACATATCCCCTACTAACACATTCCACAGCTGCGGTAATTCATCTAGCCGTGTTTTACGAATAAACCTACCCACTGGCGTTATTCTAGGATCGTCCTTAGATGCCCATACTGCACCGCTTTTTACTTCAGCATCTACAACCATAGATCGAAATTTAAGCACATTAAACAATGCAACAAAGCTGTCACTGCTCTCACCCACTCTTAGCTGATTAAATAACACAGGCCCGCGTGAAGTTAGCTTTATTGTTAGTGCAACCAATAACATAACAGGCGACAACACAATTAAACCTAAAGCGGAGCCAATTATATCAATACCGCGTTTAACACACTTAATGGCACCGTTTTGTTCGCTATTGCCTGTATGCACCCGCTGCCAGTGGCTTTTGTAATCGCCTTTTTCATATTTAATAATGCCCCATAACGCTAAAAAGTAGGCATTAAGAATATAGTTAACTTTATCTACAACAGGTATTTTAGTTGTGATATTAAAAACCTTTTTAGTCAGTTCAATACCATGAAGTAACGCAATAGCCCCACAACCTAACTTTGCCAGCATAACATTTGAAAACAGCGCCATTGAAAAAAGCAAAACATAAATTAAAGCCAGCAACAACGGCATAATACCCCGTAGTACTTTGTGCGAAATAAAGTTAAAACTGACCCAGCCCAACTTAGGGTTAAAAAGCGTTAACAGCACCTTTATTTGCTGCCAATTACCTGCGCCTAACCTTACGCGTCTTGCATAGTCGTGACTTTGTTCATCACACTCTCTTTCAACAATATTAATGTTTTTATCTACAATTGCTTTACCGCCATTTTTTAATGCGTTCATTGATAAAATAAAGTCGTCGTTAATGGCACTTTCATCCAGTAAATCTGTGTACTGTGAACGAATGGCAAACATCGCACCTGGCACACCAATCACCGCCCCTAAAGATGACTCCATACTTTTAACGTTGTTTTGATATTGCCAGTAATGCTTTTGCTCTTGTGTGGCTTGCTCGTCTAAAACATACACCCCGGTAATCACATTAATGTTTTGATCTTTAAAATCAGCATCTATATTGCCAAGTACATCTATACTTAATAGCGCGCTTACATCAGTAAACAATAAAACATCGTAAGTTGTTTTAGTTAGCTTAATTAACTCATTAATACCATGCGCTTTACCAAGGTTAACTTTATTAAAATGCAAATGGCATTCAACGTGTTGTGTTGCTAAATGAGCCTGGGCAAGCATTGCCTCTTCGTATGTTTTGTCTGTACAGCCATCAAGGTACACATGAATCGCATACATATCTGTGTTGTAAAGCATGGCGCCCAAATTATGAAGTTTTTCTTTAATGTGATCTTGCTCATTGTAGGCACAAATCAAAATACCAAAATGGGTGGTTGCTTTGGTATTCTTTGCACTAATTAATCGCTTACGCTTACCATGACTAAATAACTTTAAAAGTGCTACATAGCCCACGTGGTGGTATATAACTAACGCAATTAACACCGCTAATATTATTAATAAATAAGTCATTATATTTTCCTCACGATGTAATACCGTTGTAAAAGTGGTCGTACTCTGCACTCATTTTTGTAGCACTTGCGATTGAAAATACGTGCTGACGAATACACTCTCCATGTTTTATATAAATGGCTTCAATCAGCGCTTTTTTGAGCCCAACCTCATCGCCAGGCTTTACGAGTACACCTTGCTCGCTGGTTAGTACCTCCTTAATTCCGCCTACATCGGTGGCAACAATGCTTTTTCCGCACGCCATTGATTCCAAAATAGATAGCGGTAACCCTTCACGCTGCGAATACAGACACATCACATTAATTGCTGAATAAAATAGCGGCATATTTTGTACATTACCTAAAAAATGAACGCGATCTTTAATGCCAAGCTTTGTGGCATAATTCACCAATTCAGAATGTAAGCTTCCGCTACCAGCAAACACAAGTTCTGTATAAATGGGCAATGAATTAAGAATTCTTAATAATGCAAAATGCCCTTTACCTGGCTCTAACCGTGCTGAACAACCAATTAAGTTAATATCTTGCGGTAAATGCAGTTCCTTACGGGCGTTTGGTTCATCCCCGCAAACAAATTGTTTAAAATCAATACCATTGAGTATTGTTTTATCGGTTTGAATAGCTGTTTCGTTATAAAAATCGTTAGCGACTACCTGTGCATCAGCAACCCAACTAATTTTTGTCAATTTGTTAAGCACTTTAGTAATTAAACGCTGCTTAAAACTTTTTAAATACCAGGCGTCATGAATAGTCGATACATGCTTTACGCGTCTATTGCGTATACATGCCATACTTGCATAAAGCATTGGCCCTATGTGATGGCTGTGTATTACATCAATATTGAACTTTTTAATAACCTCGGTAAGTTTGCTTACCGTATTCATATCAAACTTTGCAGGCTTATTTAGACAAATTAACCGCCCTTCAAACGACGCTAATTGTGGCCAACCTTCAACAGCCTCGCCCAACGTTCCTTCAAGTGATACAACCACACTTGAGTCTGCAAATTGGCTTTTTTGCATTAGCGTGACGGCCATTTTTTCAAGGCCACCTATTTTAAAGTGCTGAACTAGATGTAAAACATTCATATTATTTCCCCTGTTCAATAGAGTTAATCGCTGAACTAAACACCAAATCTACAGGTGTATTTTTAACAATAGGTAAAATGGTAACTACCTCTAAAGAAGATAGTTTTTCTATGGTTTGAATATCTTTTAAGTGGCTGTCAAATAAGGTCGCTACAAACACAATAGTGCTACTTGTAAACACACCTAAAACAAGACCCACAATAATGGATGCGACTAACGACGTGTTAATTGGCTGCGTTGGACTGTAGGCGCGTTCAATGGTTTTTACTTTATCTGGCCCTTCGTACTTAACCAATTTTCCTGTCACTTTGGCCATTTCATAACGGCTTAACATATCTTTATAAAGCGATTGTTTAACATCGTAGTCTCGCTCAAGCTTTCTTAGCTGTTTTTCAATATCACTGGTTACTAGCAGCCTTTCACCAACCAGTTTTACCTGCTGCTCTAGCATGTCGTATTCTTGCTGATGCTGAGTGACTTCATTTTTAGCTTCTTCTAATTTGAGAATTTGCGAAACCAGAACACTGCTTTCATTGTCTTTACCGCTAGGCAGTGTGTTTGCCATTTGCCATAGCTGTTCAATATTGGTGGGATCTAAGTCTTCTGCGCTGTCTAATAATGACTGCTGGCGGTTACGTATACTTTGAAGTTCTCGTTTTTTTGAAATAACCTTGCTGTGTTTTTCGGTATAACGTGTTTTTAAAAAGCTTAACTCTGACTCCGCAACAATAATTTTTTCTTCAATGCGCCCTAAAATTGGGTTTGCTTGGCCCATTTTAGTAGCCAGTGCTTTTAATTTTGCTTGCGCACCCGACAGTACAATTGTTTTTTGTTGTTGATCGCTCAGTAATTTATCAAACGTTTGACGGTTACTGTGCAGCACAGCCGGCAAGGTATTGCTGTTTGTTGATTTAAAGGCAGCAAGTGCCTCTTCAGATAATTCAAGCTCATCACGAATGCTGTTCAGCTGCTGATAAAAAAACTGCTCAGAGCTATCAAGCGATGCTCGGGTGGGCGCAAGTAAACGTTCTATAAACTTCTCGACTACTTTTTCAAGCACTAGTTTCATTTTACTTTGCTCATGCCATATAAAATTAACCCGTACCAGCTCATCCCCTACCAACGACAAAGACAATGCCTGAGATAACTCTTGGTGAATTTTTTCTATTTGCGCAGGCGTCGCATTTTCTGGCACTAATTGCGTTTCTTTTGCTACTGCAATAAGTACCTTCCTACTTATAACGAGTGTACGAAGTGCTGCCATCCGATTAGATAAATCAAATGAAAAAGATAAATCATCAAGATACGGGTTAAGTAATGCCGACTCCTCGATTAAAATAGTGGCGTGGTTTACATATTTTTTTTGTGCAGTCACTGTGAGCAATATAATGACAAAAGGCACCACTAAAAGTGGGATCACAAATAACTTTGCACGTGTGTATACAGCGTACAAGGTTAAGTAAAGTAATCGTTTTATTTGCTCTCTAACTAACATAATCCCTACCTATCTATTTGCATATTGCTATGCGAAATGTGGCGTTTGTTTGCAAATTAATAATTTAAACTGCAAATATCGCGCTATACATAAGGTGTTGCACAGGGTGCGCCAACTGTTGTGAATTTAATAAAAATAAGCAGTTTATTAGCGGGGATCAGGCTTTTGAGACTCAGCACTCAAAGGCCTAATTAAATGACATGTTAGAGGGTTTTGGTTTAAAAAATCACGCTACACAGCGTGATTTAAAATAAATAAGTCTTGTTGCACTTTTAGCGCTTTTGACTCCCAACTGTGGTTCTTTGCTAATTGTTGTTGCGATAATTTTAGGGTGCTGCGTTGAATGGTGTTTAAACTAACGGCTTCATCAATTTTATTAATAAATTGATCATGCGTTTTGCCAATAAAAATTTCTGTTTGATATTGTTTTACTGCGGGAAAATCGGTAGCAACAATAGGCTTTCCTGCCGCTAAATATTCTTTAAGCTTTAATGGGTCACACGCTCTAATTTGCTCGTTATTAACAAACGGTAAAACAGACACGTTCCAATGTGTGGAAAAACTCGCTAACCGAGCATGCTCAATTGCAGGAATGTGCGTTACATTTTTAAATTGCAACAACTGCCCAGTAGGCCCCACAATATCGCCAACAAGCACTAACTGATAACTGGGTCGCTGCGCGACTAACGCAGTGAGTAATGCAATATCTAACCACGCATTGATGCTGCCATAGAAACCAATAATCGGACCATTTAAGTGGTTTATCTCTGGTGCAATTTCACTTTTAGAGGTGAACAAATCGTAACTAACACCATGGCTTAACATTTTTGTTTTGTGCTTAGGCATTTTGTTCATTAAAAACGCACTGATGACATAAATTAAATCAGCGTTTTGTATCAAGCTATTTTCACAAGGGGCAACAAGTGACGCATCAACGCCGGCCAATGCACTAAAATCGTCACCGCAGTAATAAATTAACCTATCGCGTTTTTGTTTTGTAATTAAATATTCGGCTGTGGGCACGCTTAACCAGTAAGTAACAGGCTCATCATCAATATTTTTAAAGTATTGAGAATACACCCACTTATTGAAACGTTTTACTAATGCGTTGTCATGCCAAGGCAATACGGGGAGCTTGTAAACATGTAATGTTTCTGGCGTTTCAATGGTTGCGCTATTTGATTCGCTAAATAATTGTTTTAATTTATTAAATACACGTTTTAAATCGTTTAATTTAAAACTTGGCTTTCGCATACCAATTGAATTGACCCAATGTACTTCATGATTTTTAGCCAGTTCAGCAAATAGGTGCTGTGTGCTACTCGGGTGGCTTGCCCAATCCTCTGCAAAAACAACAAATCTCATATTATGATTCCTTTATGTATTTAACTACTTTTGCTGGATTGCCCGCAGCAATACTAAAGGCGGGTATGCTTTTAGTTACAACACTACCTGCGCCAATAATCGCCCCTTCACCTATGGTAACGCCTCCAAGCACGGTCACTCCGGTGCCAAGCCATGCCCCGCGCTTTATAATAATATCGCCAATTTGGTTTTCATCATCACTTTGCCCCTGCGCTCTTCGTTCACAATCAATCGGGTGCCCTGGAAAACCCGCTAAAAATACACGCCCTGCTAACCTAACGTCGTCTTCAAGGGTTATGGTACGTCCTACCGAAAACGCATTTTGCCAACCAATGTCTACATTGTTACCAATGGTTAGAGTGGGTGTTGTTTGCCCTCCTACCCGCCCGCAAAAGGTAGAAATACCCGACATTCTCACGTTGTTTTTACACACAACATTAAGCTCCCCCAACACTTGCGGCATACCTGAATATAAATAAAGCTGTTTTTTACTGCCTTTAATTTGGCTTTTGAAAAGGGGCGTAAAATAAGTGATACGTAAAAATTCGTGTATAAATTGTTTTAAAAATTGATGAACAAAATAAAGCAATGAATGAAAAAACGGGATAACAATCATTTGTGGATTGCGAATCGTTTTTGCAAATTGAAAAAGTGATTTTGCAAAAGGATGAGGGCTACATTTAAGCCAATGTTTAACGTGTATGATCATAGTTTTATTCCTTATTGCTCTCAACAGTGATTTTTTCGAGTGCGATTGTTAGCGCTAAAATAATGTAAAGCGGCCAGGTAAAAGCTTGTGTTAGGAAAGTACCTGCAACCATAAAGCCTATTAAACCTGCTTTTAATGCATTTGCATTAACTGCAACTTGGTCGTTATGGTTAAGCGCATTGATGCAATACACGCGTGATAAGCTGCGATATATACTGGCAATTAATAATACAAATATACCTATACCTACAAAGCCTGTTTCGCCTAATACCTGAAACCATGTACTGTGTACTGCATGATTCTTGCCATCCCAATGCGGACTGTAAAAATAATAATTTACGTAAAAGTTATCGACTCCCACACCCGTCAGCGGATTAGAAAGCGCCATATTAATTGCCGCTTGCCATGCATATATTCGACCCATTGCAGACGCATCAACTCCGTCTTCTGCTGCGCCTCCACTTTGCCTATCACCAATACCTGCAAACACCATCATTGCAAGCATGGCAACAGCTGCACACAGCCCGACTACTAAAGGATTTTTTACTTTTTGATATAAAAAGAAACTTAAAATAGCAGCAATACCCAATAAACCACCTCGGCTTTGTGTGGCTATCACACCAGAAATAGCTAACAACAACCCTACGGCTGCAAATAAACGACGATATTTATTCGCACCTTTATCAAACAGCTCTGCTGCCAAAAAGGACACCGGAAACATCAACACTAACGATAGATCGTTAGGGTCTCCTAATTGCGAGCGGTACTCACGAGAAATAGTGACACGCGTGCCCTCAACCAAGCCAATACCATTCATTTTGTTACTTAGTGCAACCAACGCCACCGAAATACCCGAAATCATTATGCCCATTCGTACTAAACTAAAATGCGAAAATCGGGTTAACCACCAGCTAATGGCAAATACCATAATAAATACTTTCACCAGCACACCGGTCCAATACTCTATGGCCATACCTTTGTTGGAGGCACTAAATACGCAAACGGTGAGCCAAACAAACCAAATTACAAACACTAAGTGTGTTGAACTCCAATGAGGTTTTAACGATTTTGAAATGAATAAATGCCATGCAATAGCCAGTAATGAAGCTAAGGCCAACATTTTAGGAATTTTAAGGGGCATTAATACAACAAAGACTTCATGTAGCCTAAAGTAGCTAAACAGTATAAAAAGAATAATAAATACCGTGCTTATTTTAACGGCTAAAAACCCTGCAAAAGGTAACAATAATAAAGCAAAGGCTGCAATGGGACCAAAGCGCATGTAAAGCATTAATGTTAATGTCATTACAAATAACCCGTTGATCATCAGACAATATTTTTTATACCAACTAATCATACACTTTACCCCGCATTGTTTGCTGGGTCAGTGCTAAAATTGCGGGTTTGTATTTATAAAACAAAGCAATTAAAAAGCAGATAAAAACAATGCATTGAATAAGCTCAAAATAGGCAGTTTGTGTAATGCTTAAAAAGTATATTAAAGAAAAACACACCCAGCTGGGCAGCAAACGCGTAACACTAAACGTTAAACTTTCTAATTGTTGGCTAATAACAATAAGTAAACTGGTTTTAATTAACTGCGCAATGCAAAGTGCAACCACTACGCCGTATACGTTATATCGAGGAACTAAAACGGCTAACAAAGCCAGCACAGCGAATGCGCTAACTGCATTAACCACAGTAACAAACGCACCATTGTAATGGATGTAACACCCTATATTGAGTAAATCACTATGGTGCTTAATAACCACAATAAAAATAAGGCTTGGTAACAACCAAGTATGCAACTGATAATTTTGTGGTAACACTAAACTAAAAATAGACGGGGTGATGATAAGCATAAACGCGCATAGTAAAATGGCCGAATCTAAACACAGCGTGCACAGGTCGACATAACGTTCTCGGTTTTTAGCCAATTCATCAAAACGACGTGAGAACCACCACATTCTAATAGGTTCAAAAGCGAACGAGGTCATAACGGCAAACTGTAAAGCGACATAATATTGAGCCAGTTTTTCTTTGCCCTCACTGGCAACTATAAACCAGTTTTCGGCCCCATTATTTGCATACAAAAATAAAGACGAGGTAACAATACTGATTAAAAAAAGTGCGTTTTTATAACTTATTTTCCATGAAACACGTTTAAAGCTGATACCCAGCGGCTTCAATTCCAAAACGATAGCAATACATAATACTAAAGCGCTCGACACCACACCCGATGCCATTACCCCAGTAACACCATGTCCTGAGTAAAGTAAAACAACGGTTAGAAGTGTTTGCCCCATACCTTGAAGCACAGCCAAAATACAAAATTGTTTTGCCATTTCGTAATATCTAAAATAACAAAATAAAATAGAAAGTAGAGATGAAAGCGCTAAGTTAATAGCTAACAGTTTAATATCTAGTGCATTTAGCGTTACAGGTAATAACGCGCTTAAATAATCAATACAGTAAAAAACCAAGCACACAAATACACTACTAACAATGGCACACACTAATAATGCATCTCTGAATAATGCACGTTTATGTTGTGGGTTGTTCATTTGTTGCTTAAACAATAAATCGGGTAAACCTAAGCACAATAACAACGACATAACCGCCGAAATAGACACCAAAAAATTTAGCTCACCAAATTCTGCCTGACTTAAAATACGCGTAGTTATAGGTAATAAAGCAAACCCTAATACTTTAAGAAATAAAGTAGATATACCAAAGTATGCAATTTGCTTAATCCCATTCATAGCAACACCTATATCCCTTGAACCCAATGAGATAACTTTTTGGCTTGCGAATTTGCATTAAAGCGTTTTGTCGCTAACCTTTTTGCATTTAGCCCTTTTTCGTAACGCTGGTAAGGCGTTAGTGCACAAAAGTCATTAAGCATTTGCTCAATACCAGTAATGCTTGAAGGCGCACATTTAGCGCCAACATCGTCATTTACAATTTCTTTTGCACCCATTAGCTCAGTAGTTAAAACAGGTATACCGCTAGCCATGGCTTCTTTAAGTACAACCGGCCCCGTGTCGCGATCGCCATTTTTAGACACGCAAAACGGCGCAATTAAAGCCGAATAATTGCTGGTGTTTATTGCTAACCACTGTGGACTTTTTGAGCCTAAAAAGTTGACCTCATTCATAATTCCTAGCTGTTCGCAAAAATATTTCAGGTCATTTAGTAGAGGACCATCGCCTACTATATCCAATGTAATTGAATGTTTTTTGCTAATTTTTTTGATTGCCGGAAGTAAAAATTGCAATCCCTTTTTTTCAATTAACCGACCAACAAAAATAAGGTTAACCGATTCTGTTAATCGACTTGGTTTATTATTAAACAAGCTCAAATCAATACCACAATGCAGTAGCTGTATTTTTCCTTCGCTGTATTTACTCAGTTTTACAGCCATGTCTTTACATACAGCAACCGAAAAATCGCACAGCGATAATTTAAGCTTTAAATCATCATCGTTCACATAAACATCGTGACCGTGGCCAATAGATGACACACTCACGCCTGCTATTTTGCTAGCAATAATGGAGTAAGCCAGTGGTGCATGCATAAAATGACAATGAATATGAGAGATTTTTTTTGCACGAATAATTTCAGCAATATTTAACCCATAGCCCATTAAAGACATGGCCGAAATAGACTTAAAGCGACTTGCAATAACACCGCCTTTCACTGCCACTAGTGGGCTTTTAAATAGTGTGTTAACTGCCGATGGTGTTGATTTTTTAATAACAATCACCTGCACATTTTTATTTAAATGAACACAGTAATTTAAATTTTCAAACGTCAGTACGGTCACTCTATGCCCTGCATTCACCAGCGCGTTAATTTCAGTTACAACAAACGTTTCTGAAGGTATGTGAAAGCTAGGTACAACGATGCCAATATGTTTCATAGTTAAAACTCCTAATAAACTTAACGGTTACATCGCAAAATCTGTGCCCGATATAAAACGCTAAAAAGCCCCTATAAAAAGTCAATTTGCGAAGGCTTATCGCAATTTGCAAATCATAAAACAAAAAACAGCCCGCAAAAGCCTATAAATGGTTGGCGCTTATCTTGCGTAGTTAACGTTAATGAAAAACACAAAAGGTGAGTACTATGAGTATTCAGGTAAGCGTTATTATTCCTAACTTTAACTGTAAGCAGTATTTGGCAAAGGCTATTTCAAGTGTTGTTAGGCAGCATAATATTGAGTGTGAAATACTTATTATTGATGATGGGTCAACTGATGGAAGCGTTGAATGGTTAAATAAATTACAACAATCACTTCCTAATATGCGTGTTATAAAGCAGCAAAACTGCGGGGTTGTTAGTGTCAGAAATAAAGCCATTGAACTTGCTAAAGGCGACTATATTGCTTTTTTAGATGCTGACGATTACTGGACTGAAGATAAATTATTTAACCAGGTTACCTACATGCAAAATAATCGTGATTGTGTGCTGAGCTTTACCAATTACATGCATGTTAATGAGCAGTACGAACCCATTATTGATTGTTTTTCCTATTGGCCTGAGTTTACAAAATTTATTAATTGGAACACTGAGGGTTACCAAAACCTTAAATCACCAATGGATTTACTGCTGTTTGCAAACGTTATAGGTACCTCGTCTGTTGTGGTGAAAAAATCAGCCATTTGTTATGTAGGTAAGTTTGATAAATCACTCAATAGCGCAAGCGATTGGGATTGTTGGCTTAAGCTAGCACGTATTGGTAATGTGGCTTTTTCGAATCAGGTATCAATGGGCTATTTAATGAGAGCAGGCTCTATTACTGCCAACAGACAAAACCGTTTAACTGCGATGCAAATAATAATAGATCGCTGTAAAAACGATATTGGCGTGGTTTCTCGGTTTAAAGCCAAAGCCAGAATGCTCGAATGTTATAGCGAATACTACCGAGAAATAGGTTATAAGTTTAAAGCTTTTTGCTTAGCCACTGCTGCATTTTTATTGTTTCCCCATAGGCGAAATCTTCAACACTTAGTACATGACATAAAACAGTCTATTAAATAAATTTAAAATACATGTAAAACACTAAGGTTAAAAAGGCGCTTATTATATTGAGCGCCTTTTATTTTAGACTTATTTTATAGCTTAACATTTTGTGATCACTGCCTTTAAAGTCCGTGACCACTAGGCTTTGTAATAAAACTTGTTCGCTCATTACACAGTGATCTATAGGTAAGCCAGTCAAAATAGAGTGCCCTTTTTTAAAAGGCATAAAGCTTGAATATCGATACTGCCCAAAGCAAGTTTGATCTTGCTGCCACTCAAAATATGAAGACCAAGGTACTACATTTAAATCCCCTGCAACGAGCCATGCGCCCTTTTCATTTTGTGTTGAAAGCTTTAAAGCCGCTAATAGCGTATTTCTATTTTGCCAATGACGTTTAGAGCGTGGTGAAGGCGGGTGCGCAATAAACGTAGTCAACACCGTATTACCCACCATAAACTTAAGTTTTAAATACCCTAACTTGTCGCCATCTAATTTAACTTGTTGCTTATAAACCATAGGTATTCGCGATAAAACAACCATACCATAAGGTATTCCCTCAACCTCCTCATAGCCAAACATGTCGGTAGTGGTTATAAATTGAGTTAACAGGTGGCGATTTTTATCACTAAATTCCTGTAAAATAAGCACATCCCAATTTTCATCACGCAAACTCAGTAAATGTGTTGAAAGGTATTTATTACTATAATTAACATTAATTTGCTTGATTGATAAAGCCTCTGAATTAACAGGCGATGTTACGGGAAAAGACACCAAAATAGGGCCTAGCCCCAGCGCGCAAAGTAGGATCACCACTGCAGATAATTTGTACAGTTTTAACAACATAAGTGCGCCCCCGCACATCAACGCCGCAATTAACATCTGTACTCGTAAAGATGAAAATACATCGGCATAAAAGCTAGTTAAGGGATTAAACGCGAGTAAGATAAATACGACTGCTGCACATATAAAAATAATCCGCAAAACTAAATAGTGCGGATTATTACTTTCTGGGATATTTGACATTACTTTTTAAACCTAACCATTTTAATAACTATTATCTGATAACAAACTGTTGTTGTGCTTGAGCAGGTTCGTACTGCCAAGTGAATAAAAGCGGTTCGGTCGACTCATCGTAAAACCAAATTTCAGCAATCAGTTCAATATCTTGATTGCTTAACACTAATTGCGTATCGAGAGCGGTATTACTAAGAGGCCCTCTGTAAATACAGTTGTTATAATCTGCTCGTTGAGATGCCACCTTTTTTTGGCACACATTTAAGTAGGCTCTTAAATCGCCCATCCCTAGGTCAACATCAACATCAAGTGAATACTTAGTAGATAAATTAAATTCGTTATCAACAGTGATTGCGTTAATCCCTGTTGGATTATTTGCTGGTGTAGAGGTAGAAGATACCGTCGCGACTGCTGGTGCTTTTGTCTCTTCTGAACCACCGCCGCCACATGCTGTTAACCCTATTGATAGTGATAAAATTAATAGTGTTTTTTTCATTACTGTTCCCCTCTTACAACAACATTACTAATACTGTAATCGTTAAACCACGTTGGCTTTTGTTTACCCGATGATTGAGCAAACTCTGCAAAACTTCCGTAAGCGTCGGTTATGTCTACCCCTTCAAGGGGATGCAGCCATTGCATACCGACCTCCATTGCCCACGGTAAACCGTTTTCGTTAAGAAAATACAAACCATTGCTTTGTACGCTGGCATCATCTGCGTTTGTAACGCTGTATAGTGATGTATCAAACGCTTCAGTTGGTGCCTGGTTTTTAATGTGTACTTCCCATCCTCGGGCGTTTTTACCGACTAAAAAATCACCGTGGTAAAAGCCATTAGTTGCAAAAATAAACGGGTCAAGTAGCGTACCGGGAGATGCACTTTTAGCTTTTGGTTCTTTTAAAGGAATGCTCATGCTAAAGGTAACTTTAACGTTTTCATCGCAATTATCTTCTGTTCTAAAGTAACTACAGCCCGACTCTTTTGAAACGTGAGCCCAGGTATCTTGCATGAAAATGAGGATGGCTTCGTTTCTACCTGCCTCCAAAGGACTCGCTGTTTGCGGTTGCCCGTCAATAATAAAGCTAATTGCATCTTCATCTACTTCGTCTCGCATGATAGTGCGTGTGCTGCTACTAACGGTTTCTTTTAATCTCACAGCAAAACCATTATGATATGTGGCTCCAATACCAATCAGTTGACCATCTATTTTATAGCCAACCACATTACTCCCTTCCATAAGCTGTGTGGTTCTATAATTGAGTACTAGATCATTAAAGTCGTAATCACCTGCAAACGGCCATCTATCCTCAAAAGCCAGGGTTACCCAATCATTTTCGCCAGGGTAAACAGCGCTTGCATAAGTGGTAATTTCGTAATCTTCTACTTCGCCGCCCAGCACACCGCCTGTTGCCGTGATAAGCGACGCCTCTGTGCCATCGGTGACTCTGAATCGAGCCCATGTTTGGCCCGCTTTAGTGTTACTTGGCACCGTGATTAAAATGCTGTTATCGCCTTCATTTATGGCACGTTTAGTTACTGTTCTTTCATCTTCAGTAAAACGGCCATTTTGGTCCCAATCAAACCACGCATATAAAAAGCCAGAAGTAGACGCGTTAACAATAATTTGCGAGTCTTGCCCTGCCGAAATAACCGTTACAAAGCTTACGCCATCGTCTGAATCATCAATAGGAGACAATAGTAAATCGGCATTGGTATTAATGTTTTCACCATCCACCGAGCTTCCCAAATAAATTAAATCTGAGCCGGTACTATTCGGGTCAAATAAATGCCTTGCGCCACTTTGCTCAAGGCTTGTGTTGTAAGGCGCTGGCGCGTCACCAAAATCAATTGAGCTATCAGTTACTTTTACTTCCGCAATGGCACAGCGCGCACCGTCGTTTTGACTTGATTTAGGCCCCGATGTAAACACATTTGCCACCGGGGTGTAGCCAACCACTGGGCTAACACTTAAATCAACTTTATGAATTTTACCGCTTTTATTGTTACTAAAATAAAACTGGCCCTTTACATCAAAATAAGCCGCGCCAAATGCGCCAGTATCATCGCCTACATCAACTTGAGTAATTAACGTGTGGGTATTTGCTGCAATATCTATTTCGTATAAATTGCCATTTGGCTCAACCGCGTATAAAAGGTTACTAGCTGGGTGAAAGGCAAAGTCATAAATAGACAATCTCCATGTGTTTGTATTGGGTAACAAACTTGCCGTAATAGATGCTTCTAAATCACCATCTAAATTAATACCATATAGGCCAAAGTTAGGATGATAAACATAATAGGTAGCCCGTTGGTCATTGCCCTCACCTACAACTTGTATATCACCGACGTAAAAATTAGTGGAAGGTAAACCTTGTACGTTTAGCCGTTTCATTTCGTAGTTGCTGCCAAGCTGTACTACGCTGCCAGGCGTTTGCTTACTGTAACCGTACATGTATTGATCTTTATAATTAAAACCAACTGCGTTAACGCTGTTAGTATTTAATTCGTTAGCGAACGTTAGCTGCGATGCCAAAACGGTAGGTTTAGCTGAAACTAAATCTATTCCGTAAAGTTGCGCGTTAGCATCTTGCATTAAAAATGCCTGGCTGGGGCACGACTCGAATGGTTGACTGAGCACAGCGCATGGAAATATAACTAAGCATGCTGTTGCAAGTTTATTTAGTTTCATAATTTAGCCCTTAAAAGTTAAGTAATTAAACTGTTGCAGGGTCTATTCCAAAACTTAACTTTATGAATTTATTATAAATAAAATAAATTCAGTATAATCCTAATGCAGTTTGCAATTGGCAAGTTTGCATTTTGCAAAATATGAGAGAATACACTCGCATGTTTACTTACAATTTAAATATTATTTTTTACCAATAACTATGCTTTACTATTATTGGTTTACGCTAATTAGCTGAGCTTTTTGATTAAGGGGGAAAAATGAGCATTGTTACAGATATATTTTTATGGCTTTTAATTGAAACAGCCTTCGGTTTCTTGTTTTATGCAACAGGTTGTATGCTGTTAAAAGTTACAACGTTTGGAAGCTATAAAATGGAATTTAAAGATTATGCTAGTTTTAAACAAAGGAAATCCAAAAAAGTAGTGCCGGTTATTGCGCTAGGCGTTGGCTTCTATATAACTATGATTACCCTGCTCGCTTTCATTAATAGTTAACTACATAGCTAAAAAACACGTTAGCGCTTATCACTGGTTAAATGGATGTTGCACGCAACATACCCATATGAGTATCTCCCACAATTTAACAAAACAATGGGGATAACTCTCACTCATTTTCAAAACATTAAATATATTTTTTACTGCACTAATTAGTACTAACCTTGCACCTAAAGTGTTCGTTTTTAAATCTCTAAATCCTAAAAGCACATTAATATCACTATTAATCAATAGCTTAAACTTATGGCTAGGTTATTGCTTTATTGAACACTAAGCACGTTAATTAACGGCATACATATTGGTTGAAAAAGCAACCAGAGGCAAAGAGGCCCGTACACAATTGTATTTAATTACAATCGTGACGGGCTTTTTTGTGTGTAAAATTTAAACCGTCACTGAAGGAATGCCTAATGCAAACCGCGCAAAAAATACTAATAATTGGCAATGGTATGGTCGGACATCATTTTGTAGAAAAAATGCGCCAAAGCGATGCTAACGCAAACATCACCGTTTTGTGTGGTGAAGCAAATCTAGCTTACGACCGTGTTTATTTATCAAGCGTATTTGATGGTAAAACAGCAAACGATTTAGCCCTAACTACTTTAGAAAATTATCAACAACTCAATATTAGTGTATTCACTAACCAATGGGTTGAAGGCATAGATAGAGTAAACAAAGTTGTTAATACTCAAACAGGCGATCAATACCCGTACGATAAGCTTGTACTTGCTACGGGCTCGTTCCCGTTTGTACCGCCAATTAAGGGAAACGATCAACCACATTGTTTGGTTTATCGCACCCTAGAGGATTTAGAGCAAATAAAAGCCAGTGCCGCAGCCAGTAAAAGTGGTGTAGTTATTGGTGGTGGTTTATTAGGACTTGAAGCCGCGAACGCCATTAAACAATTAGGACTTGATACACATGTTGTTGAATTTGCGCCGCAGCTTATGGCTGTCCAGCTAGACGAGCAAGGCGGCACGCTATTAAAAAATAAAATAGAAAAACTGGGTGTGACTGTTCATACATCAAAAGCGACCAGCGAAATAGTTAAAGGTGAAACTAGCCGCTTTAGATTAAACTTTTCAGACGACACTTATTTAGAAACCGACTTAATTTTATTCTCTGCCGGTATTCGTCCTTATGATCAGCTAGGTAAAGTGGCTGATCTAGAGCTTGGGGAGCGTGGCGGTATAGTCATCAATAACCAGTGCCAAACATCAGACCCTGATATTTTGGCTATTGGCGAATGTGCCCTATGGGACAAAAAGTTATTTGGCTTAGTGGCGCCGGGTTACAACATGGCTCGCGTTGCAGCAAGCCAGCTAAGTGGCGGCGAGCTTGAGTTTTTAGGTGCAGATATGAGCACTAAATTAAAACTACTAGGTGTAGAAGTAGGATCTATTGGTGATGCGCATGCAAAAACGCCCAACTGCAAAGAGCTCATTTATCAAGATCCAATTAGAGATTGCTACAAAAAAATTGTATTAAATGAAACTGGCGATAAGCTTTTAGGCGCTGTCCTTGTTGGCGATACCAGTGATTACGATACGCTACTTCAATACATGTTAAACGACATGGACTTACCAGAGCACCCTGAATGTTTAATTTTACCAGATAGCGCCGGCGCCCCTTCTCTTGCGGGCAGCGCCCTACCCGTTACAGCCACTATTTGTTCGTGTCATAACGTGAGTAAAGGCGACATTGTGGGAGCTATTGATGGTGGCTCATGCGATTTAGCCTCAGTTAAATCATGCACCAAAGCTGCCAGCGGTTGCGGTGGTTGTGCAGCGTTACTTAAATCGGTAGTTGACGACGAACTGGCAAGTCGAGGCGTTGAAGTAAATAATCACCTCTGTGAGCACTTCGCGTATTCGCGTCAAGAGTTACTCCATATGGTTAAAGTAGAAAGCATCAAAACTTTTGATGGTTTAATAGCTAAACATGGCAGCGGCCATGGCTGTGAAATATGTAAACCCGCAGTGGCCTCTATTTTAGCCTCAACATGGAACGATTTTATCCTAGAGCCAACCCATGTAGGTCTTCAAGATACAAACGACACCTTCCTTGCCAATATGCAAAAAGACGGCTCTTACTCTGTTGTACCGCGTATTGCTGGTGGTGAAATTACACCCGACAAACTCATTGTCATCGGTCAAGTAGCTAAAGACTTTAATCTTTATTGTAAAGTGACTGGCGGACAACGCATCGATTTATTTGGTGCACGTTTAGAAGAGCTGCCTGTTATTTGGGAAAGACTGATTGATGCTGGCTTTGAGACAGGTCACGCTTATGGTAAATCTCTGAGAACGGTTAAGTCGTGCGTAGGAAGTACATGGTGTCGTTATGGCGTACAAGACAGTGTAGGTCATGCCATCGATATCGAAAACCGTTATAAAGGATTGCGCTCTCCTCATAAAATTAAAATGGCAGTGTCAGGTTGTACCCGCGAATGTGCTGAAGCACAAAGTAAAGACATCGGTATCATAGCAACTGAAAATGGCTGGAACTTATACGTGTGTGGTAACGGTGGCATGCGCCCTCGCCATGCAGACTTATTTGCTACCGACTTAGATACAACCACGCTTATAGAATACATTGACCGTGTATTGATGTTTTACATAAAAACCGCCGACAAGTTACAGCGTACTTCAGTATGGATGGAGAACTTAGAGGGCGGCCTTGATTATCTCAAAAGTGTAGTGATTGACGACAGTTTAGGTATTTGTCGAGAGCTTGAAGAACAAATGGATTTGGTAGCGAATACATACGCATGTGAGTGGAAAAAAACAGTAGACAATCCAGAAGCAACAAAACGCTTTCGCCAATTTGTTAATAGCCCACAAACCGATGACAACATTTTGTTTGTGCAAGAACGTAATCAAATTCGCCCAGCTACAGACGCTGAAAAACGCGAACAACAGATAACTCAAAACCGTATTGCGGTAACAGAAATACAAGAGGAGCAAGCTGATGTCTTGGCATAATATTGGAACAACCGATTGCCTTGTTGCTAACAGCGGCGTATGCGCACTAGTTAAAAACCAACAAGTGGCTATTTTTTACCTACCACAAAATGAATGCCCTTTATTCGCAGTCGGTAACTATGATCCTATCGGTAAAGCGAATGTGTTATCGCGCGGAATTATTGGCTCTTTCAGTAATAAATTTGTTGTGGCTTCACCTTTATATAAACAGCATTTCTGTTTAGAAACAGGCCAATGTTTTGAAGATGAGTCAATTCAAGTCCCCGTGTTTGATATTAAAATTGAAGACGGCAACGTATTTATAAACGCTGAGCCTAAAGCAATGGCAGCTGTCGCTTAGAGGAATAATTATGAGTGTGCTCTCTTATTTTTCAGGTGTTGAAAACATCTGGTTAAACAAAGTAATTAACAAGCTAACCAATGGGGTTAAGTTTACCGACAAAAAGGCTAAAAATGGCCATGTTTATATTATTGGTGCGGGCCCAGGCGATGCCGAACTCATTACGGTTAAGGCTCAGCGATTAATTCAATCTGCCGATATTATTTTGTATGACTGGCTAGTAAGTGAAGATTTACTAAACACATTACCTAAAAAAGCACAGCGAGTATTCGTAGGCAAACGCGCTGGTAAACACTCTATGTCGCAAGCGAATATTTGTGATCTTTTAGTTAAGTATGCTCAACAAGGGTTAAATGTAGTGCGCTTAAAAGGCGGCGATCCGAGCATTTTTGCTCGTATAAATGAAGAAGCTGACGCGCTAACACAAAATAATATTAGTTTTGCAATTGTTCCTGGTGTGACAACCGCTTGCGCTGCATCGGCATATACAGGTATTCCCTTAACTGCTCGTGATGTAGCTCGCAGTGTAACTTTTTTAACCGCTCAATTTGCCGATCCTAAAAAGTTACCTAATTGGCAAAATTACACATTTATGCAAGGTAAAAACAACCCAACACTTGTTGTTTACATGGGGCTGAGTAGGCTTAACGAATTATGTAAAGGCTTAAAATCAGTAGGTTGGCCCGACAACACTTCTATTGCCTTAATAGAAAATGCAACAACAACTAACCAAAAAATAATAACAGGGTCTATTAACGATATATCGAATAATGAATCAGTAGCTACGTTAATGGGGCCAACGCTCATTATCATTGGTGAAGTAGTTAATCATACAATGAATATTGACCCAGCGCTTTTAGTGCAACATGTTAACGCTTAACGCACTATCCGTGCTTATTCTTCCCCAGGAATAAGCGCGTTTTTTAATACCGGTACACCGTGTGGCAAAACTCTTTTTTAATGCACCAAAAAGGGGCTTTTCGTGTTGCTAAAATAAATCTGTTTTTACTTTATTAGTTTAAAGTAATACACAAGCAGCTGTTTTAAATTGATTTTAATTTGAATAATAAAATCTTTACATATATGGAATAGAGGTTGCACTTCATAAACAAAAAAGTGCGGAAATAACTCCATGCAAACAGCAAACCCTCTCACAAAACAATTTTTACTTGCGGCTAAATATCAAGAAATAGACGCGCTAAAACAATTACAAAATAGCTGTGCGTCGTTAACAAAATTAGGCGACTTTGTTCATCAATTGCAGAAAGAACGTGCTATGAGCAATATATTTTTAGCGTCTAAAAGCCTACAATTTAATTGCGAACTTAAAGAGCAAATAACGGTAACGCAAACGACTCAACGTTATTTTTATAACTCTTTAAAAACAACTTTTATTACCGACACCTCCTTAAGTGGTCATTCGCGGCTGTATAATTTAATTTCTCATAGCTTGCAATCACTCGACGCATTACCCTCGCTTCGTTACCAAATAGCGAATCAAAACATTACACCCGTTCATGCTACCCAGTCATTTACAAACCTAATTGCCGGCTTGTTAAATATAATTTTAGAAGCAGCCGATGGTGCAAACGATCCGCAAGTTATTCGCCTTTTAGTGGCTTATTTTAACTTTATGCAAGGCAAAGAGTATGCAGGACAAGAGCGTGCCTGTGGCGCTCAAGCCTTTGCCGAAAGTAAGTTTTCATGCGAACAAAAACAGCAACTTGCTCATTTTATGCAAGAACAAGAAAACCGTTTTTCCTTCTTTAGTGAATACGCCGACAATCATTTATTAAAATGTTACTCATCACTTATAGAACACCCGGTTAATAAACAAGTTGATCAACTAAGAAGCCTGCTACAAAAACTAGACGACCAAAATGCACAACCTTTATCTCAGTTAAGTGAAGTGTGGTATGAGGTAACGACTACTCGCATCGATATAATGCATAAAATTGAGCAAAATATTAGCGACCATTTAATTGATAGCGCAGCGATGCGGATTGCTGGCGCTCAACGAAAGCTTAACTCAAACAAGCAAATATTAAGCTCACTAGAACAAGAGTATATTCCTGTTTCAGATGGACAACTCGCTCTTAAAATAGGTGAGCCCTCAAATTCGGCGGTAAGTAAGCTGAGTAGTAATAAAACAATGTACGATTTAATACTTGAGCAAGCACAACATATAAAACAAATAAACCAAGCTTTATTAGATGCCAAACAGCTAATAAGCGAACAAAAAGTCATTCATCAAGCTAAATATATTTTAATAGAACAGTTAAAAATAAGTGAAGAGCACGCTCATAAACAGCTTCAAAAACAAGCAATGGAATCGCATAGTTCACTGTATGCAGTGGCTAAAAAAATAATTGAATTGAGTGAGTGTGAGTAAAAATAAAAGGCTAATGAGCCAAACACGCATAGTCACCTTTTAATTTTAAAATAAATTATTGGTGAAGTTCTAATGAAAGCTTCTTTTTAATTTTAGTTTGCCACTCAAGTGCAAGCTCGGGGAGTTCAAGTGCTGCTAATAATACGCTTTCATAATCTGGGTATTGTTTATCAAAAAACGCCTGAAACAACGTTTTAACCGAAATGTTGTGTTTGGCTTTATGTTCAATAGTCACGGCATCGCCACTTTTAGCAACACCTTGCTCAAGCACTCTAAAATAAACACCCGTGTGGTAATACTGGGTAAACAGTTTTAGGCTTTGTTTATTATTAAGTGCAATGGCAAGCTTAAAGCACGGCACTCGCGGCTGGCTTACTTCAAGTAGTGCTGTACCTACACGAATACGATCGCCTATATGAATATTTTTCTCATCAAGCTCTAAAATTGTAAAGTTTTCGCCAAAGGAACCGACTGCTAAATCATCATTATTAAGGGTGCGTTTCCAGTAATCATAATGATTGTGCGAAAACGCATAAACCGCCTTATCAATACCGCCGTGATTAACTAAATCGGCTTGTTCATCACCTATTATATTTAGTTTTTCAATAACAACCGGCTCACTGGTTGGCGTTTTAAATATGCCGGTTTTGACCTCTTTGCCGTTATGCACGACCGATTTTATTTTAGAGATATTGGTAGAGATTATATGCATTTACTTAATTGCATCCTGTTCGATACCTTGCCATTTATTTAGTGCTTGCTTGTCGCTCTGTTTAAACTCAACCCAGTTAGAGGAGTCTTTAAAATGCTCTTTTTTCCAAAACGTGGCGTGGTTTTTTAAGTAGTCCATTATAAATTGTGCGCCTTCAAACGCGGCTTGGCGGTGGCGGCTAGTTACGCCAACAAATACAATTTGCTCACCAAGGGCTAAATAACCGACTCGATGAATAATGCTTATGCGGGCAAGTTGCCAGCGTGTTTGGGCTTGCTCGGCTATCGATTGCAGTAGTTGCTCAGTCATACCTGGGTAGTGTTCAAGCTCAAGGGCGATTACGTTATCGCCGCTGCTAAATTCTCGCACCAGCCCTGTAAACGTCACTACGGCACCATCACTTTTGTTATTACTGCAAAGTGCGCCATGTTGCTCGCCTACTGAAAAATCCTGCGTTTGTACGTTAATGCTTATACTCATTAGCCACCTGTCACTGGTGGGAAAAAAGCAAGTTCATCCCCTGCTTTTACAAGCTCATCGCTTGATGACATAGTTTGATTAAGCGCACACAATACATCACGCTCTTCAAGCCATGCCTGCCAATGTGGGTTTTGCTCAACCAGCATGTGTTTAAACGCTTTAATGCTAAGGGTATGCGCTATATCAACGGTTAACTTGTCGCACTTTAGCCGCTCTTTAAGTTGGCCAAAAAAGAGTACGTTTACATCCCCTGCATCAGTATCATTTAAATTAGTCTCGCTGCCAGCTGCCATGCTTGCCCCCTGCTTTTTGCGTTACACGCATACCGTGTATTTCCATAAGCGGATCGGCGGCTTTACACATATCAAATAATGTTAGGGTCGCCACAGATACAGCGGTGAGTGCTTCCATTTCAACGCCCGTTTTACCTGCTAATTTACAGTAGCTGGTGACTTTAATTTGGCTATGTGCTTCATCAAGCTCAAAATCAACGGCTACTTTACTCAGTGCCAGCGGATGACAAAGCGGAATTAAATCGGCGCACTTTTTAGCGCCCTGAATACCCGCAATTCGGGCAACGCCTAGCACGTCACCTTTTTTATTTTGATTAAGCAACACTTGCTCAAAAGCCTGTTTGCTCATTTTAATGTAGGCCTCGGCGGATGCATCGCGCAGAGTGACCTCTTTTAACGATACATCAACCATGTTTGCTTGGCCGTTTTCATCTACGTGGCTCAGCATATTATTGCTCTCGCGATTCGCATTTTTTACCAATAGTAATATGCGGGGCAAAGTTACATGGCTTATGCATTGAGTCTAACTGATCTTTTATAATACCTGTCCAGGCTGTTTTACATGCGCCCGTAGAGCCAGGCATACAAAAAATCACGGTGTTATTGGCAAGGCCCGCCAACGCACGTGATTGAATAGTTGAGTTACCAATTTCACCGTACGAAATATGTCTAAATAGCTCACCAAATCCATCTACGCTTTTATCAAACAGCGGTGCAAATGCCTCTGGTGTTGAGTCGCGCTCGGTAAAGCCCGTACCACCGGTTACTAAAATGGCGTGAATGGTGTCATCGGCAATCCACTGCGATGCAACTGCTCGCATTTGATAAACATCATCTTTAACGATGTCTTTATCCGCTAAGTGATGGCCTGCTTCAGTAAGGGCTTTAATTAAATAATGGCCTGACGTATCCGTAATTTCATCGCGTGTATCGCTTACTGTCATTACGGCAATGTTTAATGCGATTTGTGACTCAGTTGTGTGGCTCATAGGGTTCTTCTCAATAAATTAGGTTTGTGTTGGTCAAATTGTTCGTTAACAGCTTTAAATTGCGCCGGTGTATTGGTATTAACAAGTGCATGCGCTTTATTACATTTTAACGTTTGCACACCAATACTACGGGTAAACTGTTTAATTGATTTATGACTATTTACGTTTATGAGTAATTGTTTTAAATGACGTTTAACGCTTTGGGTGTTACGAATATACAGGGGTAACGGTTCATTTTCAAAGTGCCACGCATGTATTTGTGGCTGATTTGTTTGAAAGTGGGGGTTATCACTTGCTGCAGATGCAATTTGCGATAATAACGTGCAAGTAAGTAATGGCATATCAACAGCGGTTACAAGTATATCTTGCTCTGTCGCCATTAAAGTTGAATAAATCCCGCCAAGCGGACCAGAACCTGGGTATATATCTGCTATGTATTGCGCAGTAGCACTTTGTACATTACGGCTTATAAGTACATCACTTGCTCCTGCTGCTGCTAATAACTCACATGCATTTTGCAGTAATGTTTTATTTTTTAAAATGAGGTTGGCTTTATCGCTGCCCATTCTGGATGATTGCCCTCCAGCGAGTACAACGCCCGTGAACACAGCCCTAATACTCATTTTAGCCGCCCAACATAGCTAAATGTGTTGTGGCGCCCGTTAAGCGCTTATCAAGCTCATGGCTAATGGTTTTATTGCCCATTGCTGCTTGAATCGCGTTTACAGTGGCTGGCATATCTTGCGCATTTAAATGCGGGCGTAAGTCTATCCCTTGCTCGGCAAACAAGCACAAATGTAGTTTGCCTAGTGACGATACTCTTAATCGGTTACAGCTTTTACAAAAATCTTTACTGTAGGGCATAATTAAGCCAATGCGACCCTCAAAATCAGGATGACAAAACTCTTCTGCAGGGCCGTTTAATTTACCTCTCACTACCTGTAACCAACCTTGTGCTAAAAGCTGCGTTTTAACACTTTGCCCGCTTAAATGGTTTTGTTCAAAAAAGGTGGCACCATTACCTGTTTCCATTAATTCGATAAAGCGTACCGTTACTTTTTTATGTTTTACCCAGTCTAAAAAATCATTTAATTGGTTTTTATTAAATTGCTTAGCCAGCACTGCATTTATTTTTATATCTTTTATACCCAGCTCAATTGCCCGGTCTATCCCTTTTAAAATATGGGTTAGCTTGTCGTGTCCTGTAATTAATTTAAACATGCTTGGGTTTAAGCTATCTATACTAATGTTTAGCGCATCTAAGCCAGCACTGTAAAACTCATCAATTTTATTAAATAAATTAAATCCATTGGTTGTTATGGCGACTTTTTCTATGCCTGAGGTGTTTTTACACTGCTTTATAATATCGGTTACGTCACTGCGTAAACACGGCTCACCGCCCGTAATGCGCACTTTTTTTGTGCCAAGTGAAGCAAATGCATTTACTAAGGTGTTTATTTCATTTTTATTTAAAAAGTTACGCGGGGTATCGCACTGATACCCGTTTGGTAAACAATAGGTGCAACTAAAATTACACACATCGGTAATTGAGAGGCGCAAATAGTTAAACTGCCGACCAAATTGATCATTAAGCATATGCTTCCTTGTTTATTTACATTTCAACTGCAACATCAATACTGTTAGCGTTTTGCGTAGTATGCTGCTTTATTAATTGGCTTAACTGGGTTTTACACGACCCACAGTTAGTGCCGCATTTTAGTTTAGACCCCAATTGTTCCACTGTATTTTCACCACTTTTAATGGCGTTTATAATGGGTTGCTCACGTACTTTAAAGCAACTACATACTTGCGCGCCTTGGGTAAATTCTTCATCGGGCGTGGCATACAACAATGACTGTAATTGGCTAAAAGTTATTAAAGGCTCTGCAAATAAATGATTTATCCACTCAAGTGATATGTCTTTTTGAGCTGGCGAAACAACCGCAACAAACACTAACTGCTCGTTTTGAATACATTGAATATGCATGGCTTTTGTACTGCCCATTGCCGACCACTGCCCTTGTAACCCTGTCAGTGTTTGGCAATAATAAAGCAAATCATTTTGCGGCTCATTGAGCGCTAACTGGTAGTTAACACAATTACTTGCGTTAACTTTAAGCCAAAAATCACTGGTTATTTTAAGCTCTGTTTTGCTAAAAATTTGCATGTACTGAGCAAACTGCGCTTTAACTAAATCAACAGCACCATGCTTACATTCAGGCTGTCCCGAAATAGGGTCAACAACCGATTGATAAAGCCCACTTACCGTAGCGGATGAGGCAAATTGCTTGTTCCAGTGAATAGGCATAAAACATTCACCTTTACGCACAGCATCCGTCACTTTTGCATGAGCCGTAACCTGCCCAGTTTTAGCATTAGCGGTTATTAAGTCGTTTGCTTTTATGTTTAACTTACTGGCATCTATGGGGTTTATTTCAATATATGGGCGCGTTATATGAGTAGAAAGGGCTGTACTTTTTCCGGTGCGACTCATTGTATGCCACTGATCGCGTATTCGCCCTGAGTTCATTACAAACGGGTAATCGCTTGATGTTTGTTGCACAGGAAGTTTGGGCGTTATAGGAATAAAGCGGGCTTTTTTATCTGCGGTGCTAAATTGATTATTAACAAAAACCTGCCCGTTTTTATAGGGCTCATTTTTTAGTACCGGCCACATAACTGGTTTTAAGTTATCGTACTGCTGCTGCGAAAGCCCTACTAAAGCTGATAAATTTAATAGCCTATCACCGTTATTTTCAAAATCAGTAAGTTGTGCCCATTCTTCAAAAATGCCACTGGGGTCTGTGAAATCAAATCCTTCAAAGCCCATTTTTTGGGCAACTAAACACATTATTTGCCAATCGTTTTTAGCCCCTGAGAAAGGCTCAACTAGCGGGCGCTGCCTCGATATTCTGCGCTCTGAGTTAGTCACTGTGCCGTTTTTTTCGCCCCATCCGGTTGAGGGAAACGCCACATTAGCAAATTTTAGCGTATCACTTTTGGCAATACAGTCAGACACAACCACCAGCTCACATTGCTCAAGTGCATGTTGTATTGCTGCGTTATTAGGTAAGCTTACCATTGGATTGGTTGCCATTACCCAAATAGCTTTTATTTTTCCTTTGGCGATTTCATCAAACATATCAATCGCATTACACCCTGCTTTTTTAGCTATTGTTGGTGATTGCCAAAAACGCTGCACTAACTGTTGGTGCGCGTCGTTTTCAATGTCTAAATGTGCTGCTAATTGATTTGCCAAGCCCCCTACTTCACGCCCACCCATAGCATTAGGCTGCCCAGTTATTGAAAACGGACCACATCCAGGTTTTAACAATTTACCCGACGCTAAATGCGCATTTATAATGGCATTACACTTATCAACCCCTGAACTTGATTGGTTAATACCCATTGAATAAAAACTAATAGCGGTTGGGCTTTTTGCAAATAAGGCGTAAAAGTCATTGACTAGCTGCGCATCGATATCACAAAAGTCACTTACAGCTTTAATACTCCACTTTTTAGCCTCTGCAAGCGCTGTTTCAAAGCCGTTTGTATGCGCGTTTATAAATTGTGTATCTAAATAGTTATGTTCACTTAAATAATTAAGTAAGCCGTTATAAAGTGCTGCGTCGCTGCCTGGTTTTATATTTAAAAAGGTATCGGCAAGTTCGGCTGTATCGGTTTTTCGCGGGTCGATAACCACAACTTTCATGTTTGGATTAAGCTTTTTTGCGCGCTCCATACGCTGGTAAAGCACCGGATGAGTCCAAGCTGCATTTGAGCCAATTAAAATAAGTAGCTCAGTTTGCTCTAAATCGTCGTAGGTACATGGTACTACGTCCTCACCAAACGCACGTTTATAACCGGCAACCGCCGATGACATACACAGCCTTGAGTTTGTATCTATATTGCCTGAACCTATGTAGCCTTTCATTAATTTATTGGCAACGTAGTAATCCTCAGTGAGTAACTGCCCCGATACATAAAACGCAACAGATTCCGGCCCATGCTCTTTAATAATGGCGTTAAATCTATTAGCAACGTAATCAGTTGCCGTATCCCAGCTAGCGGGTTCGTTATCAATAAGGGGCGATGTTAAGCGGTTATCACTGCCGGTGGTGTCAAGCAAATGCGTGCCTTTAACACATAAACGGCCAAAATTAGCGGGGTGCTCGCGCGTGCCTTCAAGTTTTGTTGGGGTATTATTTAATAATGAAATATCAACCCCGCACCCTACACCACAATAAGGACAAGTAGTTTGTTTAAGCAAAGGCGTGTTTGAACAAGTGTTTAAAGTTTCCATACTGCTCTCTTATTGTGAGTGTTAAGCGCTCTGTGAGACTGGCTCATCTACTGACGTTAACGTGGCTATTTTATTATTAAGTGCACTGCTAATAACGCTTTGTACTAATTTTTCACAGCCTCCACACCCCGTACTTGCTTTAGTAGCTTGCTGCACTTTATTTAAATCGCTACAACCTTGCATAACAGCGTGTTCAATGGTGTGTTTTGTAACCTTGTGGCACGCACAAATAATGGCATCACTTGGTAAATCATCAGCGCTTAGCTCGCCCGTGTCACCTGCAAGCGGCATTATTAAAGACTCTGCGGGCACACTAAGCTCTATACTATTTAAGTGATACTGCAATAAGTTATCGTAATCACTGGTATCGCCAACAAGTACAGCACCTATGAGTTTATTGCCTTGCGCATTAGTGACTACTTTTTTGTAAATACCGTTGGGCTGATCTTCAAAGTAATAGCTAATTGCGCCTTCACTGCGGGCGTGGGCATCGCCAATTGAGCCCACTTCAACACCCATTAATTTAAGCTTGGTGCTCATATCGGCGCCGCTAAATTCATCAGCACTATTTGAGGAATTGTTTGAGGTAGTGTGTAAAGCTTTGTTTGAAGACAGCTGTTGTAAAACATGCCCCGCCGCTACTTTTGCCATCGCGTAACCCGGTGCTACAAGACCAAAAATAAAGTTATTCCAAAGGGCGCATTCGCCTATAGCATATATGTTTTTATCACTCGTTTGGCAATGGTTGTTTATTACAATGCCGCCGCGCTCACCTATTTCTAAATTAAACTCGCGAGCTAGGTTATCGTATGGGCGAATACCGGCCGAAAATACTATCATGTCGGTTTCTAGGGTTTGACCACCCTTAAAGCACATTTTATAACGGCTGCTTACACCCTCTATAATTTGCTCTGTCGCCACTGAGGTATGCACTGTAACGCCGAGCTCGGTAATTTTATTTTTTAGTAATCGCCCACCAGCCCCATCTATTTGTACGCCCATAAGTTGTGGTGCAAATTCTATTACATGGGTTTGCAAGCCAAGCTGCTTTAATGCGTTGGCTGCTTCAAGCCCTAGTAAACCACCACCAATAACAACGCCTACTTTACTATCTTGTGCTGATTTTTTTATAGCGTGTAAATCGTTAATGGTTCTGTAAACTAGGCAATGCTCACGATCTTTACCTGGAATGGGTGGCACAAATGCAAACGAACCCGTTGCCAGTATTAGCTTGTCGTATTCAAATGACTCGCCTTTTGCAGTAGTAACCTTTTTTGCATCTCGGTTTATATCAACCACTTTAGAATGAGTATGGAAACACACTTGCCAATCTTGATAGGTTTTACTGCAGGTAAGTGCTAAATCGTCTTCGGTTTTGCCGTTGAAAAATGACGATAGCTGAACGCGGTCATAAGCGAGGCGGTCTTCACCACTGAGCACGGTAATATCAACATTTTTGTTATCACCTTGCTGCGATACTAGCTGCTGTACAAAATGATGCCCAACCATCCCGTTTCCTACGACGATAACACGCTGCTTGCTTGGCATTAAAATCACCTATTTTGTTCAAAGTACTCAATGCATAAATGAGTACTTTAAACGTATAATTTGTTATGTAGTTGTTATAGCAATATGCAAGCCAGATATATAATCAATATATTACAGTGACTTAACCAAATTGGTGCAGTAAAAAAGAAGTGGAAGCACCACAAGCTCGCGCTATTGCACCAACTTGTAACGCTTCAAATTAAATAACCAGAGTTCTGGTTAAATACTTAAAATTTAGCGCTCACCCACACCCATAGTTTTTGGGTATCAACTTTGCCTGCAGCGCTATCGCCTGCTGAATAATCGGCATATTTAGCGCCAACGGCATAGGTTTTATTAATAGGCTTAACGTATTGCACGTTTAGCTCTGAGCCTAAATCATCAACGCCATTTGCATTATCGTTTGCATCAAAGCTGTGATAAGCCACTAACCATTTACCGTCAAAAGCTTTACCATTTAAGCTTACATAAGTGTCATCAAGCCCTTGTGCAGGCGTTGCTAAAAACGTATCAGCCCAGCCATTAAATTTATGCATAGTGGCAAGCGGCGTGGCAAAACCATAATCGCTATCATCAGAGCCCAGTGACTCAATACCGGCTTTTAGTGTCACGTTTTTAATACCTAAACCGGCTAAATCAACGCCGCCTTCAAATGCATAATAATCAGCATCAAAATCACTCATGCTCGTTGATGCAGATTGCGTGGCGTACTCTGCTTTATAGTAAACCTTAGTATTGCTGAGCGTTTTATTACCATTAAAAGAAACACCATAGGTATCTAAGCTGTCATCATCTACTGCGTCGTTACTTAATAAGTAACTGTATAAAACCACTTTACCCAAGCTTGTTTTAAAACTTGCATTGATAAGGTGATCGGATGAATCAATATCTTTGCTTTCGGCAAATATACGGTTGCGCTTGCTTATGTAGCTATAGTGCAAATTAATATCATTAAACGTGTAATTGACTGTTGCCGCATCAAAAGTTTGCCTGTCTTGTCTAAAGCCAACGTGGCCCACAAACCGCTGTCCATCAAGCGCTATTACTTGCCTACCCACTTTAATTGATAAAGCATCTTTTGCGTATTTTATAAAACCTTGATCTACTTCTGTGGTTTCTGGGTCGGCTATTACTGAGTAATTAGTATTTTTACCCAGTGTATTGTTGTAATCGTCTACACCTAAGAGGCTTCTGCTGTCTTCAACTTCAATAAGTGCAGAAAAACCATTCACTTCATCTGTTTTATGAGTAAGGCGTGTACGCAGCGTAAAGCTACTTGCATCTTTTAACGCGTTATCTTGCTCTGCGCTTTCAAAACGCAGTCTAAAGTTAAGATCGGTTTGCGCTGCAACACTAATTGAAGGCGCAGTTAAGCTACCCAGTATAAAAATAATAGGTAAGTTTTTTTTATGATTTAACATATTTATCTCTTAATTTTTAATTATGAGTACACACACCAAGGCTATAAACAAACACAACGAAATACTTTTCCAGACTAAAACCGGATCGCGTTTCATTATTGAGTCTTTCGGGGCGGTACTTTTTAAATGTGGATTAGGTTTATTAATATCACTTATAAATTCAGAAAATGCGTGGTATCTGAATTCGGGTTTGGGAGCCAATGCTTTCATTAAAGCCTGATCTAACCAAAACGGGATATCTGCTCTGTGTTTACGAATACTAGTGTATTGCCAGTGACTGTAATCTTTTGGTACATGATTATGCGCGAGTGGCTGATACGGCAATTTTGAACATAATAATTCGTACGCAACAACGCCTAGCGAAAATAAATCACTCTTAAAATCGGCGTGCATAGTGATAAGCGTCTCTGGTGCGGTGTAATCTACCGTACCTTGCGGGCAATCATCTGCAATTTGCTTTACCGACTCATCCATAGCCGCAACACTTACCGTGCCGTAATCGATTAATGTTACTTTGCCGTGAGCGTCTATCATCACGTTATCGAGTTTTAAATCGCGGTGCACCATATCCAAACGCTGAAATGCTCTGAGTGCTTGTACTATTTGTTCAATAATACTGCGCACTTGGGTAATTTCTGGATGCGGCACATCATGCTTCCAATCACTCAGCGTTTGCCCGTCCATGTATTCGCAAATATGATATAAAAACCGGCTTTGCGATTGCGTATTTAAAACCTTCATTACATTGGGATGATTAATACGTTGCCCCACCCAGCCTTCTCTTATAAAGCCTTGAAGGTAGTGCACATCGTCTTCAAAATTTACCGAAGGCGCTTTTAATACAACCGGCGGCATATCGGGTGTTTGTTGCACTAAATAAATGTGCGAGCGGCTACTAGCGTGTAATTCACGGATAACAGTAAAGTCATCAATTTTTTGGCCAACTTTTAACGGTGGCGGAATTTTTCGCCTAGTTAAAGAGTGATATAACTCGTCTAAATTTTGTTTTGCAATACTATTCACTTTTACAAGTAAGCAGCTTACATTGTCGTCACTGCCTCTTGCTATGGCAAGCTCTGTCACTGCTTTTGCTGCGTGCTCTAAATTAGTATGCTCATCAATTAGCTTTTGTATATCACTGTATGGCAATACATCGTGTACACCATCGCAGGTAAGTATATAAATATCATCAGCTTTAAGTTCAACTTCGTATACATCAATTTCTTGATGAAGCTGCGCGCCTAAAGCTCGCGTTAGAGTATCATTTACTTTATGGTCGCGTGTTATCGCCTCCATACTTTTTGCACGTAACCGCGTAATTCGGGTATCACCTAAATGAAAAATATAACCCGTGGCCGATTTTAAAATAAGCGCTGTAAACGTGGTCATCCAATCTGCTTGGCGCTGGCCAAGGTGATTGTAGTTAACCGATTGCGAATAAAGCCACTGATTTAAACTGGCCAATACCTTAGATACCGACTTTTTAACGGCCCAACTTGGCGGTGTATTTAAATACTCATTTATAAAGTGCGTTACCGATAACTGTGACGCTTGTTTAGCATTTTTTGCTGATGAACACCCATCGGCCAAGCAGGCAATAACCCCTTTTGACTCTTTTTCTTGCGCTTGAGTATTAAGAGCAGCAAACGCATCTTGATTTTCGGTTTTTATACCTTTGCTACTGTGCCCACCAAACTCAACGTTAAGTTCGTTTGTAAGTGCGCTGGCTTTTTGGGTTTCATCAAACATATGTATGCCTTAAGTCACAGAAATAAGTTCAACGGTGCCATCTTCGTTTACTTCTGTGATGTGGCCATCGGGTTCTTTCATGAAAAATAATGCACCTAAGCCTAATAATGCGCTTGCCGCAATAATCATAAAGAATGTTTGGTAATCAACTAATGAGAGCGCCGTTAAATACACAACAGCTCCTACATTGCCGTAAGCTCCCGTCATACCTGCAATTTGACCCGTTAAACGGCGTTTAATAAGTGGTACAGCCGCAAATACAGCGCCTTCCCCCGCTTGCACAAAAAACGAACACGCCATAGCAGCAGCAACTGCAAGCCAAAGCGGCCAGCTAGCGTCAACTAAGCCCATAACAAAATAACCTACAGCTAAGCCAGTGGTAAGTACAATAAGTGTTTTACGACGACCCATTCGATCTGAGATCCAACCACCACCCGGGCGAGAAGCTAAATTCATAAACGCATACGCTGATGCAAGTAAGCCTGCGTATACCATATCAAGGCCAAACACCTCACTAAAAAATAATGGCAACATAGATACAACAGCAAGCTCTGAGCCAAACGTTGTAAAATAAAGAATATTTAAAACTGCAACTTGTTTAAATTCGTAACGGTGTGATTCTGGAACAGGTTGCTTAAAAATATGGCCGTTTATGTCGTACGTTTTATAAACTTCATAAAGATAAAGCAGCACCAAAAATACATATGTACCAATAACAAAATTTTCAGAAAGTAAATTTGCACCAGTAGGAGAAAGCTTCCAAGTAAGTAGTGCTAAAGCACCGTACATAGGTAGCTTCATTATAAGAAGTAGTACAAAGTCGCCTTTGCTGGTTACTTCCATTGCTCCTACTTTTTTTGGTTTAAAGTAAGTGCCACCTTTTGGCGTGTCAGTTACGCTGATGTACCAAATAACACCAAAAATGACACTTAATACACCGGTTAGGCCTATCGCATAACGCCAGCCATCGTCACCGCCAAACATAAGCGCTAATACAGGCAATAGCATTGCAGCAGCTGCCGAGCCAAAGTTACCCCAGCCACCGTAAATACCTTCTGCTGTACCCAACTCGTTTGCCGGGAACCACTCGCTCACCATGCGAATGCCCACAACAAAACCCGCACCAATAAAGCCAAGTGCAAAACGCGCGATAGCGGCTTGCTCAAACGTGGTAGCCATCGCAAACATAAAACATGGGATGCTACATAAAATCAGTAATGATGCATAAACGATGCGAGGCCCAAATTTATCAGTTAACATGCCCACAACCACGCGAGCAGGAATGGTTAGTGCCACATTTAAAATAAGCAGCGTTTTTACTTGTGCCATAGTAATACCTAGCGAACCCGCTATAGCGCCTAATAATGGCGCATGGTTAAACCAGACAAAAAATGAGATAAAAAACACCATCCAGCTTAAATGCAGTATTTTCATTTTTCCGCTAAACGATATGAGGTTAAACCCAGTACTCGGTTGCATGTTATTTTTCCTTAGTTACGTTTGTAGTTATTTATAGCAGTTACTACTTTGTTATTAATTACACTGCTATATTTGTTAATTTCACGTTAACCATGCTGAGCAATTAGTGAGCCAATAATTTATTTATTTAAAAATCATTAACTTATGTTTTTTCTAATTCGTTATAATTTTCATTTGCACTGTTAAGGTAATCAAAGTGAGCACTAACAGTGCAATTACTTTTAACCGCGTTCTTGCCCACATATTCTAAAAATTGCTATTGTGTATAAAAATAATGAGAAGCCGCTAATGACTAAACCAGCCCTGACTTACCAACAACAACTACGCTACTCGCGCCACATAATGCTTCCTAAATTAGATATAGAGGGGCAAGAAAAAATATGGCAATCTCATGCGCTTATAGTCGGTTTAGGTGGCTTGGGCTGCCCCGTTGCTCAGTATTTAGCTGCCTCCGGTGTGGGTACGTTAACGCTTGTAGATAACGACGTGGTTGATGCTACAAACTTGCAAAGGCAGGTGCTTTATAAACAAACGGATGTAGGCTGCTTAAAAACTCACGCCGCCAAAGCGCAGCTAAATAGCTTAAATGATGAAATAGATATACATACAATCGATGTATTTTTAGATGAAAAGTCAAAGCTTGACGAGCTATTAAAAAATATTGATATAGTCATTGATTGCTCTGATAACTTAACTACACGTAATGTATTAAACACAGCCTGTTATAAAACAAAAACCCCACTAGTATCGGGCGCTGCAATTAGAATGGAAGGCCAAGTTGCCTGTTTTACAATGCAAGAAAATAGCCACTGTTATGAGTGTCTATCGCAGTTTATGTCAGATCAAACACAAAGCTGCTCAGAATCAGGCGTGCTATCGCCCATTGTAGGATTAATTGGCAGTATTCAAGCCACTGAAGCCTTAAAAATGCTTGCTGGATTACCAAGCGGGTTAAGCGAGCATTTACTGCTGATTGATGGATTAAGTATGGAGTTTAATCGCTTTAAAATCACAAAAAACAGTCATTGTGCTACGTGCAGCTAAAACCCACTTCAAACTACTCTAGATTATGAATAGTCGCATAAAGTGTATCGCCTACTTTGTAGTTATTTTGATCCCATACTCTTGGTGAAAGTAAGCAATACAAGCTTTGTCCGTCTACATCTAGCGTAAGTTGCCATGTTTTATCTATAAGTTCTGCACTGTGCAGCGTAGATATTAAAACATTGCTGTTATTTGTGTTTAATGGCATTTCTGCACTTACCGATATTTGCTCACACTCTAATATAAGTTTATTTCCTTGCTCTACAGCGCTGGGTAATGCAAATAGCTGCTGCTCGCTTTTGTGGAGTTTAAGCAAATACACACCGTATTTTTCATCAAATGTAATGATTTTAAAGTTAATTAAGCTCAGCGGTGCTTGTTTATTATTAGCGTAAATAGCTTTAGCCACCTGCGCACTCGGGCCATGGTTAATTACTTTACCGTTATTGAGCTGCACCAGGGTATCGCAACAAAATAATAGTTCTTTTAACGAGTGGCTCACTATAATAAATTTAATAGTAAACGTTGCCGCCAATTCACTTAATGTTGAGAGTGTTTTAAAGCGCAGCGGCCAATCAAGAGCGCTAAATGGCTCATCTAAAATAATTAATTTTTGACCTGCCAACAACGTACGTGCAAACACCACCCGTTGGCGCTCCCCGCCAGACAAGCTTTGAACGTTGCGTTTAAGTAAGGGGTGTAACTCAAGTGCATCAATAACTTTTTGTTCAGTTAAGTCAGTTTGCCTATTAAAACAATGCTTTTGTGTAAACGCTAAATTACCTGCTACATCCAAATGCGGAAATAATGGGCAAGATTGAACTTGCAACGTAACACCGCGTTGCTCAGTTGGTAAATGATGTACCGATTTATCATTTATATAAACACTCTGCTCACCTTCAAGGCCACTAATACAACGTAGCAAGGTGGACTTACCCGAGCCGGACGGGCCAAAAATTCCCGCAATAGTAAAAGATTCAAGATGAAGGTTTATGTCTAAATCAAAGCTATTTAGCGATTTATAAAGGGCTAACTTAATCATACTATTGCTTAACCCCCACTATGCTTTTATTAAATTTAAATAACAGCACTAAACACGCAAATGAAATAGCGAGTAAAATAAGCGAAAGCTGATGCGCCGCTGCATAGTTTAACGACTCTACATGGTCGTACAAAGCAATAGAAACAACCTGTGTTTCTCCTTGTATATTGCCACCAATCATCAGCACTAAGCCAAACTCCCCGAGCGTATGCGCAAACCCCAGTGCAAATGCACTACCAATACTAGGTTTTAACAACGGCAATATTAAGTAAAAAAAACGCTTAAAGTGGCTCAAACCCAAGGCAATTGCAGCCTCGTTATAGGTGTGGTTAATCTGCTTAAACCCTGCAACTAAGGGTTGCATTACAAACGGTAAAGAATAAAAAAGCGAACCAATAACAACACCCTGAAAACTAAACGCAAGCTGGGTACCTGTTAGCCAAAACCAAAATTGCCCAAAAGCATGGGTGGGCGAAAATAAAACCAGTAGATAAAAACCAAGCAAGGTCGGTGGCAATACTAACGGCATTGCAATAAGCGCTTCTAAAAACGGTTTAAATTTACCTTTGTACCCCGCTAGTTTGTATGCAACAGGAATACAAAAAACAAGCAGCAACATAGCCGTTATAAAAGCTAACTTTACCGTCAGCCACAGTGCTGTTAAATCACTTTGAAGCATTGCTATCCTTTGTTCTATACCCTAGTTCAACAAGCTTAAGTTGAGTGCTACTGGTCATTAAAAAGTCCATAAGCTTTTGAGCGCTTGCCAGTTTTTTACTCGATTTAATAATAACCCCCTGTTGAATAATTTCGGGATACTCGCTAAGCGGTATTAACTTGTACGACAAATACTGTGGGTCCTGGCTATTATTAAACGCCATTTTTAATGTAGAGACAGCCACGACCCCTACAGATGCATTCCCACTTTGAACAAACTGAAAAGCTTGCGTAATATTATTACCATACACATAATTTATTGGCTTTTTAAAATTGGCATTCGCGTAAAACTCAGACGCCTGCCCATAAGGTGAAAAACGCGGATTAGCTATCGCCACTTTATTATTTACTCTATTAGCATTGGGCTGCCACACAGCCAGTTCACCAAGTGCGTAGGTAATTAAGCTACTTTGACTAGCAAATCCTTCTTTTATTAAAGCTTGCGGGCGTACATCGTCAGCCGATAAAAACACATCAAACGGCGCTCCATGTACAATTTGAGAATATAAAACACCGCTAGAAGCCGCTGATATTTTTACTTGTATACCCGGTATTGGGGAGTCTTGCAGTAAAGTTTGTAACACGGTTTTAAAATTACTTGCCACCGCAACATGTATTGTTTCTTTTGCGTTTAACGAGCTTGAAAACACGCAAATACCAAACAAAAAATAACCCAGCCATGTATTGTAAAGCTTTGACATTGTAAGTATTGTTTTAATAAATGAATTAAGTAAGCAATATATATGAACGATGTTTGCAATGCACCCGGTTTATTACCAATAGAAACCGCAATCAGTAATATGTTAGATGCAATTAGCTTTAATAAGCATGCCGAAACAATACCTGTAATGAGTAGTGTTGGCCGAATTTTGGCTACTGATGTTCAATCAACAATTAATGTGCCCGCACATGACAACTCTGCGATGGACGGCTATGCATTGTGTATTAGCGACGGCCTAACCACCTACACGCAAATAGGCAGTGTATTTGCGGGTCAAACCTTCGACAAAACGCTAACGCCCGGTCAATGCGTAAGAATTATGACCGGTGCAGCACTTCCGCCAGGTGCTAACGCGGTTGTTATGCAAGAAAACGCCACTGTAAATAACGATGAAATTACTTTTACAGGCACTATTGAGCACAATAACAATGTCCGTTTTGCAGGTGAAGATATTGCAAAAAACAGTGTGGTATTAAAAGCAGGCAGAAAGCTTAAAGGCGTGGACGTTGGATTATTAGCCTCTATTGGTATTAACGAAGTAAACGTTTACCAAACACTCAAAGTGGCCGTGTTCTCAACTGGAGACGAACTGATAGAGCCGGGTAATGCACTTCCTGCTGGCGCTATTTATGAAAGTAATCGCGCTGTCATTATTAGCGAGCTTAATAATCCAAATATAGAGGTGATTGATTTTGGTATTATTCCCGATGACAAAACACTTATTCAAAATACCTTTTTAAAAGCGGACGAGCAAGCCGATGCCGTTATTAGCTCTGGTGGTGTATCGGTTGGTGAAGCCGACTTCACAAAAGAAGTACTGAACGACATTGGCGATATACACTTTTGGAAAATAGCCATGAAACCAGGCAAACCATTTGCCTTTGGTAAATTGCCTAACAGCTACTTTTTTGGTTTACCTGGTAATCCAGTTTCTGCAGCCGTTACGCTTGAGCGACTTGTAAAACCAGCATTGACTAAACTATCTGGCAATGAGTCTAAACCCACCCTTCGTTTAAAAGCAGTCACAACTCAACAAATTAAAAAGCGCCCAGGCCGAACAGACTTTCAACGTGGTATTGCCAGTAACGACGAAAACAACAACCTTGTTGTCACACCTGTTGAAAAACAAGGCTCAGGCGTACTGTCGTCTCTTAGTAAAGCGAACTGTTTGATTGTAGTCCCTGCACAAAGTGGAAACATTGCACAAGGCGAAACTGTTGAAATAGAACTCTTATAACGGCAGTTACAAAATACAAAAAGCCCAACTAGGTGTTCACCTTGTTGGGCTTTTTAATATTAGTTTAGAAAACTAACGGTGGTTTAAAACACCGATTCAAAATCACCATTTGGAAATAAAACACCTGGGATGCCACGAACAGCGGTAACCTCAGCAATTTTTGTATCACCAAAGTATAAGCCGCCGCTGTAATTACGACCTGCTTGTTTTACATCTAACCAGCGACCGTTTTCACCTTTTGCAACTAGGCTAATATTACCATTAACATCGCGAATACGAAGATCCAACGCCTGTCCTTGAGCACTCACATATATATCCGTCGATGTTAGCTCTGTTAAATTATCTACAGCACCCACATAAGCAAATTTAAAATCGTTAGCGGCACTTAGTGGAAAATCTAATTCGAAGGTAAAGGCTAAATCATCATTTTCTTCACCAATAAAAGGTGACGATTCAATTGCAGTTATATGAAACGCAGTACTTTGAACCTCGCTTTCAAAGTCACCTTGAAAATCGAAAGACGATAACGTAGTGGATACCTCGCCAAATGAGTCCACAAAACGGTTTAGGTTTAACGATAAATCGCCTGCTAATTCACCATTAGCTTTATTAATAACAACATTAGTAGTGAGTTGTGCAATACCTGTATCAGCATCAGGATTTGTTTCGTTTACAACGTCAATACCATCAAACTGAATCAGCAACTCGCTAACATCAACACTCAGTAAAGTTGAGCCATTGGTTACCGTAGCACTCATTACACCCTCAATTTTATTACCTAGCACGCCACTTACTCTAAATGTAGGAATAGATAAGTCTATGCTAATCGGTAAGTTATCGTAGGTACCCGTTATAGCCCAAGTATAAGGCGATTTACTGTAATCAATGTCTAAATCTCTCAGCGAATATTGCCCAGCAGGTACTGAATCATCAGCCAATGGTGAATAATTAGTTATAACCTCGTTAAGCGCATTAGTCAGTGCTGTAAGCGTTGCTTGAGTATCTTCGTCAAACGCACCCTCTAGTTCAGCAAATTTAGCGTCGAGTTCATTTGAGTAGCTTTTTTCTTGAAGCCTTGCAACACCAATAATATTTCTAACATCAACAAGCAGCTCTCTTGACTCTAAGCTCTGTGCTTCACTCACACGTGGCTCCCACTGCTGATAAGTAGTAACACTCGCAATGGTTTGGTTTACTTGGCCTGCTACATTAGGAAGTAAGCCATTTCCCTGTTCACTAAACAGGTTATCAGGAGTATATTGAGCAGCTAATTGGCTGTAATCTTGCCATGCTTGTTGTTCGCTATCATTACTAGAAAAGGCATTAAATGCAGTATCAACGTTAAAGGTACTGTCGGCTACACCCGCAATAATAGCAGCATAAGTAAAGGCGTTAGTTACCATTTCAGCTTCAACACTGGCTGTAAGGTTACTGTGCGTTAAATGATAAAACGGCGTGGCAGATAAACTTGCTTGCACTGCACTTAAGCCTGCATCAGTAATCGCTGTACTTAAAGGAGAAAAATATACCGCGTTAACACCAGGGGCAATAAATGCATCTGCTTTATAATTTAATGTAACAGACGTTGGTTCTTGAAAATCAACTAAACGGTTGCCGTTTAAATCATTAGGGTCATCACGTACTGTTCTGCCACACCCTGTAAATCGTGGACAAGATAACAACGTATCATCAGGTATAAATTCAAAGCGGCTGTATGTAAGCGGCGTTACACTTATGCTAAACGTATTAATGTTATCTACTTCAATCGACTCTTGAATAACACCTTCGTTATTTAAAATATTGAGTGTACCCTTCGGCGACTGCCAGTTGGCGACATAAAAACGGGCTGTTGAATTAGTTGTAATTTGAGTTACAGCCACACTTTCGTTGTTATCAGAACTAGAAGATGATCCACCACAACCCGCTAATGCTACTGCAACCCCTAAAGGTATAATTTGTTTTAACATCTTCATTCCTTAAAACTTAATGTTCATGTACCAATTTATATTTGCATAATACGCTTTATCCAAATCTAAACTATCGGTTTGCAGATTAAGACCAAAATACTCGCTTTCAATACCCACTAAATAAGCCTTGCTTTTAGTTTCATAGCCAGCCTGTACTTTCCAATGATCCCAAAAATGAACTCGCCCTTTTAACTGGCTAAATGTATCTTGATCGTAGCGTTTAAGAGTTAATTGAGTCGAAAATCGATCATTTATTCTATAATCAGCAAACGCTTGCATGCGCATTTTCATATCAAAATCATGAGATTGCGTATTTCCAAACGACGATGTTTTTAACGATACAGTTGGCTGCGTAATTATATCGCCATTATCGTTTTGGCTAAATGGAATCTCGGTTGTTTGCCCGTTAACAAACCCACTGTCTTCATAATCAGTTTTATACAGCAAGTCTTTAACGCTAAAGCCTACATGCAACTCGTCATTTACTTGCCAATTAGCAAATATATCTAGGCTATAACCTAACCCTTCAGGGTTATCAGATGGCGTAAATTTTTTAAATAAAATATCTTTTGAATAGTTATAATCTACAGAAATATCGCCTTCTACTTCATCGCTGTAAATACGCCCGTCAACAATCCCGTCTTGAAAATGCGTACTAGCAAAAATAGAAATTTTTGGTGTAATGGTTAATGCGTTTTTATCTAAAAATTTAAAATCGTAAGACGCAAATATACCATTAGAAGTTGCTTGTTTAGCGTCTAAATAATAGGTGTAGTATCTATCTTCAAAAGCCAAATCATTTTTTTCAATGTGAGTGTATTTTGCCGTATCTGGATCAAAATTTAGTACGTAGTCAAAGCGACTTTGTAAACCAACTTTAAAATTACCGTACCCAACACCAACTTCAAAAATATTGTACGTGAATGCACTGTCACCCGAGGTTAGCGGCGCATCAAAGTCATCAACAAATGCCTGAACTGGTTGCGCTTCGGTATAGATTTCTGCGTCAAAATGAGTAAAAACTTGAAACTGATTATTAGCGGATGCAAGTGGAGATAGTAGAGCTGATGAAAATCCTAGCAAAAGAATTTTTTTTTTCATAATTTAATCGCTTTCAATAAAAAAAGGGAAAAGCTATGTGCTTTTCCCTTTAATAGTTTAAAAATTACTTGCTTGAGTCAATAAAATCAACATCAATGTAATCCATTGTTACACCATCAATGTAAGAGATTGAAAGCCCATTAGTAACTTTAGTAGCAGTACCAAACGACATCATCATGCCATTGTACATAGCTTTAACGTCGCCAGTGTAACCTGTAGACTCAGCACCCATAAGAGATAATGTGTAACCCATTGCTGCGTCACCTTTAACCATTACATCTAACATGCTTTGATCTTCATCACCGCTTGCGTCAACCGTTCCCATAACTTTAAAGTCTAGGTCGCCAGACATACCTTCAAGAGTAACAGTACCCATGTCAGTCGCGTCATTAGCCGTTACGTTTAACATACCAGTAAACCCAGAATCACCGTCCGTAATTGTCACGTGGTTCCAAGCTTCAGTGTTAACGATTTCAGCATCATCTACTGTGTCAGCATCAACTTCACCGTCAAAAGTAAATATTAAACAAGAATCAATTTGAGTCTCATCAATAGTACCTGCTGCAAAATCAACACAATCTGTAAGTGCGTTTGCTTGCGAATCTGCAGTCACTAGCTCAACCGTAGCATCACCGCCAACTAACGTAGCGCCCCAAGCAACAACTAACTGATCACCTTGGTAAGATGCAAATGCGTTAATCTTTTCACCTGTGGTTTCATTGTTAAGTATCAGTATTAAATCGTCTAAGCTGTAAGCATAAGTCCAATTAGGTTGACGAGTAGATGTACCTTCACCCACATTCCCCATATCAGCAAGTTCGTTAATTACATCACCTAACACGTCAGCTGCATCAAGAACCGCTTCTCCACCAGTGCTTGTAAGTACAGTCATTGTGCTAAGTGACTCTGATGTTGCTTTAACAGATACAAGTACTTCAAACTTAGCAATCGCTTCTTGCGCTGTTAATTGTAGAGCATATGCTGTAGCAAACTGCTCTGATGCAAGCTCAGCTTTAGCAGCAGCTGTAACAGCCATTGCCTCTGCAGCATCAATTAATTCTTGTGCATCGGCACTGTCAGCATCTAGAGCTAAGTAAGCTTCTGCAGCAGCTAATGCTTGAGCAATAGCAACTTCTAATGCGTCAACACTTGCAGCAAAGTCAGAAGCCGCAACAATAGCAGCATCAGCTAGTACTAACGCAGCGGCTGCATTATCAGCGTTGTCTACCATTGCATTTTCAGCATCAGTAAGCGCAGTTGTTGATGCTGTTTCAGCAGTCATTGCAGCCGTTTCAGCCGCTTGCGCTAATTCGTTTGTTTCTGTAGCAAGGGCAGCTGCTGCTGCAACTTCTGCCTCAAACTCAACCAGCTTTTCTTCAGCTTCAGTAACAAGTAATGCAAGTTCTGTGTTAAACGTTGCAACTTTTTCAATTTCAGCTGAAGAACCTGTTACTAACGCGTCTGCATCATCTAAAATCTGTTGGTAATCAGAACTATTTGCCACAAGTAATGTAGCTACAGATACTAAACCTTGAGACTGAACAAACAATGCATTCGATTCACCGGCTAAATCAGCTACTGCAGCTTTATTCACAAGTAACTCAACTGCATTTGCAAACGCAACAGCTGTGTCTGCGTCAACTACAGTGTCTCCACCTTTTGCTTGTACTTCAACTAAATCAGCTTCTGCAGTAGTTACTGACTCTTGGATTGAAACTAAATCAGCTTCTGCAATAGTTACCGCAGCAGTTACTTTGGCTGCAAGTTGCATGTAGAAACCATTGCCTACTGTACAATCGTCAGTACAACCAATTTTCTCAAGTGCTTTTTTAGATTTCTCAGCAGCATTAGCTAAACCAGCATCACTTGCTGCACCACTTTTAACGGCTTTATCTTTTGCAGCTTTCGCTTTTTTAGCAATACCGGTTGATTGCGCAGCAAATGCAGCTTTTTCAGCGTCAGTCGCATCTGGATTGTTTACAGCAAATGCAGCCGCAAGAGCAGCTTCAATATCGCTTTCTTCACCAGTTGCTATTGCAAAGAAAATATTAGCTGTATTTGTAGCAGCTTGTTGTAATGCAGTTGCTAGTGCAGCGATGTCTGCATCGTCACTACCTGTTACTTTACCTGCTTTAATACCAGCAATAAGTTTTGTCATATTGCCGTTAATATCAGCAAGACCTTGAATAGATGAAGCAAGTTGAGCTAACGATAAAGTACCATCGTTTAGCATTTCTTCACCATCTACGTCAGCCAAATCAGTTGCACCGCCGATAGATACATCACCCAATAAAGAAGTAAGTAAAAGTGCTGTGTCTGGGCCTAAAACTTGAACTAGTACGTCAACACTTGAATTTGCAATACCTGCAGCATCAACACCTTCGCCAGCATCAATTAAAAGTTGTGAAACAAGTGTTGTTAAGAAAGTCGCGTTTGCTCTAAGTGAACGCGCTACGTTTGCATCGCCAAAAACGCCACTTGCGCCAGATGCATCAGCTTCAACCGCTGGCACAAATTTAACAACAGAAAGTTCTAGGTCTGTCTTATACCATTCGCCAAACTCAATTGCTGTATCGCCATCGTTAACATCATCTTCTGCTGGTGCTTCGTCGTAAGTGCCACAACCTAAGTATGCATCACAACGTAGGTAGCTATCGTCGCCTTCTGCTGATGTTTTAACAGTAATGTATACAGGACCTGAAAAGTCATTTTCTAAGTAAACGCTGTAACGGCCACTCTCATTTGTTAAAACAGCGTCTGGGTTTGCTGCTAAAATACTTGCAGCAACTGCTGCATCTGCAGCTGCTTGAGTTGACTCTTCAGCAGAGAATGTTTCAGCTTCCGCAGATGCTGCTAAACGAAATGGTACTGCAACCATTTCACCAGTTGCATCTAATGTTGAAACGCTAACCACCGCGTTCATCATCGCACCTTTAACCGCTTTACCTGTAACTTCTACGTTAAATAAAGCTGTGTCTTCTGAGCTAAAAGACTCAACAGGTGGTGGTGGTGCAACATAGTTATTGCCATCGTTGTCAGAACCACACGCCGTTAAGCCGAGTGTGAGTGCAACTGATGCCGCTATTGGTGTAAATTTGATCATACGCTTCGCCATTTATTTCTCCTTGATAGCCATGAAATAAGTATCTGAAAAAGTTTGGTTAAACTTGGGAAAGTATATTAGTCGTTTACAAAAAATGTAAACAAGCACAATAATCTAACCTTTGTTACTAGAACTTTAAAAGTACCATTAAGCTATGAGTTGTTGCTACATATTTATACATATAAAATGATGTAATTTTAGTTTAACGCCATGTTTTAATTTTTATAGGCCTTAATTAAATTCAATAACCTAGGTTACAGCCACAAAAAACCAACATGTTGGTTTATAATATATCGTGTTTATTGATTGATTATTACATTAAATTTAGTTTGTTAAATTTTTTCTTCAAGTATTTGCGACAGAACATTAAAAATAAATGCAGAACGGAGATAAAGCAACCCAAAAGAACTGAGCTCTTAATTGAAAGTAAACCTTTAGAACCAGGAAAGCCAATCCCTTGTTTTTTATTTATTTTAAAATCCTGCTTAATTGTTACTGCATTATTAATATTGTTACGTTAACCCTAACTGACTAAAAGGGTCTTTTAATTTCACAAAGTTAATAATGCAGTAAAAAATTATTAAAAGGGAACTCTTACAACCCCTTCCATCAATACTCTGGCGCTTCGGCTCATACTCGCTTTAGTAACTTGCCAGTCTCCATTAATCTTTTTAGCTTCAGCGCCTACTTTTAACGTGCCCGAGGGGTGACCAAAATTCACTTCACTCAATGCGCCACCACCAGCAGCCATATTTACTAACGTACCGTCAACTGCTGCTGCGGTGCCAATTGCAACGGCGGCTGTTCCCATCATGGCATGATGTAATTTACCCATCGACATAGCACGTACTAATAAATTAATACTGCCAGCAACAATGTGTTTACCGCTTGATGCGTTATACGCCACAGGCTTAGCAACAAACGCAACTTTAGGTGTATGCTGGCGCGCTTGTGCTTCATTTATATTAGTAATTAAGCCCATTTTAACAGCGCCATAAGCACGAATTGTTTCAAGCTTTTTAAGCGCAGCGTCATCGTTATTAATGTCGTCTTGCAGCTCAGTGCCGGTATAACCAATATCTTCAGCATTAATAAAAATAGTTGGAATACCCGCATTAATCATCGTCGCCTTTAACGTACCAACATCTGGCACCTCTAAATCGTCAACAACATTACCTGTTGGAAATAAAGCACCATCCCCATCAGCAGGGTCTACAAACTCAAGCTTTACTTCTGCTGCAGGGAACGTCACGCCGTCAAGCTCAAAGTCACCGGTTTCTTGCACTTCGCCATTAGTCATAGGCACATGCACTAAAATGCTTTTTTTAATATTAGCCTGCCAAACACGCACAATAGCTATGCCATTATCGGGCACGCGGTTTTTATCAACTAAGCCATTACTAATTGCAAAAGCCCCCACGGCAGAGGTTAAATTACCGCAGTTACCGCTCCAATCAACAAACGCTTTATCAATTGCGACTTGCCCAAACAAGTAATCAACATCGTGATCGGCTTGCTCACTTTTACTTAAAATAACCGTTTTGCTGGTGCTTGATGTTGCACCGCCCATGCCGTCGGTTTGTTTACCATAAGGATCGGGGCTACCAATAACACGAAGTAATAAATTATCGCGCGCCTCACCTGCCACTTGGGCAGGCTTTGGCAAATCGGTTAAATTAAAAAACACACCTTTACTCGTGCCGCCACGCATGTAGGTCGCGGGCACTTTTATTTGTGGTTTAAACATATTTTTAAATCCTTATTACGCGTTTGTCGCTTCTAAAAAGTCTTGAGCAAAACGCTGTAATACACCACCAGCAGCATAAATAGAAAGCTCTTCTTGAGTATCTAATCGGCATTTCATTGCTGCAGTCAGCACTTCACCATTTTTACGGGTGATCACAAGCTCTAAAGTGGCGCCCGGTGCTGGTGCGCCTTTTACATCGTAGCTTTCACTACCATCAAGGTTTAATGTTTTACGTGTCGTGCCTGGTGCAAACTCAAGTGGTAAAACGCCCATACCAATTAAATTAGTACGGTGAATACGCTCAAAGCCTTCAGCAGCTATAACTTCAACACCGGCAAGCCTTACGCCTTTTGCCGCCCAATCGCGCGACGATCCTTGCCCGTAATCAGCACCGGCCACAATAATAAGTGGTTGTTTACGTTGCATGTAGGTTTCGATTGCTTCCCACATGCGCGTGTTTTCACCCTCTGGCTCTATGCGCGCGTAAGACCCCTGCTTAACGTCACCGTTTTCATCAAGTACCATTTCGTTAAGTAATTTAGGGTTTGCAAACGTGGCGCGCTGCGCCGTTAAATGATCGCCGCGGTGCGTTGCATAAGAGTTAAAGTCTTCTTCTGGTACATTCATTTTAGTGAGGTATTCGCCCGCAGCACTGCTTGCCATAATTGCGTTAGAGGGTGATAAATGATCCGTTGTGATGTTATCCCCCAATACTGCTAATGCACGCATACCACTCATGGTGCGCTCACCAGCAAGTGCTCCTTCCCAATAAGGCGGGCGGCGAATATAGGTACTTTGCGCTCGCCAATCATAAAGTGGGTCGTTGTCTTCACCGTAATCTACGGTTAAGTCAAACATAGGCTCGTACACTTTTTTAAATTGCTCAGGCTTAACGCTTTGCTGAATTACCGCATCTATTTCTTCATCGGTTGGCCATAAATCTTTAAGCGTTACATCATTACCTTGTTGATCTTGTCCTAAAATATCTTTTTCAATATCAAAACGAATCGTACCCGCAATAGCATAAGCTACAACCAAAGGCGGTGATGCCAAAAAGGCTTGTTTTGCATAAGGGTGAATACGCCCGTCAAAGTTACGATTACCCGAAAGCACAGCCGTTGTGTATAAATCGCGATCTATCACTTCTTTTTGAATCACAGGGTCAAGCGCCCCACTCATACCGTTACAGGTAGTACACGCAAAGCCAACAATACCAAAACCAAGCTGCTCAAGCTCTGGCAATAGGTTTGCGTCTTCAAGGTACGATTGCACGGCTTTAGAGCCCGGCGCTAACGACGTTTTAACCCAAGGTTTGCGCATTAACCCTTTTGCATTCGCATTACGCGCTAACAAACCTGCAGCTATTACATTGCGCGGGTTGCTAGTATTAGTACAGCTGGTAATTGCCGCAATAATACACGCACCGTCTGGCATTAAGCCTTCTTCGTTTTCAACAACGCCCGAAATACCTTCTTTCGCTAAATCGCTGGTTGAAACACGACGATGTGGATTAGAAGGCCCCGCAATATTGCGGCCAACGCTTGATAAATCAAAGGTCAAAACACGCTCGTATTTTGCGGTTTTTAAGCTATCGCTCCAAAGACCAGCCGTTTTAGCGTAGTTTTCTACAAGGGCTATTTGCTCTTCATCGCGCCCTGTTAAACGTAAATAGTCTATTGTTTTATCGTCGATATAAAACATCGCCGCAGTCGCACCAAATTCTGGCGTCATGTTTGAAATAGTTGCTCTGTCACCAAGCGTTAAAGCATCGGCGCCTTCGCCGTAAAATTCTAAATAGGTCGATACAACACGCTGCTCGCGTAAAAACTCAGTAATCGCCAACACAATATCGGTAGCGGTAATACCAGGCTGGCGAGTACCCGTAAGCTCTACGCCTACAATATCGGGTAAACGAATGTACGACGCGCGGCCAAGCATAACGCTTTCAGCTTCAAGCCCGCCTACACCCACAGCAATAACACCTAATGCATCAACATGCGGGGTGTGGCTGTCGGTACCTACTAGCGTATCGGGGAATGCAATACCATCGCGGTTTTGAATAACAGGCGACATTTTTTCAAGGTTAATTTGATGCATAATGCCGTTACCTGGCGGGATCACATCAATATTTTTAAACGCGGTTTTAGTCCAGTTTATAAAATGAAAACGGTCATCGTTTCGGCGGTCTTCAATAGCACGGTTTTTTTCAAATGCCTCAGGATCAAACCCTGCATGTTCAACCGCTAACGAATGATCAACAATTAACTGCGTTGGTACTACAGGATTAACTTTAGACGGATCGCCACCTTTAGCCGCAATGGCATCGCGCAAGCCTGCTAAATCAACAAGGGCCGTTTGGCCTAAAATATCGTGGCACACCACACGCGCCGGATACCACGGAAAATCTAAATCTTGTTTACGCTCAATTATTTGGCTAAGTGCATCGGTAAGCATGGCAGGATCGCAGCGGCGTACTAAGTTTTCTGCAAATACACGCGAGCTATAAGGGAGAGTAGCATAAGCGCCTGGTTTAATGGCATCAACAGCGGCTTGGGTATCGTAGTAATCTACATTTGAGCCCGCAAGCGGTTTGCGGTACTGAGTGTTGTTAATTATGGTCATAATAAAAATTCGCTAATAAGTGACGGGAAATAAAAAGGCAAAAAGGTGAGCTAGGCTCACCTTAAATGCTAACTAATTAGCCTCTTGATTCAATTGGCGTATAGCTGCGTGCGTCTGGCCCTGTGTAATCTGCACTTGGGCGAATAATACGGTTATTAGCACGTTGTTCTTTAACATGTGCTGTCCAACCAGTAACGCGGCTCATTACAAATATTGGCGTAAACAACTTAGTGGGAATATCCATAAAGTGATAAGCCGATGCATGGAAAAAATCAGCATTACAAAATAACTTTTTCTCGCGCCACATTACTTCTTCACAACGAACAGAAACCGGGTAAAGTACATCATCGCCGACCTCTGCTGCTAGTTTTTCAGACCACTTTTTAATAATTACATTACGCGGGTCCGACTCACGGTAAATAGCATGGCCAAAGCCCATAATTTTATCTTTACGCTCAAGCATACCCATTACTTCTTGCTCAGCATGCTCTGCGCTAGTAAAGCCTTCAATCATATCCATTGCAGCTTCGTTTGCACCACCATGTAATGGCCCGCGTAACGTACCAATCGCACCCGTTACACACGAATGAATATCAGACAAGGTAGAAGCACATACGCGCCCTGTAAATGTAGAGGCATTAAATTCGTGCTCTGCGTATAAAATAAGCGACACATTCATTACTTGCGCAAACAACTCGCTTGGTGCTTTGTCGTGTAATAACGTTAAAAAGTGTGCGCCTACTGAATCGTCGTCTGTTTGTGTTTCAATACGAACACCATCGTGTGAAAAGCGGTACCAGTAACAAATAATACTTGGGAACACTGCAACCATGCGGTCAATCGCATCGTTTGCTTGGCTAAAATCAAGTTCCATTTCAAGGTTACCCAACATAGAGCAACCTGTACGCATTACATCCATTGGGTGCGCGTCTTTAGGAATATTTTCAAGCACGGTTTTAAGTGCATCTGGCAAGCCACGTAAGCTTTTTAATTTTGCTTTGTACTCAGCCAGCTCGCTAGATGTAGGTAACTCACCGCGTGAAAGTAAAAACGACACTTCTTCAAACTGCGCTTTTTCAGCCAGCTCGCTAATATCGTAACCACAATACGTTAAGCCCGAGCCACTTTGGCCAACTGTACATAATGCCGTTTGGCCTGCTACTTGTCCGCGTAAGCCTGCGCCGCCTAATGCTTTATCTACCATGATCTTCTCCTATCTTAAATTTGTGTGTTGTCTAATTTAATAATTATTATTTGTCAGATTTTGATGAAAAAAGGTTATCGAGTGTGTTTTCGTATGTGTGGTAATCTAAAAAGTCGTAAAGCTCAGCTCGGGTTTGCATGTTTTCAATTTCGCTTTGTTGCGAGCCTTCATTTAAAATAGCCGTGTAAACGTTAAGTGCCGCTTTATTCATCGCTCTAAACGCACTTAGTGGGTAAAGCACCATTTCAACGCCCACATCACTTAGCTGCTCTTTGGTATAAATTGGCGTTTGGCCAAACTCAGTAATGTTAGCCAAAATAGGCACATTTAACGCATTGGCAAATGCTTGGTAATCGGCAAGGTCGTGCACAGCTTCAGCAAAAATAGCATCGGCGCCAGCTTCAACACAGGCTGCTGCGCGGTCAATGGCCGCATTTAAGCCTTCTTTTTGAAACGCATCGGTACGCGCCATAATGTAAAAATCGCTATCGGTTTTGGCATCTACCGCGGCTTTAATACGGTCAACCATTTCGCCTTGGCTTACAATTTCTTTATTTGGGCGATGGCCACAACGCTTTTGCGCCACTTGATCTTCTATATGAAAACCCGCCGCGCCTGCTTTGGTCATTTCTTTAACGGTACGTGCAATATTAAACGCCCCGCCCCAACCGGTATCGGCATCAACAAGTAAAGGTAAATCGCTTGCACCGGTAATACGGCGAATATCTTCAAGCACGTTGTCTAGGCTTGTCATACCTAAATCAGGCATACCGAAAGAGGCATTAGCAACACCCGCACCCGAAAGGTAAATAGCTTGGTGGCCCATTTTTTCAGCCATCATCGCTGTGTAGGCATTAATAGTGCCCACTACTTGTAATGGGCGGTTATTAGCAATAGCTTGTTTAAATTTATATCCTGCTGACATGTCATTTCCTCTCTTTGAACGGTGGCTACATGGAGTAACTTATATTTTTAATCTTTGTATATGACGCTTTAACTATTTTGCTTAACTTTTAGCTTTTAGCGGCCAATACCAATCTTTGTGAGTAAACAATTATTCAGATTGGTATAAATCAAATTTGGTTTGAATATTCGCTTGCGACGCACTTATATGGCGCTTCATTAGCATTTCGGCCAGTTCGCCGTCGTGGTTTTCAATCGCGTTAATAATGGCTAAGTGTTCGTCAAACGCTTTTGATACTCGCGGCCCCACCATGCCCATTTGCACGCGGTACATGCGTATTAATTGATACAGGTCGTTACAAAGCAAGTGAATCAAATGCGCGTTTTTACTGCCTTTGATAATGCGATAATGAAAATCTAAATCGCCTGCTTCTTGGTAGTAAGACTCGCCTTCTTTAACGCGCTGTGTTTGTAAATGTTGATTAAGTAATTGCTTTAAGCCTTTAATTTCATCAGGCTCCATATTGTCGGCAGCTAGTCGGCACGCCAAGCCCTCAAGCGAGCTACGCACTTGGTAAACCTCAATTAAACGCTCTGCGGTAAGCGCTACAACACGGCAACCTACATTGGCTTTGCGCTCAACTAAATAACAGCTTTCAAGGCGGTTTAACGCCTCACGCAATGTTGCGCGGCTTACGCCGTAACGCTTTGCAAGCTCAGGCTCCGAAATTTTACTACCTTGGGCAATAGTGCCTTCAACAATCTCACGGCGCATATTTACAAATACCTGATCGGATGCTGTGGTAACGGGCGCTTCGTTTGAAAATGAGTCTGTCATAAGTTATTTTTTAGATTGTCGACAATTTGTATCACCATAATGGGCGCATTAAAAAAACATGTCAACCCTAAAACCTAACATAAAGGCTAAAAAACAGCCTTATTGTCGACACTATTAGTCTAAAGTATGATCATAATAGTTTATAAATACCTAAAAACCACAAAGTGTCGACAGCGCCAGTTAATTAGGGGGCGCATTTTTATCACTGAAATTTAGTTATTTAAATGCTAAAATCGCGCTTTATTGTTAATGTACGAGCTAGCGCGTGAACGCCAATACTTTTATTCCTGAGCACTTTATAGACGACGTAAAAACCTACCTGCCTAATCATTTAAAGTTAGATGACTTTATAAATGCGTGTCGTCGCCCACTCAGAAAATCTATCCGCGTTAATACATTAAAAATAACCGTTGAAGACTTTATTAAAAAAGCCGAGCAAAAAAATTGGCAACTTACGCCAATTCCTTGGTGTAGCGAAGGCTTTTGGCTAGAGCGCCCAAGTAATGAAGAACAAAACCTAGCCCTGGGTAATACCGATTTGCATTTAAGCGGCGCCATGTACGTGCAAGAGGCAAGTTCAATGCTACCGCCTATTGCGCTTAAGCAAAGCATACAAACAAGCAGCACCGTGCTTGATATGGCGTCGGCGCCGGGTTCTAAAACATCGCAGCTAGCAGCACTAATGAACAACCAAGGCGTGTTGGTTGCTAATGAGCTTTCGTCGTCGCGTTTAAAAGTATTGAGTGCCACCTTAAAACGTATGGGTGTGGGTAACTGTGCGCTTTCACACTTTGATGGCGTTATATTTGGTAACTACATGTATGAATGTTTCGATAGCATATTGCTAGACGCGCCCTGCTCTGGCGAAGGCACCGTACGTAAAGATGCAGACGCATTAAAAAATTGGTCAATCGAATCAAACATTCAAATAGCCCAAGTACAAAAAGACTTAATAAAAAGCGCATTTTACGCGTTAAAACCCGGCGGCACGCTTGTTTATTCAACCTGTACGCTCACCCCGCTAGAAAATCAGCAAGTATGCGAATATTTGCTTGCTGAATTTGGCGAGTTTATAACGCCCGAGTCGCTTAGCGATTTATTTCCGGGCGCCGATAAAGCAACAACGACCGAGGGCTATTTGCACGTTTGGCCGCAAACCTACGACAGCGAAGGCTTTTTTATTGCCAAGTTTAAAAAGCATGCAAGCTGTAACAACCCAAACCAAACAGTTAAAAAAGGCGCGTTTCCGTTTGTTGAGTTTGATAAAAAACCAACAACTGCATTTATGAGCGAGCTTAAAAAACACTTTGGTTTAACAAATTTACCCGGCACATTAATGCAGCGCGACAAAGAACTGTGGTTATTCCCGCAGGGATTTGATGCCATTCAAAACAAAATTAAATACGCCCGCTTAGGTATTCAAATAGGCATTATTCATAAAAATGGCGTAAGGCTAACCCACGAGTTTGCTACAGTTTTAGGCAATGCGTGTAAAACCAACACGTATGCGCTAAATAGCGAACAAGCAAACGACTACTTTAATGGTAAAGATGTTCGATTAGCCGAGCCTACAAAAGAGCTAGGCGAAGTGGTATTAACTTTATGCGGCTGCCCTATTGGGCTAGGTAAATGGCAAAAAAATAAGATCAAAAACTCACTACCGCGCGATCTAGTGCAAAATACCCAGTTAATAAACTGGGAGTAAATATACTTAAATCACGTATAAAATGTGTACAACACAGTTAAGTGTTTGTATTAACTGCAGTATAAAAAATGCACTAAAAATATGTAATTTTAAGAGCTTTGACTATACTTAAAACACTTTCAACTTCTCCCTATGAATTAGAAAGTTTTTAGTTAGCGCAAGGCTCAAAAGAGCCCGTTATAGCCCAGAGTTTCCCTAAATCACTCTGGGCATTTTTTTGCGCTTTTGAATATACATATTAAAAATCAAATAAAAATTCATAAATAGATTAATAAAATCATAAGCTTAGATAAGTTATAAAACAACAAACTTATAGAATACAGTATTAGTAATGTCTTCTCATTTGCTTCTAATTTTGTTCTCTTTGAGCAATCACGTTTAGTCAATTTTTCACAAAGAGGTTAAAAGACGCTTCGCTTTAGAGAAGTGATCAAATGATAAAGTAAGGAAAACATTATTAGTGTCTTAATGTCTTCTCATTTACTTCTCTTCGTGCAAATGATCTTTTAATAAGAAGCTGCGCTTCTAACGTTAACAAGCTCTAAGTCTGCAAGTAATTACAAGCAATTTAGCTTTAATTTCGGGGGTATGGTTTTAGATTTAATAACTGATGTTTGTAATCTGACACCTAAAATCTTTTCCTAAAAACAAAACCTATTTACACTGTTTTTTAAACATCCAGCTGTTTCTGACCGCCTCAAAATGAGCGCCAAATTTAAGCGACAAACATAAAATAGGCAAAGCATCTACCTGCTTAGCAATATCGAACGCACGAGAAAACTTATGCCCGTGCTTAGCCGCCAATTTTAGCTCGTTTACATACAACGCTTTATATTTTGGAGGGAGTTGTTGCCAGTTCATTAGCGCTATTTCTATAGCGCCTAAATGCACCTCAATTTTATACGGGCCAACACGCTTAGCTTGCTGAATATAATCGTACACCCGATCGGTTGGGCCATTTTGGTAACTCACTACCTTTGCCAACGCAATCCAGGTTTCGGACCAGGTTTCACGAAGCGCTACCGACTTTAATAATAACTGCTCTATTTGCTGGTAACTTGCAGCTATATCATCTGGCTGGTTTGTACTAACCGCTAACTTAAGCAACTTTACATGCGCCATTAACTGCAAATAATGCGGATGGATTGGGTCGAGCGAGCTTGCCAAACTTATAGCGTCGTCAGCTAAGTTAAGCTGCTGTATATCAATATTATTACCCGTAATTTCCTGCAGAGTATTTTTTGCATTAAAGTACCACGCATTAGCGCGCATACTTTGTAAACTGGTATAACAAATAGCCAGTGTAATAAGTGTCAACACTAAAACATTAACGTATTTAAACACCTTGCTAGTATTACTCATTAAATAAAGACGCCGTTAAATTAAGCGGGTTAGTTACAAACAATGCTTCAGCCTGCTCGGCTCCAATTAAATCGCTAACAATTCTTTTTGCTTTACTTAAAATAGGCGGCCTCCGTTTAACCGAATGGGTATCACTTGCAACGTAAGTCACCAATCCATTTTTAAGCATATCAAGGCTAATAGCTTGTGCTTGTTCGCCCCACTCGCCTTCAATGCTAGAGGCCGTTAACTGAAATTCACAACCCAATTGCTTTAAGCGCTCTATGTAAAAAGGCTTAGCTTGTATATCGCGGTTGCGCTCAGGATGCGGAATAATCGTTTTAATATTTTGTTTAGCCAACCAATTAATAAACTTATCAAACCCTTGCGGTACATGCGAATGCGGTAGCTCAAGTAACATATAATTAGCGCCATTTACATTGCCAATAAACGGCAGCTTTTTGCTCATTACCAAGGTCATAAGCTCTACATCTAGCCTAACTTCTGCGGCTACTGCTAGCTGTATATTAATATTGGCATCATGCGCGGCGTGTTTTAATTTAGCTAGGTCGTCGTAAATGTGCGAAGCCGCATTATTAAAGCGGCCTAAATGAATGTGCGGTGTGGCAACCATGTGGGTTATACCATCGGCCTGCGCCATTGTTAAAAGCGCTAAAGATTCTGTTAAGTCTTTAGCACCATCGTCAAGCTCAGGTAATATGTGGGAATGTATATCTATCATAATAACGTTATTTACGACTGTTCAGATTCTTGAGTGTAATCGTAATAGTCGTAGTAGCCATAATTATGTTCTTCTTTCGACTTGGTTATATCTACTTGGTTAACAACAACCCCAGCAATATGCGCCTTTGACTCAAACAAACGCTCAATACCTGCTTTAGTAGTTTTAATACGTGTTAAATCTGCTTTAACTACATAAATAACCGAGTCAGTATTTTGAGCAATAACGAGTGCGTCACTCACCGCTTGAGTAGGCGGCGTATCTATAATTATATGGTCGTAAGTACTTTTTAAGCTAACCAGTAACTCATTAAAACGGTTGCTCGACAGTAACTCTAAAGGGTTTCCCGGTATTTGCCCACTAGACATAATAGTCACGCCCGACTGCTCGTCAATATGCGTACATTCTCTTAATTGCTCAGTACCTACAATTAGGTTACTTAATCCTGGATGAAATACCGGTATATCAAAGCGTTTTGCAATACTGGGTTTACGCAAATCAGCGTCAATAAGTAACACTTTACCCATTTGCGCAAGCGACATTGCTAAGTTGGTAGAGGTTGTCGTTTTACCTTCACCTGGCGAGCTTGAGGTAACTGCAATTACTTTGTGCTCACGGTCAAGCTGGGTTAACAACAAACTGGTACGAAACGTACGTACCGACTCTGCAAAACGCCTGTAATGCTCGTCGAAATAGGCATGTATACCAAATGTGCTATTTTTAGGCACTTTTACAAACGGCAGTATACCTAACATGCGTTGGGCTAATTTATTTTCCACGTCGTTTTTATTTTTAACCGTGTCGTTAAGTGCATCAAACACAAAGCTCATTACCACTGAAAAACCAAAGCTTGCTATAAACGCCAATACTACAATAAGTATTTTGTTAGGTTTACTTGGGTCCTTTGGTGCGTATGCGCGGTCGGTAAAACGTGCCGCTGCCGAGCTAAAGTCACTAGTTACTTCGGTTTCGCGCGAGCGTGATAAAAACGTATTAAATATATTACGGTTAGTTTCTACTTCGCGTTTAAGCTGGTTGTAGGCGGTTTCTTTACGCGTGATCTCTTGATATTCTGCACGTATTTTAACTAAATCGGCCTCAAGTGCACTAACTGTACGGGTAATACGGTTAAGCTCTTTTTCAATACCAGTAATCAGCCCTTTAATTTGCTTGTTTAAGTTACTTTTAACGGTAGCCAGCTCAGCCTTTGCCGATATTATTTTAGGGTGCTTAGGGCCGTAAACTTCGCTTAATTCACTTACTTTACGCTCAACTAAAATAACTTCGCGTTTTACATCTTGCACCACTTTGTGCGATGTGATTTCAGGCATACTGCCTAAAAGCTCTAAATTATTATTACCGTATTCACTTATTACACGGTTAATACTTTGTAGATTATTTTTTTCGGTACGGGCAGTCACTAATTGCTCAGATGTTTGCTCCAGCTCTTGTGTTACAAGCCCTGCAATACCTTCAATATCAACTAGCTTTTGCGCTTCGCGGTAGGCTTGTAGTTTTTCTTCCGATTCGTCAAGTTGCACACGTAACTGAAATAAACGCGTATTTAACCAGCTAGACGCTTGCTGAGTAATGCCCATTTTTGCGCGCATTTGGCTTTCTATGTAAACCTCACCCACGGTGTTAGCCACTAAGGCCGCAAGCTTTGGATCGCTCGACTCAAAACTTATACTTACTAATTGTGTTTTACGGATAGGCGAAACCGACAGTCTTGCTTTAAATACCTCAAGCAAGCTAAGCATTTCTAAATCTTGTTGTTCTTGCTCTGTAAGTTGTAGCTTTTCGGTTTTGTTTAAAAAAGGAAATAACCCTTTAAAAAAACCGGTAGCTTCACCAATAAAAGAAGGCTTAGAGATAAAATCTGCATGAGCTTTTAAATCAAGCTTAGTAATTACCTCACGGGCTATACTGTCCGACTTCATAACCTCAAACTGAGTGAGATAGTATTCTTTTTTAGATGAATCGAGCCCGTAAACTTCATCAAAGCTTACCGCTTTGCTTTGCTCAGCCTCAATAAGTAATGTGGCGGTTGCGGTATAACGCTTTGTTAACGTTAAAGTTAACAAAATAGTTAACAATGTTACTATTAGCGAAAAACTTAAAATACTCCATTTATTACGTTTAATAACATTTAAATAAGCGCTTAAATCTATTACTTCTTCGCTTTGTGAGTTTTCGTGTATTTGGTTCATTTATTACTGCCCTAACAATTGCTTAAAACAAGCGCTGTTCTATTTTTATTGTATCACCCGCTGCAATTTGGCTATTTAAATTACCTTTTTGTTGCTGCTGCTTTGTTTGCTCTTTAAATATGTATATTTTATCAAGGGACGCTCGCTCGGTTAAACCACCAGCAAGCGCCACTGCTTGGTTTACTGTCATCGCGGGTTGGTACGGGTATGCGCCAGGGCTTTTAACTTCGCCATGTATATAAAACGGGCGGTATTCAGTCACTTGTACATATACGTTTGGGTTTACTAGGTAGCCGGGCTTTAAGCCTTGGGTAATTAGGTTTTCAACTTGCGTAGTGCTTAAACCAGCCAATTTAATTTTACCTAAAAACGGGTAACTTACTTCACCGCTATTACCTAAAAGTGCAGTAACCTCTAGGTCGGGCTGGCCAAATACTTTTATTTCAACCTTATCGCCCGCACCTAAAACGTAATCTTGCGCAGCATGCACAAGATTACCCATTACTAAATTTATAAATAAACCAGTAATAAAAATACCAAATTTCATTAATTAGCCTTTAGTGCAAATGTAAAGTTAATACCTACAACCATACGGTCAAATTTTAGCGCGTCTTGCGTAGAGTCTTTATCTATAAAGTCAACATAGGTCGAAACCATACCAAAACTGTTTGTGGTATAACTTACTGCAAAGTTAGCATTGCTTGTTTTGTCTTTTCGGCCAATTTCACCTACGTATTTTTCGTCGGTGTACGACACGCCAGCACTTGTGCTTAATTGGTCGTTCCAGTCGTGTGTCCAGGTTGCGCGGTATACACTTTCACGTATATAATCGCCTTCAACTAGCGGGTCTTTTGCGGCGCGGCTGGTAGTAAAGTCAACAAACGAGTAGCTAAGTGGTTGCCATGTAACGCCCGCTTCCCAACTAAGTCCGCTAAAGTTTTCGCGCTGCTCTGTGGCAAAATCCTTTTTTTGGTAACCTAATTTTACCGAGCCCGATGTAAGAGCCGTTGCATCCCACTCCATACCAAGCAATACCTTCACGTCGTCTGAGTCACGGCTTAAACCATTAGCGTCAATAACATCGTAACGGTAGTCTTCTTGTTTTAGCTCTAAAAAGGTACGCGTAGCCGCTTGAGTATTGTAGTAACCAACAATACCAAGCGTGGTTCTGTCGTAATCACGAAATTGCGAAATAGCCCTAAAGTTTTGGTATTTTTTATTAAAAAAACCACCCAAAAATGCTATTTGTGCCTTTGAGCTTTCGGCGCCAAATTCATAACGGCCATTTATACTTTGCTGTTGGTATTCAACTAGCTCGTTTACGGCATCGCCTAGGCCTTCGGTTAAACCGCTACCGCGTGGTTCAAACAACCAATCGGCTGTGGCATTAAAGTCAAGCCTGTGCTTGCTAGTAAACTCGTTATGGGTTGCAGCACTTAAATTAACTTGCGTAAAGTTATCGGCGCTGTCTTTATTATGCAAACTTGTGCTGGTTGCAATGTTAACATTGTAATAGTTAACGCCGTCTTCTATTAGTGCGTCAACATTTGGGGCAATAGTCCAAATTAAACGCGACTCTTCATCGGTTGGGGTACTAAAAAAGTTATCGTTACTGCTAATACCGGTTGTTAATGTGGGTGTTATTTGTGCGCCATCTTTAGTCATAACACTTCCCGGGTTCAGCTCTGCCATTGCGGGTGTTGCTACTCCCATACCTGCAACTAATAGTAAACCTTTCACGGGGTTAGTAAGCGTTTGCATTTTTAAATCCCTTAAATATTGTTAAAAAATGATTTTTATATCAAACCATAACGACAAGTGCTTAATATAATGTGCATCGTACTCTACACGTTTAGTAATTATGATTAAGGTGTCGGTTTAGCCCCGCCACCCATTAATTTGTGCCCAGCCTGTAATACCTAGTTTTGCTTTATGCCTAAGCATATAAAAGTCGACCTTCTTACGGTATTCCTCGTTATGGGCCACCTCATGCGGGCGTGGCCCAACAATCGACATATAGCCTTTTAATACATTTAAAAACTTTAGTAGCTTTTATATGCTAGTGAGGGGTATAAAGCCTTAATGAATAAGTTAAGCATTAATGCTATTTTTTACCCACAGAGCACATTATTACTGTGTTATCAAATCCTGCTGCTACTTCTTTTATTGCATGAATTGACTCAGCCTCTAATTGCTTTAAATGAGTAACTCTTGCTTGTAACATTTTCATTTTATCTCTCGCCATGCTTCAACGTATATTAAGTAGGTGTTATATAGTTCACTGTCACCAGCTATAAATTTTGAGTTTATATGATTTACACACGTATAAAGTTTAAACGCCAGTTTATTAAAGCATTTGCTTTAGTTGCTTATTAAACTCATCACCCATATGGCTTGATTGCATTGCATATTCTACATTTGCCAGCATATAGCCTAATTTTGAGCCACAATCGTGCGACTTACCTTTTAGGTGGTAAGCTTCGAGCGTTTCGAGGTGGCGTAGTTGCAGTAATGCATCGGTAAGTTGTATTTCGCCGCCTGCACCCGGTGGTGTGTATTCGAGTAAGTCCCAAATAGTGGGTGATACAACATAACGCCCTGTTATGGCTAGATTGCTTGGTGCTTCATCGTTATTTGGTTTTTCGACCATATTTTTAATGGTGGCGTTTTCGCCTGCGCTTATGTTTTTACCTGCTAGGTCTACCACGCCGTACTGGTATACTTTGGCTTGTGGTACGGGCTCGACCATTACTTGGTTGTGGCCTGTTTGATCAAACCGTTTGATCATTTGGCTTAAGTTATCGGTTTTTGGATTTGACTTGTATTTGTCGATTATTACGTCGGGTAGCATTACAGCAAACGGGTTGTTGCCTACTATAGGTTTAGCAGCAAGCACTGCGTGGCCTAAACCTAATGGTGCCGATTGGCGAACCGAAATGACAGTTACGTCTTTTGGTACTATTGAACGCACCTCCTCTAGTAGGCTGCGTTTTACGCGTGCCTCTAGTGTGGCTTCTAGCTCAAAGCTGGTGTCAAAATGGTTTTCGATGGAGTTTTTAGATGCGTGAGTAACCAGTACTATTTCTTTTATGCCTGCGGCTACTGCTTCGTTAACTACGTATTGAATTAAGGGTTTGTCTACCAGAGGGAGCATTTCTTTTGGAATGGCTTTTGTGGCTGGCAACATACGTGTGCCCAAACCTGCAACGGGAAGTACAGCTTTTAAAACTTTCAATTTAATTCCTTTTGAATTTTTTATTCAATTATAAAATCACAAAGGAGAAGCAAAAGCTCAAATCCTTTTAACGTACTCCACATACCGTGTGAACTTCCATTATACACAACACAATTATGTACTCAACTATAAAAGCATCCTTTAACACTGCTTTTTGTTAATTTTTTGTTTCGCGAAAGTAGATAACAATCGCCATACTGTAGTGTTAAGTAATGCTTTTTACTTATCTACCTTTTTTGCTGTAGTAATACTATACTTGTTCTGGCTGTATATTAGGGATTATTAACTAAAGGAACGTATGTGCGCTTAAGTGTTTGCATTTTAATTGTTATGTCGTTTTGTGTGTACGCGCAAGATGCACTTATGCATTTACGTAACAGCGATATACTAAACCGTGCACAACAACATTACGGCGACGAAGGCTACGCCCGTATTAAAAATTGGCTCAGCTTTATTGATAGCAGCCAAGGTAAAACCGAGTGGCAACAAATACACTTAGTTAACGACTTTTTTAATAAACACATACAATATCAAACCGACGACGACCTATGGCAAAAAAAAGATTACTGGGCCACCCCGCTCGAAAGCTTAGGCGTTGGTATGGGCGACTGTGAAGACTACGTAATAGCCAAATACTTTACGCTAATTGCACTGGGCATACCGGAAGATAAAATACGGTTAATGTATGTAAGGCAAAAAACAGTAAACCAGCCGCACATGGTATTAATTTATTTTGAAGAGCCTAACCAAATACCGCTTGTGTTAGGTAATTTTAATACTAAACTTTTACCCGCTAATAAACGGTCCGATTTAAAACCTATATACAGCTTTAACGGCCAAGGTTTATGGCTAGCTAAAGCAAAAGGGTTAGGTAATAAAGTAAAAAATAGCCGTGGTGTGTCGGCCTGGAACACCATGCTACAACGAATAGAACACGGTGAGCTTGCACCCACCAACAGTAACATTAAAGGAACTAGTAGTTATGTATCGACCTTTTAAAAATGGACTTAGTTTAAAAACCCAAGTGTATGGGTTAATTATTTTAATTTCGGTTATTTCGTTTTTTGTACGTGTAGTTACCGACGTACAAACCACCCGCCACTATTTGCAAACCCAAATGGGCAGCCACGCGCAAGACACCGCCACAAGTTTGGGGCTTTCTATTTCGCCCTACCTAGACGACGAAAACTTAATGATTGCCCAAACCATGGCCACGGCTATTTTTGATAGTGGCTATTATAAGCAAATTAAATTTACCGACATGCAAAGTAATGTGGTATTTGAGCTTACTAACCCTAAACGGGTTGAGTCGGTACCTGGGTGGTTTATTAATGCGGTAGAGCTTAACGCCCCCACTATGAGCAGCGAGCTTAATAATGGCTGGGTTATGGCAGGCACACTTAATGTAACTAGCCATGCTGGGCAGTCGTACTTAACGCTTTGGGAGCACACTAAACGCAGCTTTTACGGATCGTTTTTATTACTTGCGGGATCGCTTGCGGTTGCGTTTTTAATTTTAGGCACGGTGTTTAGGCCGTTAAAAGCCGTAGAACACCAAGCACAATTGGTTACGCGTAAACGCTTTACCTTAAACCAGCAAATACCAGTTGCACGCGAGCTACGTACAGTAACTAAAGCAATAAACAATATGGTTATTAATTTACAAAGCACGTTTGACTCGTTAACTAAGCAAACCCAAACCCTCACCGAAGAAGTATACATAGACCCACTTACTGGGCTTGGTAATCGTCGGTCGTTTGAAAACCATTTTAGCTCAGTGGTTGATACAATAACTGAAGATGCGCCAATAACCGCAATGATGATCACCCTGCCTTCGCTTACTAATATTAACCAAACCGTTAGCTACCAAGACGGCGACGAACACGTTTACGATGTAAGCACTACTTTGCAAAATATATTAAACGAGTTAACTAACACTAAACTTTTTAAGCTTAATGGCAGTACGTTTATAGCACTGGCCCCGTTTGATGTACCATTTTTAAATAAAACCAAACTAGACATTAACGATGCTTTTAGCCAAAAGAAAAACAGCTTACATGTAAACGGGTTTGCTAACTTATCGCTTGTGAGTGTTGAAAAAGGCTCGAGCTTAGGGAGTGTGCTTTCGGCGCTTGATACCGGTTGTACCATTGGCGAAACCGCAGCTACCAATAAAGTAGATAAAGACACCCTATTTAGTGTTAAACAATGGCGTGCGCTAATTCAGTCGATTATTGATTCGGGCGAGGTGAGTTTTTCGGTGCAGGCTGTTAAGCAAGCTAACTCAGAGCACCAGCAGTGCTATTTTGAGGTGTTTGCACACTTTATACACGAAGGTGGAAAGGTAAATAACGGCCATTTATTTGCTATGGCCGAAAAACTTAATTTAACCGAAGAGCTCGACAAAAAAATAATACGCAATTTTGTAAACGTTAAAGAGCAATATCCAAAAGATGTGTTTGCTCTTAATTTAAGTAAAGCCGCGTTATATTCTACCGATTTTATAGAGTGGCTTACGCTTTACGCGACTACTAAACCTATTTTAAAAACTAACTTATTGTTTGAGCTACACGAAATAAGCTTACTTTATAATGTGCATGTAGCCAGTTTACATATAGATGCCATTAAAGATATTGGTATTAATGTTTGTGTAGAGCATTTTGGTACTAGTTTAACGTCGTTTAGGTACTTACAAGGCTTAGATATTGAATTTGTAAAAATTGACGGCAGCTACATACAAGACCTGCTAGATAACACCCAAAGCCAATTTTTTATTCAAACGGTAAATAATATTTGCCACGGTTTTGGTATTAAAGTTTTAGCCTGTTTAATTGAAAAACCTGAGACTTTAAAAGCACTTGAAAAACTGGGCTGCGATGGCGTACAAGGCAATTTAATAATGCCGCCTTCGCAAATAGTAAAAACTAATAATGGCGTAAATAAAGAGTTTACTTTTTGCCCTAATACGCTAAGATTTTGTAATTAGACACTCAACCATGGGACGAGACATGAAAAAACTAATTTTAGCTGGCTTAATTGCTGGTGCCACTGCAGTGGTTACATTACCTGTATATGCACAAGCAGACAGCGCTGGCCTTGTTAGCGTATTAAATAATGCGACTGCAGATACTTCGCCAGAGCAACTTCAAGCAGACTTACTTGCTGCTATTGAAGCTGCTTGTAGTGATTGTTCTGCTGAAGACGTAGAAGCGTTAATTAACGATGCAGTTGCTGCTGTAGGCGCAGATAGCCCGTTAGTTGCTGATGTACTAGGCGCAATGAGTGCTGCTGGTATTGATAGCGATACGCTTACATTAGCTGCTGTAACTGCTGGTGTTGATGCAACGACTGCTTCTGAAGCAACGGCTGCAGGCCCTAATGGTAATAATGCAAATCCAAATGCACCAGGCCAAACTCCTGGTGATAATGCTGCACCAAATAATAATGCTAACCCAAATGCACGTTCACGTGTGCCTGGTTTTGTTAGCTTACCAACACCTCCGGGTGCTGGCGGTAATGGCGGCGACGATGGTATTTCTGAAGAAACTGGTAACTAAAACTAGTTTGTAATTTAAAAACGCAGCCAATTGGCTGCGTTTTTTTGTTATGTGTACTACACAAATATGCAATAATGCGAAATATACAAGTTTTGAGTTATTAAAAGACAGATATCAGTTAAGTAAATATGTGTTAAACATTAGTGGTTAGATGATATTTTTCAGAAGTTAGTTAAAATACAAAAGTTAGAAGTTAGAAATCAGTTTTTAGGTTAAGTATTAGTAACAAGCGTTTATAGGGAAATTAGTGAATCGTTTAATTTTTGTATTGTTGTGTGGCATTTTATTTTTACTCCCTTTACCTTTAGGCAGTTACCGACCTTGGGCCATACTTGCTATGGGCCTTTTAATTAGCGCTACGTTTATAACGCACTTAATTTACGGTGCTATAAATAACAACCAACCTTTGTACCCTCCTTTGTATTCGTGGCCTGTATTTGCGGCGCTTGGTGTTGTTGTTGCGGTGTGCGCCGTGCAAATGTTTACGGTAAGCGTTGACCCTTTTCAAACCAAACAAATGCTATTAAAAACCAGCTTTATGATTTTGTTTTGCTGGCTTATTTTTATTTACTGTAATAGCGCTGCGCGCATTAAAAAACTAATTTACGCGGTTATATGTGCAGGGGTTTTTCAGGCACTTTATGCTAGTTACTTAAATTTATCGCCCGATATAGTTAGCCCTATTTTTGGCTATAAACATACCGACCGGGCCATTGGTACATTTACGTATTCTAACTTTTTAGCTAACTATTTGGCGCTGTGTTTATGTTTAGGTATAGGTGTATTGGTAAGCGAGTTAAAGCGTAATAACGGTAAAGGTAAAAACACGTTAAAACAAACTCTTAGAGCTTGGGCCGAAATACTTTTAAGCTCTAAAATAGTGTTGCGTATTTCGTTAATAATTATAATTGTGGCGCTTATTTTAACCCGCAGCCGCATGGGTAACTCGGCCTTTTTTATTGCGTTAATGGTGGTAAGCTTTTTGGCGCTGTTTGTTTATAACAATAAACCTAAGGCGTTTAAATTATTAATAGTGAGCTTTTTTATCATTGATTTGATTATTATTGGCGCTATCTTTGATGTTGAAAAAGTAAAACAGCGTATTAGTGAAACAAGCATTGCGTCTGAAACTCGCGACGAGGTGGTTCGCGACTCTATACCGCTTATTTTAGATAAGCTTTTATTGGGCTCGGGCGGCGGTACGTTTTACACGGCGTTCCCTGCGTATCAGTCGGAGCCTTATTCAGGCTATTACGACAACGCCCATAACGATTATATTCAATTTGCTGTAGAGCTGGGTATACCTGCTACAGCGGCACTTGGTTTGTTGGTTTTGTATTGTTTGTGGTTGTGTGTGGCAACTATGCGCAAGCGCAAAACTGCGTTGTTTCAGGGTGTGGCTTTTGGCTGTGCTATTGCGATTATTGATATGTTATTGCATTCGTCGGTAGATTATTCGCTCCAAGCTGGTGCAAACTCTATGCTGTTTATGGTTATTTTATGTTTGGCGATTTTGAGTAATAAAATAGTCGTTAAACGTGTACGCAGTTTTAAATAGGTATTTTTAGTTTTAAGTTTTTAGAAATGTTTTATTTAGGTAAGTAGCAATATATCTAAATAATTAAACCAACACTGTGTGTTGCTAAGTGCTTATGTCACCACCGAGCAGTGAATGAGAAGTGATTCAAGGGCTGGTAAATATTTATGGGTTTAACTTTGTTTTTCTCTGTGTAGCGCCAGCGGAATTTTTCAAGTTAGTTGTCGCATCAAGCTAAATTTTATGCCGCCCGCACTTCTCTTTTTTCTCTGGATTCAAATTTACTTCATTGATGATTGTCAAATTTCGAGACTTTCCTGACCAACGACTTGGATTCTGTAATTTCGCAATTTCATTAACCCGATGACGCTTCGCCAGGATCACTTTGTCTAAGCCTAAATGACGCTGATTTGGCGTGACAATCCTAATACCGGTGTGCAAGTGCTCATCGTTGTACCAATCTACAAATCCGTTAACCCAGTTCCTTGCGCTAGCGATGTCTTCGAAGGCTTTTTCTGGATATTCTGGACGATACTTTGATGTTTTAAATCATGACTCAAAATACGGATTATCGTTACTCACAGATGGTCGGCTAAATGAATGGACATCCCAGCTTTCACTAGACAGTTTTTAACTCAGAATAATAAGCTTCTTCAAACTTAGCGGGTGAAACACCGCCTGTATGTGAGTGGCGCTTTTTTGGATCGTAAAACATTTCTATAAATTGAATATCTCAGTTTTCGCATCTTCGCGTGTCGAGTATATCTTACGCTTAACTATTCGCTTTTTAATTGTCGCAAAAAAGCTTTCAGCAACCGCATTAGAATAACAGTTCCCAGCGCGGCTCATTGAAGGCACAAGATTATGTTCTTTCATAAATACGAAATAGTCAGCGCTACCGTATTGACTGCTTTGATCACTTAACACCATTACCTCAGCCTCCGGTTGATGTTGATATAAAGCCATCAAAAGTGCGTTTTTAACAAGCTGCTTATTCATATTTTTATTCATCGACAACCCACAATACGTCGAGAAAATAAATCCATCACTGTTGCCACATATAAAAAACCTTCTTTGGTTCTTATGTAAGTTATGTCGCTTACCCACTATTAATTCGGCGCTGGCGGGTTATATTGACGTGCTAATAAGTTATCTGCAATCCGCGATGTCTCACCACCTTTAATATGGCGACACTTATACCCTATTTGCGCTTTAAGCTGATGTTGTCGAATGATCTTAGGAACACAGTTTACGCTGCATAGCTTAAGGCTTCACGCAAGTCTGAATGTATCCAAGGGCTACCATACGTGCCGCCCTGGCCACATAAAAACCACTGCGATGCAGCTTAAAAAGGCGGCACATCATCGTAATGGAAAACTCATTTTGATGATCACGAATGAAGCCTTACTTTACTCGGGGTTGCTGGCAAAGTACCTTGCAGCCTTTTTTAAAATATCCCATTCCTCCGTGACACGTTTCAATTGCGCTTCTAAATTAGCGATATTCAATTTTTCATCAGATGATTGAACGGACTTAGATTTATCTGGTAACTGGATCCGACAGTGATATAACGTTTTGGTATAAATATCTAATCGTTCAGCGACTTCCGCAACTGAATATCCATGCTGTGTCATTTGTTTAACAGCCGCTTCTTTAAACTCTTGGGTATAACGCTTGACTTTGCCCAAAGAACACCTCTTTTTAGAAGTTACAATTTAACTCATTAAGTGTCTAGCAAACTTTGGGAATTCCAATTGCCTTTTACTTTTTATGTAATGCCTTAACCCAATCATGAATTGATTCAGTTGAGTGAGAAATTACGCTGAACGCCCGAGACTCTTCGTCTTTAACCTACACACAAATATCATGTTTTTTATCAGCTCAATCAAGGCCAACATATGCAGAAAAGTTACCATTTTTAGTATTCATTCCAAATCTCCGATTATTGAAATTTGTTATGCATTCTTTACTCTTCGAAAGAAATATAGATAGCGTTTGTAAGGCAAACCCTGAGTATTCGTTTTGTGTAAAGTAACTCATTACTCCGAAAGAAAAGCGGTGATCATTAAATGATGCTGGCCCAATATTCGTAAGTAATGAGCTCAAAACCCCAACAATTCAAAGTATAGATTATTAAGGTACAAAGACTATAAATGCCACATATGCGAATATCCGATTTGAGCAAAATCTAAAAATTAAATTTGAAATAATAATTATGATTTATTCAATTAATCTTTGCTCTAAAAGCGCAGCGCCTCATACCCTCTTTGTGAATCGTTCACTTTAGTTGGGCTAACCCATCAAGTTGAAAGTATTCGTTTTATTCTGGCAAAGACAAATAATATTGCACAAAGGGAAATGAATAAGAAAAAACGTAAACCAACTATTGCTTATAATTAATCTGTACTAGCTCATATCTCACCTTAGAGTTTAAGGAAGTAGATTTAGACTTCATCTGACAGACAGCGATAAGCGGTGGTTAACAGTTACTTTTCAATTTCGTCAAAGTATATTGCTTGCATAGTCAGGAAAACGACCTAATCGCTCGTTTTTACTTAAGGGCAAAAACCAGAACTACTATACTTTAGTAGTTCTGGCAAATAGTTAAGAAGTTTGTTACAAATGAGTAATTCAGAAAAACGAGCGACGTGGTGGTAGAAGAACGCGCGATTCGCTCGCTATAAACATGTTAGTTGCCAAGGAAGATTATGCGTTCGATTCTAACTTTTTTACTCTTCATCATTTGTTTCCCTGCATTGGCATGCAGACCAGCGCCTTTTGATTTTGAAAAGGAAGTAGCTGAGGCTGACGTTGTTGCAATTGCTTATGTCACAGGTATCTTTGCCGCAGAAGCAGAGGCTGGTTTGCTAAATGATAATGAAGAAAACGAATTAATTGAATTTCGCATTTCTGTACCAGTTCAAAAAAGTGTTAGATTAATTACAGAGCGATCGCTAAAAGGGGTTGCTAATAAAATTTACCAATCCAGTGCAAGTTGTTCGTTTTCTGAGGGCTTAATGGAAAGGGTCGTTCTTTTCAAAAAAGGTTCTAATGTCTGGGTTAGAGAATTGGATGACAATGTAATTAAAGCAATCGAAAATTTAGAGTAATTGGCAACTAACAAGCTAATTAATAAGGACAAAAAACAGTTGGCTGTTTTCGTTTCTCAACATTTCAGCCAACAATTTTTTGCCCATTATTAGGGCGTTATACACCTAAGGAAAGTTTGGCATGAAGCTGACCATTATTTCACTAATCACTTTGTTTTTACTCGGCTGTGCTGCGGCAAGAGTTCCATATACAAGCGATCCTATGACTAAACTAAATTACGCATATCAACTAATGGGAACGCAGGGGCGAGGTTTAGCGGCTGAAAAGCTTGGATTAGAGGCGCTCGCTGATCTTGAAAAATCAAAAAATATTTATGGTGTGGCTGAAGCTCATACTTTCTTAGGGTTGTTTTATAAAAATAGAAGCTACCGCGAACACAAAGACTTTTATATAAAACACAATGAATATGATCCTACGGCATCTAAATCAATTAAACACTTTGAGTTAGCCGCTAAAGCATTTGAAGAGGATGGAGATTATTGGGGTGTTTCAAAAGCTTTATTTTCTATGGGCAATGCCTACGTTACAGATAATAGTTATGTAAATGGTTGTATAAAATATAAAGAGTCATTGTCTATATACAATAGCGATAAAAATGTATTCATAGGTCGTACTCATCCACACAATCCAGCATATAAATCGTTTGATGCAATGATTGAGGCTTTCATTGCAAAACATTGTGAAAGCGGTGTATAACAAGTCGCTCAAAAGGACAAAAAACAGTTGGTTTTTGCTCCTGCGTCGCTTATTTTAACCAACTATCTTGTGCCTCTTAGCGAGGCGTTAGCAGTAAAAGGTGTAATCATCTTATATTGCAACGAGTAACTTTTATTTAAATCGGAGAATTAAATGAAATATAAAGGGTATTGGCTCTTAATTTTTATTTTTGCTTTATTGATATCATTATTGCTAGGGTTGGCTCCATATGCACTCTATCATTTGGGATTTATTAATCCTGCAGATCAAAATGTTATTAAAGTCGTAGCTCCTGTTGGGGGAATGTTCGGACCTGCCAGTGCTTTTTTCTCTGGTTTCGCGTTAATCGCCGTAATAATAAGTATCCAGCAGCAACGCGAAGCATTAAGAATACAAGCGGAGGAATTAGAGTTAACAAGGAAAGAGATAGTTGACTCTACGCAGGCACAACAAGAAATGGCTACGCACCAGAAAAACGCTATTAGTCTTGAAGTGATTATGCCTTTTATGAACGAAATATCTTCTTCTGAAATGCGCAATTCGATTATTACGTTAACAAAGTTTGGAAAAAAAGATAACTTTGATGAAATATATTTTGCATTACTTCAAAAAAACAAGGCTGACCAACTTCAAGGTAGGGAATTAGAAGAGTTTGAGTCGATCGATAACTCTAGAAGAAAGTTTGTTGGTCTATTTCACAAAATGCAAAGACTATCTGCTACAGGAGTAGTTGACCATGAAATTGTGAGAGTTGTTTTAGGGCCCGACAGCTGCTGGATTTTATTGAACATTATAGAACCTCTAGACGCAAAAATTCGCCCAAACTACTCTACTACTACATTCGATTTTGCTAGTGACCTTTATACTCCCGATGTTATTGAATCAGAAGGGAAACATGACTAATAATACTGCTAACAAGTGACTAAGGTAATGAGTGGCCGCTTCACGCCCTGAGGCATTCAACAAGCTTTTTCTACCACTAAAAGAGGAGAACCTTTCTCTTTTAGTGCTTTTAAATATTTTGATTCATCATAAGCTTTTCCTGTTTTCCAGCACCTAAATAAGATCCTTACCCATTTATAGGCCAGCGCTCTTATTGCCGATTGGTGTGAATTACCTTTCGCTTTTTGCTGTGCGTAATAAATGCCCGCCCAATAAGATTGCCCTACGCTTTTGGAAGCCCACTCTATAAAGCTCTGACGGACAAATTTAGAACATTGCCAGCGCCAATGTACCCAGCTCTTTTGACCACTACGCTTTGTAACTGGCGATAAGCCTGCATAGTTTTGTATTTCTTGTGCGCTACTAAAACGAGATTTATCTTCCCCTAAAGCAGCTAAAAGCCTAGGAGCAAGGCAAGGGCCTGTACCGGGAAGTGAAGCAAATATTGAGGCGTCATCCATACTGGTAAAAATTGAGTTTATTTGTGAGTCATACTCTCGAATATTGTTAATTAATACCAACATCTGTTTAGTCAATGCGATGACAAACGTTTGATAAGGTATAATTAAAGATTCGTCGTTAGTAAGAGGAATTGCCTCCTTTATAGATGCAATGCGTTCTGCGGTCTTCTTAACAGTGGGCCCTCCTCTGGAGTTTAACAGTTTGGCAACTGTATTTGTTCTAACGCGTTTCAATTCATTTAAGTTTGGGAATTTAATTAGAAAATTACAAAATAGCTCTGTATCTCTATGTGGAAACCACTCTAAGGGCTGTGTATAATATTGCTTTAGAGCATTAATGATTCGGTTCGCATGCCTACGTTTGTCGTCTACAAGTAATCGACGTTGTTCGACAAAAAGGGCTAATGTTCTTGTTTTCTCGCTGCTTGGTTTGAGGGGGGGTAATCTTCTTTGGATAATTGAACATCATATCTAATGCTAATTCAGCGTCTGAAGGATCATCTTTTGAACCGCTAGGAAACATAGCTTGTCTGTATCGAGCAAGGGTTAATCCATGAATAGGATAAACTGTAACAAAGCTATATTTTTGCAAGGCATATACTATAGGTCCTTTATTTAACTCAACTGCAACAGCAATATTGCCTTTTACTTTTTTATGTAATCCCTCAACCCAATCATGAATTGATTCAGGTGTGTGATAAATTACGCTGAACGCCCGAGACTCTTCGTCTTTAACCTGCACACAAATATCATGTTTTTTATCTGCCCAATCAAGGCCAACATATGCAGAAAAGTTATCATTTTTAGTATTCATGCCAAATCTCCGATTATTGAAATTTGTTATGCATTCTTTACTCTTCGAAAGAAATATAGACAGCGTTTGTAAGGCAAGCCCTGAGTATTCGTTTTGAGTAAAGTAACTCAATACTTCGAAAGAAAAGCGGTGATCATTAAATGATGATGGCACAATATTCGTAAGTAAAGAGCACATAACCTCAACAATTCAAAGTATAGATTATTAAGGTTCAAAGACTATACATGGCACGTATGCGACTGTCAGATTTGATCATAATAAAAAAATTAAATCTGATAGGTTAGTTAAGACTTATTCAATTAGCCTTTGCTCTAAAAGCGAAGCGCCTCTTACCCTCTTTGTGAATCGTTCACTTAATGGTTTCATCCATCAAGTTAAACGTATTCGTTTTATTCTGGTAAAGAAAAAACATATGGCACAAAGAGAAATGAATGAGGAAAATAAAAGCCAAAAGACTTTAAGCTAATGACTACTCTAAAAGCGCAGCTTTTAATAACTTAAAAAAGTTACTCGGTAGTAGTTAAATGTAACTATGTGTGTATTGAACACACCAACTAAGTTAATTGTTCAAGCTCCGTGATAAGCGCAAGAGCCTCTGCATTAGTTGACCCACACACATCAACTGTGGCACTAAAATCACTGCATACTTTTGGTCGAGACTCATCACCAAATAACTTACATAAATTGCGCTCATCTAGCTGAATACAACGTTCTCCGGCCTTTTTGCCATTTGGCATACCCGGTATTGGCGAGCTAATACTTGGCGCAATGCAACATGCACCGCAGCCCAATCGACACGCCATTGGCTCTGTTTTCATAACACCCTCAGTTTAAATTAACCACATATTTAACAATACAGACTCCTTTTTAGAGCCAAATATTTATTTGTAATACACATATGTAATGCTTTGTTACATCTTCAAACGCCTTGTAAACACTTTATTGCGTATTATTGCCCTATCACCACTTTTATGAAGGAATGCCTTGTGGCTACTAAAAAACAAATTGTTCTTCCAATCGCAGTTTTAGCTGCCGGAATTGCACTGGCAATTGGCTTTTCAAATATGAAAACCCCGCCTGAAGAAAAACCAGCGCAAGATACTCGTCCACTGGTTGCTGCGCAAACAGTCAACATTGATGCAATAACACTCGACGTAAAATCGTACGGGGTTGTAAAACCTAAGGACCGTACCGAGCTAGTTGCACAAGTAAGTGGCCAAGTTATTTCCGTAGCAGATGAATTTGTTGAAGGTGCATTTGTAAAACAAGGCGACATATTAGCACGAATTGATCCAAATGATTACGAAGCCGATTTTATTGAAGCACAAGCAGGCCTTGCTCAAGCAAGTTCAGCCCTTGAAATAGAACGCGCCCAAGCACATGTAGCAAAAGCTGAATGGGAACGTATTAAATCAGACTCAAGTGACTCAACTGCATCAGAGCTTTATTTACGTAAACCGCAATTAGCCGAAAAGCTAGCGCGTTACCGCTCTGCTCAAGCCAGTGTTAAACGTGCAAAGCGTAACCTTGAACGCACTTATATAAAAGCCCCATACGACGCTATTATTAATGCACGCACAATAAGCTTAGGCTCTGTAGTAAACCCGGGCAGTAGCTTTGGCGCACTAAGTGCCACATCGGTGGCTGAAGTACGTTTACCTGTAGCCGATAGCGAAATGCAATACCTAGCCAATGGAGGCATTGGTGCTACTGTTACCCTTAATGCTGAATTTGCCGGCAAGCAAACGTCTTGGCAGGCCGAAGTTGTTCGAAGCGAAGGGGTAATAGATCAAGTAAGCCGCATGAGTTATTTAGTTGCGCAACTGCCAACGCCATACGCCGATAACACTAAACCACTACGTTTTGGTTCATACATTAATGCAACCATTGAGGGCAGAGCCCTTGATAACGCAATTATTGTCCCGCATCACCTTGTTAAAGATAAACAAATTGCCATTTTAAACGCGAACAATACTCTAAGCTTTAAAACACTAAATATTGTTCGTGAACAAGATGGCATGGTAATAGCCGATCAAGGATTACAATTTGGCGAACAGTTAATTACCTCAGCACTAGAATACCCAAGCGAAGGAATGGCTGTTAAAACAGATGAAGATGACGAACAAGGCGAAGTAACACAGCTTGCTCTTAAAGAGGACACCTTATGAGTACCTCTGAAAAGGGCCTAATTGCCTGGTTTGCTCGTAACCCTGTTGCAGCAAATTTAATCATGATTTTTATTCTTGTTGGCGGTTTATTAACAGCCTTAACGATTCGTAAGCAAGCATTTCCGCAATTTGAAAGTAACTGGGTGAGTGTTCAAGCCGTTTACCCTGGCGCCGCACCGCAAGAGGTTGAAGAAGGCATTACAATAAAAATTGAAGAAAACCTAGAGGGATTAGAGGGCATTAAACGCTTTATAACTTACTCTAATCGCGGCTACGCACAAGCATGGATTGAAATTGAAGAAAAATACGACCTTCAAGAAGCTTTAGACGAGATAAAAGCCCAAGTAGATTCTATAAACTCGTTTCCTGCGGGTATGGAAAGGCCAATAATTCAGCGCGATAAGTTTCAACAAGAAGTGATGTTTATTGCGCTATATGGGGATATGACCTATGCCCAACTAAAAGAACTAGGTACCGATTTAGAAGATGAATTACTCGCTTTACCTGGTGTTAATTTAGTCAGTTTTTTTAGCGGCTTAAATTATGAAATAGGCATTGAGATTAGCCCCGACAAACTGCGTGAATACGGGCTTACCTTTAGAGATGTATCAAACGCTGTAAGAAACTTTTCAACTAATATGTCGGCTGGCCAAATCCGTTCAGATAACGGGTATATTTCTATGCGTGTTGAAAAACAAGCATATAAAGGCAATGAGTTTGAGCAGTTGCCTTTAATTACCCTTGCTGATGGCGCACAAATATATTTAGGCGATGTAGCCACCATTAACGATGGTTTTGAAGAAGGCTTATTATATTCAAAGTACAATGGTAAAAATTCGTTAATGTTTGATATTGCAGCATCTAAAGATCAAGACATTACCGACGTTGCCAAAGTACTTAAAAATTACATGGCCGAAAAAGAATCTAAATTACCACAAGGCGTAAAACTAACCCCTATGGTTGATTTAACCTACTACCTGCAAGGTCGTCTCGATATGATGATCGATAACATGGTATGGGGTGGTGTTTTAGTTATGCTGGTATTGGCATTATTTTTACCGCTTAGATTAGCATTTTGGGTAATGATGGGTTTACCGGTTTCTTTTTTGGGTGCCTTTTTGTTCATGCCGATAGGCTTTTTAGATATCACCATTAATATGGTGTCGCTGTTTGCCTTTATAATTGTACTCGGTATTGTGGTGGACGATGCAATTGTTGTGGGCGAATCGGCCAGTGCCGAAATAGAAAAACACGGCCACTCACTCGATAACGTAATCCGTGGTGTTAAACGTGTTGCAATGCCCGCTACATTTGGCGTACTCACCACCATTGCTGCTTTTTTACCACAAGCTATGGCATCAGGCCCAGGCGCAGCATTTTCTAAAGCGATTGGTGTCGTTATTATCCTGTGTTTGATTTTTTCGTTAATTGAATCAAAACTTATTTTACCGGCTCATATTGCCGCAATGAACCCACGTAAACCTAATCCTAAAAACCCATTGCACAAGGTGCGTATGGTTGTTGATAAAGGCCTTAAATCGTTTGTTCAAAATTACTACACGCCTTTCATAGGGCACTGTATTCATTATCGCTATACCGTAATTATTGGGTTTATATGTATTTTAATTATGAGCGCAGGCATGTTTGCAGGCGGTTTAGTTAAATTTGTACCAAACCCTAAAATACAACATGACTTTCCGCGTGTGGTTGTAGAAATGAATCTTGAATCATCAGAGCAAGCAACACTTGAAACAGCTAAAAAAATTGAAGCGGTACTTCTTAGTGTAGATGAAGAGCTTGAAGCACAATACGGTCAAAAAATGATTCGTGACCTTTCGGTAAGCCTTCGTGGCCGTACCACCGCACAATTAATGGCTGTGCTCATTGAACCTGATAAACGCCCTATTGATACCTTCACTCTTAGCTCATTATGGCGTGAAAAAATGCCACCATTGCCGGGCGTTAAAACGTTGACCATTGAAGATAACTTATTTGGCGGCGGACGAGATGACGGCGACGTAAGTTTTAGACTGCAAGGTAAAGATACCGAGAAACTAAAAGAAGTTGCTTCGTTATTAAAAACTAAATTACAAAGCATGGAAGGCGTAGGCGATGTTAACGACTCACTACAAAGCGCTACCGATGAAGTACAACTTGATTTAAAACCACTTGCATACAGCATGGGATTGACCCTTGCAGACGTTGCATCGCAAGTAAGCTTTAGTTACTACGGTTTAGAAGCACAACGTATTTTACGTGAAGGCGAAGAGATCAGAGTGATGATCCGCTACCCTGAAAACGAACGTAACTCTATTAGTAACATACACAGCACACGTATTATCACGCCAACAGGTGTTGAAGTGCCGTTAAGTGAAGTTGCACAAATCAACATTGTAGATGGTGTAAACAGAATCCGCCGTGAAAACGCAAACAGAACAGTTAATGTATGGGCAGCCATTAATACTGATAAAGTTGAACCTTTTGCCATTGTAAAAGAAATCACTGACGAGTATTTACCAACCCTTTTACAAAATTACCCAGGTGTTACCAGTAATGTCGCTGGTCGAGTGCAAGAGGAAATGGAAAGCGCTGATGAGCAATTACGTGATTTTGCAATTTCACTAATGATTATATTTGCATTATTAGCCATTCCGCTTCGCTCATACTCACAACCATTGATCATTATGTCGGTTATTCCATTTGGTGTGGTCGGTGCAATGTTTGGGCATATGGTATTAGGAATGACCATGAGCGGCCTTTCAATGTTTGGCATCATTGCAGTAGCCGGTATTGTAGTTAACGACTCTCTCGTTATGGTTGATTTTGTAAATAAAGCGCGTGCTGAAGGTGTACCTATAAAAGAAGCGGTTATGCAAGCGGGAGCTCGTCGTTTTAGAGCTATATTGCTAACCTCAGTGACCACCTTTATTGGCGTGTTACCTATTATTATGGAAACGAGTTTACAGGCACAAATTGTAATACCTATGGCAGTATCACTCGCCTTTGGTGTTCTATTTGCCACCGTGATTACGCTTATTCTTATACCGTGTCAGTATGTCGCACTTGAAGATACAAAACGAATGATTCGTAAGTGGCGTGGTAAACACCCTATTGTCGATGGCCAACCAACAACGACCAATAGCTAATTAAGTAAAACCCCAACCAAAAAAGCTCGGCAACATGCCGAGCTTTTTATTTATAGTTAAAAATAACCTTCAATTATTTGCTAACTTCCCCTTTTCACTGGTATTTTGACTCTCAGTTTACTTTCTTAAAGGATTAACCATGGGTACATTTCAACTTATTTTATTTATCATATTTGCAGTACTAACCATTGTTGGATACAGAAAAAATAACCGTAATTTAATGTTATTGGGTGCCATTGTTGTAGCGTTTGCCTTTGTAGGATTAGATTTTATGATGGGGGTTGATCATAGCCTGTCTGCTTATTAATAGTTAACGGCAAAAATACACTAAATAGTAAAATTAGTGCTCGTTTTTTATACCCGATACGTTTAGGTACTTAATATTAAAAAGCATAACAATTAAGGAAAACCATGAATTCATCTCAAATAGATCACATTCCTCAAGAAGCGTTTGATTGGTACGACGAATATGCCCATGGTTTAATGGACCGTCGCACTTTTATGAAAAAACTAGGTGGCCTTGCAGCACTAGGGATTTCAATGAGTGTGCTCACCAGCGCGCTTTTACCTAACTACGCACTTGCAGAGCAAGTCTCGTTTAACGATGACGATATTAAAGCTACCTACGAGGAATTTGATTCGCCAAACGGGCATGGTAAGGGTAAAGGTTATTTAGCGGTGCCTAGCAAAATTGAACGTAAACTGCCGGTTGTATTAGTTATTCACGAAAACCGTGGTTTAAACCCTTACATAAAAGATGTAGCAAGGCGCTTAGCCAAAAAAGGATTTATTGCTTTTGCCCCCGATGTACTTTTCCCGCTTGGTGGCTATCCGGGTAATGATGATGAGGGACGTGCAATGCAACGCACGATGGACAGAGCTAAAATTCAAAACGACTTTGTAGCCGCCGCTCAATTTTTAAAAGCCCACCCTAGCAGCAACGGCAAATTAGGCGCCGTAGGCTTTTGTTTTGGGGGTTATATTGTTAACTACTTAGCCGCAGTTGATAGTGACTTACTCAGCGCGGGCGTGCCCTTTTATGGCACACCTGCAAGTGAAAGCTTACACAAAAATATTAAAGCCCCTTTAATGATTCAATTAGGTGAACTTGATAAACGCGTTAACGCCACATGGCCTGAGTATGAAAAAAGCTTAAAAGCTAACAATGTTGAGTACACTATGCACATGTATGAAGGCGCTAATCATGGTTTTCATAACGACTCTACTGGGCGTTATGATGAGCAAAAAGCAGAGCTTGCTTGGCAGCGTACCTTAGCGTTTTTTAATGAAAAATTAAGCTAAACACCATCAAAAAACGCCGCATAAGTTGAATAATGTGGCGTTTTAAATTTAATTATTTAGCGACTTAACTATGTAGATGTTTAGTTATTTACATATCTGCGCTTTAAAAGAAGTAGCGATATAAAAACCAGAATAAACACACTAAACGCCCCAGCACTGCTTGAGCCATCTTTATTCTCTATTTTTGCTATTTTTTCTTCTTTAACCCGCGTTTTAAAGCGTGCTAATTCCGCATCTAAATTTAGGCTCATATCGGTAACCGCTAAATTAAACCCCTCAAGTGACTTTTCATTGAGCGTTTCGTCAATACCAATAGCAGTGGTTCTTTTTTCAAGCTTACTGATACCAGGTGCTCTAAAAAGCATTTTTTTACTTTTTATATCAAAAACAGCAGTGTCGACGAAGGTTTGAATCGTATTTTCGTTACCGGGAATAACGTACATACCTACAATGGTCCAATATAATAATGCGGCGTTATTTTCATAGGTTTGCGTTACTTGATCGTAAGAAACCAATGCCATCACGTCTACATCGTACAGTCGCCCTACTTGTTCAAGCGCTGAAAACCCTTCCCCACCTTTAAGGTACGTACTTGGAATCACTTCTATGCGGTCAATGTAATCGTACTGCAAAAACGATTTTTTAACTTTTTCGAGCAACTCTACCTCATTTTGACTTTCAATACCGTTTGCTTGCCACTCTTTAGACGGCACAAATGAAATACCCACTGTAACGGGTAATTTCAACACCGGAATTTCTGGTTTATACGTAGCACGGCTATCTTCGTTTGGATAAAGAAAGTCAACCAAACTGCTAGAACGCGTATTTTTACCTGCATTATTACTCACAAGCGCACTACATGAGGTCAGAACAAAAACCATCAAAATGACAAAAAACGTATTTTTTTTCATTATTATTCCTTTTTAATTAAATTCAGTTATGTGTAAAAGCTCGCCTGATGGTCCCCATAAATAAATCACTTTACCCCACGGCTCTTGTTTTATTCCTTCAAAGCGAATATCAAAGTTAGTGAGCTTACTAATAATGTCAAAGGCTTCATTTATGTTTAATACGCACACTTGCAGCATTAAATTTTCAGCAAATTCTTGGTTGTAGTAACGCTGTAAAAAGAGGCTGCATTCACCTGATGTTGCAATACTTAAATCAGCTGATGCCTGCTCAACATTAAAGCCCAGCGCCTGATAAAATGCACACGATTGTTGATAGTTTTTACACGGCACAAACACTCTGATGTCATCTATTTTCATTGTTTTCCTTTTATTATTTAGGTGCGGAAGGCTCAATAACTTATTTATGTAAGTGACTTTAATAAGGTTCTCATTTTTCTGAGCAATCGTCATCAAATAAACGTAAACCAAAACAGCTTATTAATGCTTTAGTTTTCAAACCGCCGTTCTCTGTATTTTGTGTTGATAAAAAAATAAATGAAGCAAAACTATAAGTTAAGTAGGATGACTTTAAAAATCAGCTGTTTTATAGTCGCGGAATACTTTCAATATAAAAAGGAAATTTTAATGAAAAATATAAATAAATTAGTCATCATTTTCACTTGTTGCTTAAGTGCATTTTATATTCACGCTAAGCCGTTTCTTTCACCTTATCCTGGTGCAAAATTACAAAATAAAGTGGTACTAGAAGGTGAACAAACTCGCCTTGTTACACAGTTTAATCGCAATGAAACAAAGGCCAAACAATTTACTTTTGACTCATTTATTGGCTTTGCGAGCCATTACTCTTACGATATAAAAAATGTGGCTTCTTTAAAGGTCACCAAAAACTATCAAGAAGCACTTAATAAAGCCGGCTTTACTATTAACTATATGTGTTCGCTAGATGAATGTTACTCAGGTGATAGATACAAAGATGAGAAGCGGTTAGGCGAAAAATCTAGCTATTTTAACCTTGGTAGTGCATTTAGAAACCCCTATTATATATTCGCAACCAAAGGCACTGACAAACTTGAGGCTGCTGTTGCTCTTTATGTAGGGCAATATAAAAATGAAACGGGTGTGCAGTTAACCACTATAGATATAAAAGAGATTGAAACCGGCTTAATAACCGCCGATCTCAGTGCACTTAAAACAACAACACATAAAAATAGTAATAAAGCCCCAAGAAAAGATAAAAAAGGAACTCAAGATCACCCGTTGCTGAGTCGTTATCCAGGTAGTTATATTGAGGATTTTAAGCAAGTAGACTACGAAGAATTTAACATTCCTGTGGGTGTTGTAGATAAAAAAACAAAACAGATCCCAACACTTGATGTGATTGGCGACATAACTCAGATTACTTATGTGGTAAATAACGTATCCTCTCTTAAAATTTACCACAACTATGTTGGCGCATTAGTTAAAGAGGGGTTTGAAACTGTATTTTCGTGCCAAAAAAGCTCATGTAGTAAAAATACTAATAAAAGAAAAATCAGAGAAGATATAAATCAATTAGGTGATGTTTTAGCGGTTAAATTAATTTATAACTACTCAAGGCAACCTCGCTATCAGGTTATGAAAAAAACGCTTAATGAACAAACGACTTACGCTGCATTTTTTATAGGGAATTATCAAGGCCATTCACGTATTCAACTCGTGGTTATGCAAACCACTCCATTGCAAACTGGTTTAATCGAAACTAATAGCGACAAAGTACTAGAGCAGTTAGCGCAAAAAGGAAAAGCATCAATATACGGTGTGCAATTTGATTATGATAAAGCCAGTATTAAACCAGAGTCTAAGCAGGCTTTAGATACCATTGCACAAGTATTAGATAAAAATAAACAGCTGAGCTTATATGTAGTTGGGCACACAGACGATAAAGGGTCAGCTGAATATAATTTAAACCTTTCTAAGCGCCGGGCTGATGCTGTTGTTAAGGCGCTAATAACTAATTATGGCGTGTCAAAATCAAGACTGCTCGCTCATGGCGCAGGCCCATATTCACCGGTTGCCACAAACAATAACGAATTAGGGCGTGAGCTTAATCGCCGAGTTGAATTGGTTGAGAAATTATCAGATAAGAAAAATTAGCCTTTGTTTAAACCATAAAAATAAAGGGCGCTATAACAAGCGCCCTAAACTTATATAACATTTATTTTTTAGCTATAGCCTGCAAGACCGATGCTAAACCGGTGTGATACGAGCCCTCAAACACTTCTCGTTTTAATTCTTCTAAATGTACAAAACTAAGCCCTATTAAGTCATCCTCTAAATCGCTTTTTGAGGTTTTAGTATCTGCATCTGGGCCGCCGCCGGTATTATAGTTTACTTGCTCTGGTGTATAGGCCTCGAGTAAAAATACTCCATCTGGCTTTAAACCTTTTACAGCACGTTTATATACCGCAGAGCGAACTGCGCTCGGTAAAGGGCAATAAATAGAGACGACTGCATCCCATATTTCTTTTCCAAAATCAAATTCTGCTAAATCAACATGTATCAGTTCAATGTTTACGCAATGCTCTTTTGCAAGTTTTGCTGCTTTTTCAAGGCCTACTTTCGAGCCATCAACCGCAGTAACCTCATAACCCATTTTTGCTAAAAATACCGCATTTCGGCCCTCGCCTTCGGCTAAGCTTATAACTCTGCCTTTAGGTAATTGTTTGTATTGCTGGGCTAAAAAATCGTTTGGCTCTTTGCCATAAGCGTATTGTTGAGTGTTATACCTTTCATCCCACATAACTACTCCTTAGCTAAAATTGTTTACACGTTCTGCATAAATTGCATTTTAGTTGCTTAATAATTCCACGAATAACGCGGGCAGTAAATAGGAAATCGTTCCTCTAAGATCAAGGTTTATCTTAGAGGCACATTTAGCCATAGTAGGGTTTATTAAATTATAGTGATCGCATCAGTTTAACCTAACTAGCGATGTGAGAAGTGAAAAAAATAGCTTAGTGACGGAGTCTCCTGCCTAAAAAGTATGAGTAATGAGCGTCCGTAATGTTCAATTAAAGATTCCTTTTCAACTATACATTAGATATAAAACTTAATAATTAACACAGCTTAGTGCTTAGCGATGCCTTAATCACTTTGCCTTCATTTATGTCTGCGTTAATCGTACAGCTTGCACCATTAATTAAGTTTAAATTAGGTGCAACATGGCCAATATCAGCATCAAACAGTACGGGGAAAATACATTTACCAAGTGCTAATTCTATTGCTTGGTAATAATCAATCTGCTTATGGGGGCTATCAATAACGGCACTGCGACCAAGTATAATACCGTTTACATCAGTAAGTACGCCATTTAGTTTTAAGGCAATGAGACTACGTGCTACGGCTGTTGGGCTTAACTCCGCGTTTTCTAGAAACAGCACAAGGCCCTCTGGGGCATACTCTTGTTTAAAGCGATGTAAATCGAGGTAAGGCGAGCCAAGCAACAAATTTAGCGTGTCTAAACAACCGCCAAAAAGCCGGCCTGTTATTTCTAATTTACGCGCATCGTTGTAATTTAAGCATTGCCATTGCGTTGGCTCAGTAAGTTCAAACAACGCATCAGGGTCGCTCTCATAATTAATTAATTTACTTTGGTATGATGCTGAAGGTACTTGTTCAAATTGCTCGCCTTTGGTGAGCGCTAAAGCGTGAAAAACTTTTACACAATTATGATCTGTTTCATTTGGATGTAGCTGCATTAAATTAGCAGTATGAAGGGTTGCCCAACCACATCGAGAAGTGAGCACACATGCTAATGTACTAACATCAGAGAACCCCACTAACCACTTAGGTTTAGCCGTTTTCACTATGTTAAAGTCAATATATTGCAAAACGTCTAGGGCAAGCTCTCCACCCCATGGGGGCATAATTGCCGCTATATTATCGTCGGTAAGAAAGTGCATTAGCTCTAAAGCTCGCTCTTTAGCGCTGATATTTTGCCTTACACTGTCACCTTCAATTACTTTATACCCTTGCGACTTTAAACCATTTAGCACAGTGTCTAATCGTGTTTGAAAGTGATTATCAACACCTGAAGAAAACGCACAAATTGCAATATTATCATTAGGTTTAAGTGGCTCAGGAAAATTAATTAAGGACATCAGTACTCTCAATCATTAGGATATAGTCAACCTAACGTACCCAATAAAGTAAACAAAGTCGAGATTATTAAAGGCATAAAAAAACCGATGTAATCACATCGGCTTTTATGTAAACGCTAAAGTGAGGATATATTAAAGGTACTCAACTTCAATGATTTCGTATTCAACGTCGCCCTTTGGTGTTTTAATGGTGACTGCATCATCCATTTGCTTACCAATCAAACCACGTGCTATAGGTGAGTTAACAGAAATTAAGTTATTTTTAATATCTGCCTCATCATCGCCAACTATTTGGTATTTAACTTCGGCATCAGTCTCTACATTAACAATAGTTACTGTGGTACCAAAAATAACCTTACCTGTGTTAGGCATTTTAGTTACGTCGATTATTTGAACATTTGAAAGTTTAGCTTCAATTTCTTGAATACGACCTTCACAAAAACCCTGTTGCTCACGCGCAGCGTGGTACTCAGCGTTTTCTTTTAAGTCACCGTGTTCACGCGCATCAGCAATATCAGCGATGATTTTAGGACGGGTAACTGTTTTTAATTCGTTAAGCTCTTTACGCAGTAAATCTGCGCCACGAACTGTCATCGGAATTGTTTGCATATTTTCTCACTTAACACCAAGGCCTAATTAGGCCTTGGTACATTTCCTTAGTTCAATCGCAGGTGTAGCTCTTGAACTGACGCCACTTTACTGCGGTCATCTGCTTTGTTAGCAGTACAGTTAGCGAATGCCGCGTTCAAGGTAGTCGTATAGTTGGTTTTATTTTGCAATGCACCACGACGTAACACCTTCGAATCTTCGATCGCTTGGCGACCTTCGGTGGTATTAACGATATAGCTGTATTCTTTATTCTTAATGTAATCAAGAATATGTGGACGACCTTCGTAAACTTTATTTACGCGACGAACGTTAATACCCGCTTCTTCAAGCGCTTTGGCTGTGCCACCTGTTGCGTCTAATTCAAAACCTAACTCAGTCATGATTTTAGCTAATTCAACAATACGTGACTTATCGCTATTACGAACAGATAATAACGCGCGACCACCGCGTGGTAAAGTATTGCTTGCACCTAATTGTGCTTTTGCGAATGCTTCGGCGAAAGTATCACCAACACCCATTACTTCACCTGTTGAGCGCATTTCAGGGCCACGGATAGGGTCTACACCTTGGAACTTAGCAAACGGTAAAACCACTTCTTTAACGCTGTAGTAAGGAGGGATAATTTCTTTAGTAATGCCTTGGCTCGCTAAAGATTGGCCCGCCATACAACGTGCAGCTACTTTTGCAAGTGCAACGCCGGTGGCTTTAGATACAAATGGAACCGTACGCGCAGCACGTGGGTTAACTTCAATCAAATACACTTTGCCATCTTTTACTGCAAACTGTGTATTCATTAAGCCTACAACACCCAGTTCAAGAGCCATATCGGTTACTTGCTTGCGCATTACATCTTGCACTTCTTGCGATAAAGAATGTGCTGGTAATGAACAGGCAGAGTCACCAGAGTGAACACCAGCTTGCTCAATGTGTTCCATAATACCGCCAATGATTACTTGCTCGCCGTCACATATTGCGTCAACGTCAACTTCAATTGCGTTATCTAAGAAGTGGTCTAATAAAACAGGCGCTTCATTTGAGGCTTGAACTGCTTCGGTCATGTAACGACGTAAATCGTCCTCGTCGTATACAATTTCCATTGCACGGCCACCTAATACATAAGATGGGCGAACAACCAGCGGGAAACCAATTTCAGCTGATTTTAAAATAGCTTCTTCAGTTGATGTAACCGTTGCGTTTTCTGGCTGTAGTAGGTCTAAACGCTCTACTAACTGTTGGAAGCGCTCACGGTCTTCTGCACGGTCAATTGCATCTGGCGAAGTACCAATTACTGGCACGCCATTGGCTTCTAGCTCACGTGCTAGTTTAAGTGGTGTTTGTCCACCGTATTGAACAATAACACCTTTTGGCTTTTCAACACGTACAATTTCTAGTACGTCTTCAAGTGTAATTGGCTCAAAGTAAAGTCGGTCAGATGTATCGTAATCGGTAGATACGGTTTCAGGGTTACAGTTAACCATGATGGTTTCGTAACCGTCGTCACGAAGTGCAAGCGCAGCATGTACACAACAGTAATCAAATTCAATACCTTGGCCGATACGGTTAGGACCGCCACCAATAACCATGATTTTATCTTTGTCTGTTGGATTTGCTTCACACTCTTCATCATACGATGAGTACATGTAAGCGGTGTCTGAACTAAATTCTGCAGCACACGTATCTACACGCTTGTACACTGGCACAATATTTAGCTGATGACGTTTTTTACGAATTTCAGCTTCTGACACACCCGCAATTTCAGCAATACGCGGGTCGGCAAAGCCTTTACGCTTAAGCTTGCGTAAAAAATCTGCATTAAGGCCAGCCATTCCGCCTTCAGCGATTCTTGCCTCATCTTTTAAAATGTCTTCAATTTGAACCAAGAACCAGCGGTTAACTTTAGTCAGCTCGTAAACATCTTCAACGCTCATACCGTGTCGCATTGCATCTGCAATGTACCAAATACGCTCAGCACCTGGCTCACGTAATTCACGGATGATTTTTTCTTTTGCCTTAGGGTCATCAAGTGCAACAATTGGATTAAAACCTGTTGCGCCAACTTCAAGACCGCGTAATGCTTTGTGTAATGACTCTTGTTGGTTACGACCAATTGCCATTACTTCGCCCACTGATTTCATTTGCGTGGTTAAACGGTCGTTAGCACCGGCAAATTTCTCAAAGTTAAAGCGAGGTATTTTAGTTACAACGTAATCAATTGAAGGCTCAAAAGAGGCTGGTGTTTTACCGCCAGTGATATCGTTTTGAAGTTCGTCAAGCGTGTAGCCTACTGCAAGTTTTGCTGCAATTTTAGCAATTGGGAAACCCGTTGCTTTAGAGGCTAGTGCCGATGAGCGCGATACACGTGGGTTCATCTCAATGATAACCATACGGCCATCTTTAGGGTTAATACCAAATTGTACGTTAGAGCCACCGGTTTCAACACCAATTTCACGCAGTACTGCCATAGAGGCATTACGCATAATTTGGTATTCTTTGTCGGTTAACGTTTGCGCTGGTGCAACAGTGATTGAATCACCTGTGTGCACGCCCATTGGGTCAAAGTTTTCAATAGTACAAACAATAATACAGTTGTCTTTTTTGTCACGAACAACTTCTGTTTCGTACTCTTTCCAACCAATCAGTGATTCATCAATTAGTAATTCGTTAGTAGGTGACAGGTCTAAACCACGCTCACAAATTTCTTCAAACTCTTCCATGTTGTAAGCAACACCGCCACCGGTGCCACCCATGGTGAAAGAAGGACGAATGATACACGGTAAGCCTATGCGGCTCATTGTATCTTTAGCTTCTTCCATTGAGTGTGCTATCTCTGCACGAGGACACTCAAGACCAATATTTTTCATTGCAGTGTCAAAGCGTTCACGGTTTTCGGCTTTGTCTATTGCATCAGCTGTTGCGCCAATTAACTCTACGCCATGCTTAGCCAATACACCGTGCTTGTCTAAATCAAGTGCACAGTTTAATGCTGTTTGGCCGCCCATTGTAGGCAGGACTGCATCTGGCTTTTCTTTTTCAATAATTTTTTCTACTACTTCCCAGTGAATTGGTTCGATGTATGTTGCATCAGCCATTTCTGGGTCGGTCATAATCGTTGCTGGGTTTGAGTTAACAAGGATAACTCTATAGCCTTCTTCTCTGAGTGCTTTACACGCTTGTGCACCAGAGTAGTCAAATTCACAAGCTTGACCAATAACAATTGGGCCTGCGCCTAAGATAAGAATGCTTTTTATGTCGGTACGTTTTGGCATTATTACTCCAGTTAAATTAGTGTTTACGCGCTTGCATCAAATCGATGAAGTGGTCAAATAATGGGGCTGCATCATGCGGGCCTGGACTTGCCTCAGGGTGACCCTGAAAACTAAATGCTGGCTTATCTGTACGATGAATACCCTGAAGCGTACCGTCAAACAGTGATTTGTGTGTTGCACGAAGCGTGCTTGGTAGGCTTGACTCTTGGGCTGCAAAACCATGGTTTTGCGCTGTGATCATCACTACATCGCGGTCTAGATCTTTAACTGGGTGGTTACCACCATGATGGCCAAATTTCATTTTTTCTGTTTTAGCACCTGAAGCAAGCGCTAATAACTGGTGACCTAAACAAATACCAAAAATGGGTGTGTCGGTTTCTAAAAATGATTTTATCGCGTCAATTGCGTATGTACATGGCTCAGGATCACCAGGGCCATTAGATAAGAAAATACCATCGGGGTTTAATGCGAGTACGTCAGCAGCACTAGTTTGTGCAGGTACTACGGTAAGTTTACAACCACGGTCAACAAGCATACGTAATATATTACGCTTAACACCGAAGTCATAGGCTACAACATGAAACTTTTCATCGGCGGTATCTAAGGTTTTAAACCCCTCGCCTAATGTCCAGCTTGATTCGCGCCACTCAAAATTTTCCTTGGTTGAGACAACTTTTGCTAAATCCATACCTTTTAAGCCTGGGAAGGCTTGCGCGGCTTGTAGCGCTTTTTGTTCGTCTAGTTCGTCACCAGCAATAATACAACCATTTTGAGCGCCTTTGTCGCGCAAAATACGTGTTAGCTTTCTGGTGTCGATGTCCGCAATACCTAAAATATTACGTTCTTTCAAGTAATCATCTAACGATTGCTCGTTACGAAAGTTACTTGCTAGCAGTGGCAAATCACGGATCACTAGGCCTTTAGCCCATATTTGATTCGCTTCTTCGTCTTCGCTGTTGGTACCCGTATTACCGATATGTGGGTACGTCAAAGTTACGATTTGTTCCGCGTACGAAGGGTCAGTCAAAATTTCTTGATAACCAGTCATAGACGTATTGAATACCACTTCACCGACTGACATGCCGTCAGCGCCGATTGCAGTACCGCGAAACACTGTGCCGTCTTCTAGGACTAACAGAGCGGATTTAGTCAAGTTAAACCTCCTAACAGTAAAAAACGGGAGTAAGCAAATTGCTTATCACCCCGCCAATACCCAGAGGGATCGTCAAAACCAGATTTTGTATGAGATTAAATTGTTTTACGCAGTCTTAAATGAGGCCGATATAACCGCTAAATCTTCAACATTTTTTCTTGCCTAAAACTCTTATCATTCCCACTGAACCCCTGATTTTACTAGCCACTTGGGTATAATTGGAAACACGCATTTAGTAATTTTTGGCAAATTGGCTGTATACTACATGATGTTGAGTTTTAGGTCTAACATTATTTGGTAAATCATAACAAATAAGTGCTTTTAGCTAAAATTAGACCCAAACACCCAAAATAGATACTAAACTACTTTAAATCGAGCACATCTTGCATGTCATAAAGTCCTACCGGTTTATTTTGCAACCAGCTTGCAGCTCTTATAGCGCCTAGCGCAAAGGTCATTCTCGAACTTGCTTTGTGCGTTAATTCAAGCCTTTCCCCCATTGTGGCAAAATAGGCGGTATGTTCACCTACTATGTCACCTCCTCTTAGGACTGAATAACCAATTTCGTTTTGAGATTTTTCAGTTTCAATTTGGCTTCGATCGTATACAGCAACCTCTTCGTGGTTCCATCCTTTTGCATCTGCAATTGACTCACCAATTGCCAGAGCCGTGCCCGATGGCGCATCGATTTTATGACGGTGATGCGCTTCAAATATCTCAATATCTAAATCGTCACCGAACTTAGTGGCAGCCGTTTGAACTAAATTTAGTAACACATTTACACCAACACTGTAGTTACGAGCAAATACAATAGGTATATGTTTAGCAGCATTTTCTAATAATGCCATGTCATCGGCCGTTAAACCTGTTGTGCCAATAACTAAAGGGAGAGATTGTTCAACAGCACGCTTTAAGTGGTTACGCATACCGTCTGGCAGGGTGAAATCAATTAAAACATCAACACTTTCGAGCGTGTTTTCGTCGCTAAAACATACGTTCTTATCGGCAGCGCTATTTATTTGGTTTACATTAACTCCAATTAACGATGACCCACTGCGAACATAGGCGCCTGTTAGTTGTGTTTGCTCTTTTATTGTTGCGGCTTCCAATAAAGCTAAACCCATTCTGCCATTAGCACCAAAAACACCTATTCGAATCATCACTATGCCTTAATTTATTTTTGTTTAAACCGTAAACCGATCGTTTTGTATATATTGATTGTATATATCGCTCAGTTAACATCAATCACTGAAAGTAACGTACTTAGTAGATTTTATCTAAAAGTCATGTAATAGTCAGTCAACCCTTTAATAAAAGAATAATAACAATACCAGTTTACTTTAGCCATCTATACATTTAAACTTCCCTTTCGCGTCGATTTGGTCTTTGGCTTGCGGGCGCTGCATTGTTCTACTATTTGTTAGCTTTTAACAATGTAGATAGACTTGCTAAATTCAGCTAAAAGAGGAATTTTTGGCTGTGGTAATTAATTGGTTCCGAGGATTATGATGCAGCCATCATTTAATAAAAACAAAGCAATACTTTCTTTACTACCCCTACTAACATTTGTAGCCCTATTTTTAGGTTCTGGTTTATACCTGCAATCTCAAGGGGTTGATTACGCTTTTTATCAACTCCCAGCACCGGTGGCAATATTACCCGCCATTATGCTTGCCTTTATACTTAATAAAGGCACTGTTAATCAATGTGTTGAAACCTTTATAAAAGGCGCTGGGCATAACAACATTATTACGATGTGTTTAATTTACCTGCTTGCTGGTGCTTTTTCTGCAGTGGCCAGTGCAACAGGGGGTGTTGACGCCGTAGTTAATGCGGGTTTATCACTGATACCGCCCGCCCTATTACTTCCTGGTTTATTTTTAATTGCCGCGGTTGTATCTACAGCCATGGGCACATCAATGGGCACTATTGGGGCGATTGGCCCAATTGCTTATGCGGTGTCGATCAAAACAGGCATAGACCCAGCCCTTATGGCGGGTACTATTGTGTCTGGCGCTATGTTTGGCGATAACTTATCAATTATTTCAGATACCACGATTGCGGCTACACGTACGCAAGGTTGTGAAATGAAAGATAAATTTAAAGAAAACCTTAAAATTGCAGTACCAGCCGCAATTTTAACAATCGGTTTATTGTTTTACCTTACGCCTGCAGCGCAAGTGGTCGAAACCCAAGATTACGATATTTGGTTAGTGCTACCTTATGCCTTTATTTTAGTTCTCGCCGTAGCAGGTCTAAATGTATTTGTTGTGTTATTTAGCGGTATTATATTTGCTGCATTAATGGGCTTTACCGGTAGCTACGAAGGGTCTAGCTTTGTTAAAGATATTTATCAAGGCTTTACCGATATGCAGGAAATATTTTTACTTTCTATGTTTATTGGTGGTCTTTCTGAATTTATTCGCATTAACGGTGGCCTTGATTATATTGCCCAAAAAATTCAAGCCATTACTAAAGTAATTGCTAAATGGCACCGAAAAGTAGCTGACCAACTTGGCATTGCAGCCCTAGTCATGACAAGTAACATTTGTATTGCTAATAATACCGTTTCAATTATTGTGGCGGGTCCTATTGCTAAAAAACTCGCTGACGATGGTGAAATTAGTGGCAAACGCTCTGCAAGCCTACTTGATATTTTTGCTTGTGTAACTCAGGGCTCTTTACCTTATGGAGCACAAGCACTTTTACTTGGCGCTACGTTTAAAATTAGCCCTTGGGAAGTCTCAACATCGTCTTATTATTGTTTCATTTTAGCATTTACCGCTATAGCAATAATTTGTTTGCGTCGTAATAAAGCTTAAAACCTTTGCCCTACTGTTGCAGCTTAAAAACAAGCTGCAACATATTACTCTACATATTAATCACTTTTGCTATAATGCGCGCTTTCGCGTATCACTCAAGTTATAGTTAAATACAAATTATGAAATTAAATAAAATACTCTCCTTTTTTACCCTTACATCCATTGCTTTATCGTCTTCTGCTTTTGCCGCTAATTGGAGCAGCACAGCATTACACATTAACAATGGCGACCAAAAAAACCCTTTTACTGAGCAAGAGTCAGATACCACTGTTTACTCAGTTCAACATGCATCGGGTTACGATTATGGCGACAACTTCTTTTTCATTGATTACAGTAAAGACGATAAAGCTGACGGCTATCAAGATAGCGATTTTTACGGAGAATGGTATTCAACTGTTAGCTTATCAGCGCTCAGCGGTGAAAAAATTGGCACCGGTGCGTTATTAGATGTTGGCCTCACTGGCGGTATAAATATTGCTGGCGATGCTAAAATGGTGAAATACCTGCCGGGTGTTAAATTAAGCTGGGATGTACCAGGTTTTAACTTCTTTCAAACAATAGTAACAGCCTATATTGACGACAGCGAAGGTGTTGCTAAAGGCGGCGCCCCCATAGAAACAAATAGCTGGATGTTTGATGTAGCTTTTGAATACCCTTTTACTATTGGCTCACAAAAGTTCAGCTTTAAAGGGCACGCAGAATACATTGCAGAACGTGAAGACGAATTTGGTAACGATGTAGAGGCATGGATACTCGCACAACCTATTTTAGTATGGGACATGGGTCATGCCTTTGAAATGAAAGAAAATACGTTGCTACTCGGCATGGAGCTTCAATACTGGCATAACAAGCTAGGAACTGAAGTGACAGAGTCAGTTCCGCAAATACATGTAGAGTGGACCTTTTAAGCAATTACACTGCGTTAAAATCACATAAATTGGAGCCCTATTAAGCGCTCCTTTTTTTATGCCATAAAAGTATTTAATTGAATGGTTGTAAATACTTAGTTATTGTCGTATTTCTTTTAAGCCTCATGCTTTATCTTTGAAGGAATAATGAAATGATGTCAATTAAAGTGATGTGTTTTGCTGCCTTGGTAGCTTTCACTAATAATGCTTTAGCAAGTAGTGAAGTAAATACAGAGTCCCTATCTTACGATGCCCTTTTAAGCAGTTATCAATATGACTTTAAAGTAAATTACTTTAGCGTTGAATCACAAAAGCAGTCTTTAAAGATGGCGTATATTTACCTAAAGCCTACCAAAGAAAAGATGCCTACCGTGACACTCATGCACGGCAAAAATTTTAATGCTGATTATTGGACGACTACAGCGCAGTACTTACAATCGCTTGGCTTTGGTGTATTAATTCCTGATCAAATTGGCTTTGGTAAATCATCTAAACCCACTAATTATCAGTATTCGTTTGCATCGCTTGCCCACCATACACATGCGTTAATGGACTCCCTTAACTTAAAACAAACAATTGTAGTTGGCCATTCTATGGGCGGCATGTTGGCAAGTCGCTTTGCTTTAATGTATCCCAATACAACAACTAAATTGGTTTTGCTTAACCCTATAGGGCTTGAAAACTACTTACATTATGTTGAATACAAAGACACCAACTTCTTTTATAAAAATGAGCTTGCTAAAACGCCCAAGGGCGTAAAAAAATATCAGCAAAAAAACTATTACGATGGTAAATGGAACGCTACATATTCAGCATTAACGAACTTTATTACAGGGCAAATACAAGGGCCGGATAAAGCTCACATGGCGTGGGTTAATGCTAAAACATACGATATGATTTTCACTCAACCCGTTATTACTGAATTTAAAGACTTTGCCGTGCCAGTTGAGTTAATTATTGGTACCCGCGATAGAACAGGACCAGGCCGCAACTGGAAAAAAACCGGTGTAGATTATGAGCTTGGTCGATACGATAAGTTAGGCAAAAATGCCGTATCGCTTATCCCCAATGCTAAATTATATGAACTCGATAATTTAGGCCACTTACCACATATAGAAGACTTTGAGCGCTTTAAAACTGTATTTAAAGAAGCACTCGCTGCTGAATAACCCACATAAATACACATAACCGATAAAATAAAACCCCTGAAAGTATTTACATTCAGGGGTTTTATTTTATTAGCGCATCAACACTATACGCCACTGCTTTATACTGATAAGAGCTCAACTAAAGTGAGCACTGTGGCCTTTTTCCTTGTGAGTTTGCAGTACTTTGCTCACTTAGTGCTTTTGTCATTTGCGACTGCAAATTATTAATACGACTCGTTGGTGCTGGGTGGGTAGACAAAAATTCAGGCGTTGCACCGCTTCCCGCTTTACTCATGTTTTCCCAAAGCGTAACCGACTCTTTTGGGTTAAAACCCGCTTTTGCCATTAAATCAAGACCAATGGTGTCGGCCTCAGATTCATGAGAACGGCTAAACGGTAAAACCACACCATATTGAGCGCCTAATCCGAGTCCTTGCATAATTTCATTACGGTACTGCACGTTACCCATTTCAAGCGCAACACTACCCAATTGCATTCCCGTACTTAACAACGAGCTTTGTGATACACGTTCATTAGAGTGTTCTGCAATTACGTGTCCTACTTCATGCCCTAAAACGGTGGCGACTTGATCTTGATTAGTCGCTATTTTTAGTAACCCGGAATGAACTCCAATGTAACCGCCAGGCAAAGCAAATGCATTTGCTGAATCATCTTCAAATACCACCACTTCCCAGTTTTGAGACGCATACTCATTAGGTAAAACGGCAATTACTTTTTCAGCAATACAATTTACATATGTATTGGTTTTTGGATTTTTATTAATTGGCTGATTTTTTTTCATGTCAGCAAAGCTAGCTGTACCCATTTCGCTCATTTGCTGATCCGAATAAAGCGCTATTTGAGTACGCCCTGTTGGCGATGTTTTACACCCTGCTAAAACAGCCGTTGCTACTAGTGCCAATACCAATTTTTTCATTGTATTACCTTAAGTCATTTATACTGCAAGTAGGATAGCAAACACAGTGCCAGTTTAAAATCATTGGTTTAAGGTAAGTACTTTGCGGTGAAGTAAGTAACGTTCCGGCTAAACTACGTTTATACATATACAATGCCCTGCTACACTATAGCCCTTGTTTTAGTTACCTTGAGTTTATGTATGGGCGCCTCGTCTACGTCTTTTAATACCCGTATTTTATTACCTTTATTGGCAAGTATTGTCGCTATTACCCCCCTTGCAATTGATATGTATTTGCCCGCAATGTTGGTTATTGCGAACAATTTACAAACAAGTATGCCAAATGTACAAATATCGCTAAGTATTTATTTAGCAGGTTACTCATTGGGCATGTTATTTTTTGGCCCTATAGCGGATCAAATTGGCCGCCGGAAACTGGCTAAAATTGGTTTAACATTATTTGGTTTAACCTCTGCTGCGTTAGCATTCACAACAGAAATTCATACTTTTTGGGCACTAAGGGCAATACAAGCGTTCACTGGTGCTGCTGCTACGGTGGTCGTGCCAGGAATCATTAGGCATATTTATCAGCAAAATACGGCAAAAGGTATGTCGTATGTATCGATGATCATGATGGTTGCACCATTAATAGCACCGTCTGTAGGCTCTTTTATTTTAGGGTTTTCTGTTTGGTCTACCATATTTTTAGTATTAGCAGCTTACAGTTTTATAATACTTGTGTTTGTGCAAGTATATTTAATTGATATACCTATTCATACCAGTGAAAAAAAAGGTTTAGCCTTATTTTTTGACAGTTATAAAACTGTGTTGAGTAACACCGATGCACGCGCCGATATTTTAAGCTCAATGTTTGTATCGTTTGGCTTTTTTTGCTTTTTAACCTCAGTGCCTTTTATTTATTTAGACTTATACAAAGTGTCGGAGCAACTGTTTGGGATATTATTTGCCTTTAATGTGATGGCATTAATGTTTGGTAACTTTTTAAATACGCGTATTGTGCCGCGTATTGGTTCACGCAAAATGTTATATGTTGGATTGGTATGCGGTTTTATATCAGGGTTGTGCCTTTTAACTTTTAGTATTTTACATTTATCGCTTTATTATATAGTGGCAGCAATTGCACCATTAATGATGAGTTTAGGGGTCACTGCCAGTAATGCAGATTCGTTAATACTCATGAAGTTTGAAAAAAACACCGGCACGGCTACTGCCGTTATTGGTACGCTTAGGTTTGGCAGCGGTGCCTTGGTAGGCCCCATTCTTGCTGTTATGCATGCTCAAAGCTCTGTGCCGTTTTCGAGCCTCATGTTTAGCGCGGTACTACTGACGATATTAGTGCAAATAATTCATTTTAAAAAAGACAAAAAAAATGCCTCAATTTGAGGCATTTTTAAAGTGTTAAACGGCTAAATTAAGCGTCAGCCGCTTTTGAAACCATAACCATTGCCGGGCGTAATAAACGTCCATTTAATGTGTAGCCTTTTTGCATAACAGCAAGCACAGTGTTTGGTGTTACATCGTTGCTTGGCTGAATTGACATAGCTTGATGGAACTCTGGGTTAAATTGCTCGCCTTGTGGGTTAACAATTTCAACACCGAATTTAGCAACAGCATCGTTAAAGCTTTTAACCGTCATATCAATGCCTTCAAGCAACGGCTTTAACGTTTCGTTTTCTTTATCAGAAAACTCAATAGCGCGTTCAAGATTATCAATCACAGGAAGTAATTCGTTAGCAAACTTTTCAAGTGCAAATTTGTGTGCTTTTTCTACATCTTGTGCAGCACGACGGCGAATGTTGTCAACGTCGGCAGCGGCACGGATCACACCGTCTTTTTGGTCTGCAATAGTTTGCTTAGCAGCTTCTAGCTCTGCGTAAAGCATCGCAATTTCAGCTTCAGGGCTTTGTTCTTCTGCATGTTGTTCAGCGGCATCCACGGCTGCTTCTAAATCTGCTTGCATTTGTTCAATTTCTTCGTTTAGTTCTACTTCTTGCTCTGGGTTTTGTGTCTGCTCAGACATAAAATACATGCTCCAATTCTTTTCAATTGCGGTAATTATGGGGATTGAATAAAAAGATTCAAGAGTTCGATGACTCAATTAATTTAAATTCTTGGATTATTTGTTCTATTTGCGCTGATTTTGGGCAGATTATACAAAAGCGGCTTTGGTATTCTTGGTTTTGAAAGTAAGGAACGCTGATGGTTATTAGATCGTTACATTCACTAAACGGAAGTTTTTTACCGCTGATCACCGAAACACCATTTTTAAATGCCAGTGCATCTTCAACAAAATTTAGAAATGACACGCCTATATTTAGGCTTTGCTCACAATTTATTTTTTTATAAAGGTAGTTTTCACCCACAACAATACTATTGTCTGAACCTAACTTTTGACTTAGCTGCCGTGTCCATTGAGTAAGTGAATCATGACAGTTTTTAGGCGCTGTGTTTGCCATTGCTTGCATTCTATACAAGCCTTCCATCAATGTTTGTTGGCTAAATACTGTATTTAACCACGTTGCAAACTGGTAACGAACCGTATCTGAAGCATCATGTGGTTTATCAATGCAAATATTATGGCTTTGGCCTGCTCGATCTATCAATAAAATAAGCCAATCGGTAGAATCAAAATCAAGTACTTCAACCCTAAATACATGCTGTGAGCTCACTTGCGGTAAACCAACACAACAGCATACCTGATACTTTTGACTCAAGCCATGTGCCAATTCAACTAGCTGTGCTTGCTCTGGCTCCCAGTAACTAGCAATATCTGATAATGGAAAAAACTCATCAAACCAATAATTAAACCCTTCATCTGTAGGTACTCGTCCTGCAGAAGTGTGGGGGGAATACAATAAACCTACTTTTTCAAGACGGGCCATTGCATTACGAACGGTTGCTGAACACACAGCCATGCTTTTTAGCTTGGCAATTTTTGTTGATGGAACGGGCAATCCCTCACCGTTACAGTACATGTTCATTACAGCTGAAAATATTTGCTGATCGCGCGGATTTAATTTCATGATATCTACATCTTGTTGCATGAAAGGTATATCGGGGCATTTGCTGCTATTTCAAGTCATTTCCCCTTTGTTGAACAATATAAAACAAATTTATTTTAAACTAAATTGAATCATACTCATTTAGGTAAAATCTGTATTTTCAAACACTTTGCTTTTGAGTTACTCTACAAACATCAAAATTTTTAATGTGCAGATTATGAACTCTCCTTTCAATACTATTGGCCTTATTGGCAAACCAAACCACCCAAAAGCGGCTGCCACTTTGCAGCGTTTGCATACATTTTTACTGGCACTTGGTTTTGAAGTGATTGTTGAAAAGCGCACTGGCGGGCAGTTAGTCGATGTACCCAAAGAAAACCTTGTTAAACTGGTTGATCTAGGAGAGCAAGCCGACCTTGCAATTGTGGTTGGCGGTGACGGAAACATGTTAGGAGCTGCGCGCGTACTTGCTCGTTTTAACATTGCTGTAATTGGCGTTAACCGAGGTAACCTTGGCTTTTTAACCGACTTAAACCCTGAAGGTTTTGAAGCTAGCCTAGAGCATGTTCTAAGTGGTGAGTTTATTGAAGAAAATCGCTTTTTATTGGAAGTAGAAGTTTATCGTCATAATGAATTAAAAAGTGCCAATTTAGCGGTAAACGAAGCCGTATTACATGCAGATAAAGTGGCTCATATGATTGAGTTTGAGGCATTTATAAATAGCGACTTTGTATTCTCTCAGCGCTCCGATGGGCTAATTGTATCTACGCCAACAGGGTCAACTGCTTACTCACTTTCTGGTGGCGGTCCAATATTAACGCCTGAACTAAATGCAATATCTTTGGTGCCTATGTTTCCGCACACGTTATCAAGCAGGCCATTAGTGGTAGATGCCGATAACGAAGTGAGACTAAAACTTAGTTTAGACAATACAGACAGCTTGCAAGTCAGCTGCGACAGCCACGTTGTGCTTGCCGTTTTACCCGGTGATGAAGTAGTCATTAAAAAAGCAGATAAAAAATTGCGGTTAATTCATCCAAAAAACTATTCTTACTACAACGTTTTACGTACAAAATTAAATTGGGGCAGTCGTTTATACTAATTTTATTGCTAAAGCGTTGTCTTTAGCGCAAAATGCAGTTTATAACAATAATACATCAATTTTAGGAACAAATAGCAATGACATATGTCGTATTTTTTGCCTTGCTACTGTTAATTACACTTCTAGCAACCTACTTAAAAATAGAAAGCAATCGTCGCAAAGCAATTGAAGCTCAAAAAAAACAATTTAACGAACGAGTATCACAAGTTGGCAGCCGTCTAAAGTCAAAATTAAATGAGCTAGTAGAAGCGAAAATTCTTCGCCCTAAATACGCACCTCGAATTCAAGCAATCGTTTCTAACTTTTTTGTAGTTCAAAAGCATACTGACGAGAATTTACAAACCCTTGAAGATGTATCTGATCTATTAATCAATACTTTATCTAACGAATTGACTAAAGCGAACCAAATAGGCAGTGGCCAAAGCTTGGAAGAAAATATCCAGTATTTTGTGTCTGAACTTCCACAGCAAGGTATCTCGTATAACAAAACGTTTTACTCAGAGGCGTTACCAAACCTTATCGAATTAATTAAAACCAACGACTTGCTACAACCCCTTGATAATGAAGAAAATGAATACATCCCAGAAAATCAAGACCCAAACAACCAACTCAATCAACATGTTAATATTGCCTAAATAATAAAAAATTAATTTGCAAAAAAGCTAAACACTGTATAAATTACCAGTTAATTAACTGGATGGATAAACAGTATGTTAGTTGGTTTAGAAATTAAAAACTTTGCAATTGTAAGTAACTTAAGCACTGAATGGCATAACGGCATGACGGCGATCACGGGGGAAACCGGCGCGGGTAAATCGATTGCCATTGATGCACTTTCATTGTGTTTAGGCGAGCGTGCTGAAGCCTCTGCTGTAAGACCTTCTGCAGACAAAGCTGAAGTATGTGCTCAATTTGATATAAGCGCACTCCCGCTCGCTCAGGCTTTTTTAGAGCAACATTTTCTGACCAGTACTGATAATGATTGCTTACTTAGACGCGTTGTTTGCAAAAATGGTCGCAGTAAAAGCTATATTAATGGCAGCTCAGTAACTGCATCTCAGCTCAAAGAACTTGGCCAGTATTTAATTTCTATACATGGACAACACGCTCATCAACACCTTTTAAAAGCTGAACATCAATTACAACTACTTGATGCATATGCTGGCCATCAAGACTTGGTTGTAAAAGTAACTGAAAGTTATAAACAATTCGCCAACCTTCAAAAAGAATTTAAACAGCTTGAGCAACAGCAATTACAACAAGCCGCTCAAAAACAACTACTAGAATACCAAGTGGCAGAACTTGACGAGTTTGCGTTACAAGACGGTGAGTTTGAACAAATTGAAGTCGAACATTACAAGCTAAGTAATAGCCAAACCATTTTAGAGTCATGTCAAAAAGAGCTGCAATACCTATATGAAGGTGAAGAACAAAGCGCGTGTTCTGTTTTACAGCACAGCGCACAACAATTTGCAGATTTAGCACAATATGATGAAAGCTTAGCAAATGTGGCAGCAATGCTAGAAGAAGCTGCTGTTCAAGTAGAAGAAGCTAGCCGAGAAATTCGCAATTATACGGAACAAGTTGATTTAGACCCAGCCCGTTTAACAGAGATAGAAAATAGGTTAAGTGGCGCAATGGACTTAGCTCGAAAGCATCATATAAAACCGCAAGGATTAGTTGAATTTCATCAGTCAATTTCAAAAGAACTCGAGTCAATTAGTAATAATAGTTTCCGCTTGGAGCAACTTGACTCTGAAATAAACGATGCATTGCTTGACTACAAGCAAGCAAGTGAAGCGCTAAGTATTAGCCGCAGAAGTTATGCTAATACCTTAAACACCTTAATAAGCGAAAGTATGGCAAATTTATCCATGGAAAATGGTGTATTTGAAATATCGCTTACTGAAGATCCTGAGCGCGCCCCCAATCTTTTAGGGCATGATAGCGTTTCGTTTTTAGTATCGACCAACCCAGGGCAGCCCCTTCAGCCTTTGGCTAAGGTGGCGTCTGGTGGTGAGCTTTCGCGTATTAGCTTAGCCATTCAGGTTATTATTGCCCAAAAAGTAACAACACCAACATTGATATTTGATGAAGTAGACGTAGGTATTTCTGGACCTACAGCCTCTGCTGTTGGAAAGTTATTAAGGCAACTTGGTAAATCGACTCAGGTGATCTGTGTTACCCATTTGCCGCAGGTTGCAAGTAGTGCGCATCAGCAATTTTTTGTAGCAAAAGAAATTGCTAAAGGTGAAACCTTTACCAATATGCTGGCACTAACAAAAGATGGTAGAGTAGACGAAATAGCAAGGTTGCTTGGCGGCGACAATGTTAGTAAAACAGCAAAAGCAAACGCAAAAGAGTTAATAAAAAGCGCATGTGTAATTTAGGTTTAATTAATAACCAACTAGGGTTTCAATTTTCATCAAGGCCTTTATATGATTACTAATACTGCTTTAATTCTTATTATTGTAAGCTGGCTACTGGTTTTAATTAGTATATTGTTAACTTTATTTAGCCGATATAAACACACACAATTCAAGAAACACTTAATGAGCTTTTTAAATGTAACGTTATTCGTTCAGCTTATTCTTAGTGTTTACAATTTAATGAGTTACCAGGGTGGTAATTCAAATAATTTAATTTTTAGTTATACATGTGTTTTGCTCACCCAAATACTGTGTAATGTATTTTGTTACATGAGTTTAAAAAGACGTATTGCTAAAGTTAAGTCAACACTTGATTCGTTCTCAATGGAATAATAAAACTACTCTGAGCAAGTCCTGTTTTTACCTTGCTCTTTAGCTTTATAAAGCAATTCATCTGCGCGCTTGATATCAATGTCTATAGAGTCGCTTTCATGGGATTGAACAACCCCCATACTAATCGTTAAGCTTAAGCTCGCAAAAGATGTATTAACCGGAAATTGTTTTAGCGCAGCATGTATTTTATTTGAAATCTCTACGCCCTTTGCATTAAATACATTAGGAATTGCAATCAAAAACTCCTCCCCGCCCCAGCGTGATGCAACGGCATTTTTAGGAATATGTTGCTTTAAAATATTAGCTAAGTGTATGAGTGCTTCATCACCAAAACTATGTCCGTACTCGTCGTTAACTTTTTTAAAGTTGTCTACATCGCACAAAATAAGTACAAACGGTGTTTGCTCCTTTGTGAGCGCTAATTTAAATTCGCTAAGCTTATTCATTGTAAAGCGTCTGTTTGGTAACCCCGTTAAAGGGTCAATAGTCGCTAACAGTTCATTTTTTTTACTCAGTGCTAATATTTTTTGATTGTATTTTTCCCTTGAGTTTTCATAAAAGCCGCTCAACATTGCGACAATAATAAATGAAAATATAACTCGATAGGGAAATTGATCAGGTTGATAGTTATAAATACTAAAGGTATGCGCGCAATAAAAAGCTAATATAACCGCTAATAAAAACAAAACAATATCAACGATACCGCGCTTTAAGCCTCTAATTGAAAATGTGACTGGCGAAACTATGAATATCCAAATCGGACCAGTTCCCTGCGCGCCTCCAGTTAAAACAAGGTAAATCATCAATGCATAAAGGTTATAAAGGATAGCACTAGCTGACTTTTCAAGGTTTTTATAAACACTAAGCGCCCATGCGTAAATTAGCGAAGAACATATTAAGGTAAAAAATAAAAAATAATCGCTGTTGGTCAATGCAATGCAGCCCATCACCAAGGTTGCTATAAAGCCTATTGATGAGAAAAATCTAACTATTAGTTTTCTTTCTGGATTATTTGAATGTTCATGCATAATAAGCGCTATTTTTCTTATATTATTGAGTTAATTTTCAGCAAAGTTATCACCAATTTTTCTGAGTAACACTCAATACTCCCCTTTTTCAGCAGTTAAATCAAGATTAAAGTATTACTGATGTAAAATTAATACTAGTACCTTTTTTAACAAATTATAAGTTTATGAATCTTAAAAATATTCATGAGAATAGCTTGGTAATACAACCAAATTATCATCGATAATTAAAATGGTTAAAAATAAATGGTACCTAATTCGTTTCAAACACAAAAAAGCAAGCCACTTGGCTTGCTTTTAAATTGTCGATTTCTGAAAATATTAAATTAAACTTTTAAATAATCCATAATACCTTCAGCTGCGTTACGGCCTTCAAAAATAGCAGTTACTACTAAATCCGAACCACGCACTATATCGCCACCAGCAAATATTTTAGGGTTAGTTGTTTGATGTGTAAATTCACCTTGCTCTGGTGCGTTAATACCGCCCCAGTGGTTTATTTCTACGTCATACTTTTCTAACCAGTCCATTTTGTGTGGCTTGAAACCAAACGCCATAATTACTTGCGTTGCTTCAATAACATGCTCTGAACCGGCGACCTCTTCTGCGCGGCTACGACCATTCGCATCTGGCTCACCCAGCTTAGTTTTAACCATTTTTACGCCTGCAACATGGCCGTTAGCGTCTAGCACAATGCCTTTAGGTTGAACGTTATATGTAAATATAACCCCTTCTTCTTTGGCATTTTTTACTTCACGCTTAGAGCCTGGCATATTTTCTTCATCACGGCGGTATGCACACGTTACTTTTGCAGCACCCTGTCGTATAGACGTTCTTACACAGTCCATCGCAGTATCACCACCACCTAATACAACGACCTTCTGATTCGCCATATCAATATAAGCTTGATTCGCTTCGTCATAACCCATAACTCGGTTAGTGTTACCGATTAAAAACGGCAGCGCATCGTGAACACCAGGCGCATCTTCATTTTCAAGCCCAGCACGCATACTCTGATACGTACCCACGCCCAAAAATACTGCATCATAGTCGGCTAAAATATCATCCATAGTGATATCTACACCTACTTCAACATTCAGCTTAAATTCTACGCCCATTTCAGTGAAAATCTCACGGCGTTTTTGCATCACTTCTTTCTCTAGTTTGAAAGAAGGAATACCAAATGTGAGTAATCCACCAATTTCTGGGTGACGGTCAAACACAACAGGCTTAACACCATTTCGAACTAAAATATCCGCACAACCCAAACCGGCAGGCCCTGCACCAATGATAGCGACTTTTTTATCCGTCCATGTTACGTAAGACATGTCTGGCTTCCAGCCCATTTTAAACGCGGTATCTGTAATATATTTTTCAATGTTACCTATCGTTACCGCGCCAAACTCTTCATCGAGCGTACATGAGCCTTCACACAACCGATCTTGAGGACAAACACGGCCACATACTTCAGGCAAACTGTTTGTTCGATGAGAAAGCTCCGCAGCTTCTAATATACGCCCTGTGCGAATTAGTTTAAGCCACTGTGGAATGTAATTATGTACCGGACATTTCCATTCACAGTATGGGTTACCACAATCCAAGCAACGATCCGCTTGAGAGTTAACCTGATTCTCTGAAAAGGGTTCGTAAATTTCTACAAATGATTTTTTACGTGACGAAATTGGCTTTTTGCGTGGATCTACACGCTGCACGTCTATAAATTGATATACATTTTCGCTCATACTGCCCCCTTATTGCGCCTGAACACGTAGTTCGGCACTACTACGGGCGCGATGCCCGAGTAAACTTTTTACGTCACTTGATTTAGGTTTTACTAATTTAAACATAGGTAAGTAGAGCTCAAAATTAGCTAAAATACTTTCTGCTCTGCATGAGCCTGTTAGCTCTAAATGCTCAGCAATTAATCCACGTAAATGCTCTTGGTGTGACGTTAATGCTTCTAATGTCACAACTTCAACAAGCTCTGGGTTTATGCGTTTTTCAAAGTCGTTTCGCTCATCTAAAACATAGGCAAAACCACCGGTCATGCCCGCCCCAAAGTTAACACCTACATTACCAAGCACACACACAACACCACCGGTCATGTATTCACAGCCATTATCGCCAACGCCTTCAACAACTGCTTGCACGCCTGAATTACGAACTGCGAAGCGCTCACCTGCGCACCCTGCAGCAAACAATTTACCGCCCGTTGCACCGTATAAACAGGTATTACCAATAATCGTTGCTTTATGACTTTCAAATGATGAACCCACTGGCGGACGAATAACTAACTTGCCACCAGCCATGCCTTTACCAACGTAGTCATTAGCGTCACCAACGAGGGTCATTTCAAGGCCACCTGCGTTCCAAACACCAAACGATTGACCAGCCGTGCCATGGAGCTCGATTGCTACCGGGTCAGCCGCCATACCCTGATTTCCATGTTTATCAGCGATGTAGCCAGATAACATTGCACCAACTGAACGGTCTGTATTACAAATTCGGCTAACAAGTGAAATACCACTTGAAGCATCTATTGCTTCTTGCGCTTTTCCTAATAGGCTTTCGTTAAGCTTGCCTAAATAATGTGAGCTATTTGGCGCGCTACAAAATAACGTTTCGCCTGTTGGATTGTTTGGCTGCGCAATAACAGAAGATAAATCTATCTTTTTCTGTTTGGCTGTTTTGCCCTCAATTGCTTCAAGTAAATCAAGACGACCAATTAAATCTGTTAAGTTTGCAACACCTAAGCTTGCCATGATTTCACGCGCTTCTTGTGCAATAAACTTAAAGTAGTTCATCGCCATTTCAGGTAAGCCATGGTAATGCTTTTGACGAAGTGTTTCGTCTTGCGTTGCAACACCGGTTGCACAGTTATTTAGATGACAAATACGTAAGTATTTACACCCTAATGCCACCATAGGGCCTGTACCAAAACCAAAGCTTTCAGCACCTAAAATAGCGGCTTTAATAATATCTAAACCTGTTTTTAAACCACCATCTGTTTGCAAACGAATACGATGACGAAGGCCATTTTCCACAAGGGCTTGCTGTGTTTCAGCTAGACCTAGTTCCCATGGGCTACCTGCATATTTTACAGACGTAAGCGGACTTGCGCCTGTACCGCCGTCGTAACCCGATATAGTAATTAAATCAGCATATGCTTTAGCTACACCTGTTGCTATGGTGCCAACACCTGGTTCCGACACTAGTTTTACTGATACAAGTGCTTTTGGATTTACTTGCTTTAAGTCGAAAATTAGCTGAGCAAGATCCTCAATAGAATAAATATCATGATGCGGTGGCGGTGAAATTAACGTCACGCCAGGTACCGAATAGCGAAGCTTAGCAATGTAAGGTGTTACTTTTTCACCTGGAAGTTGCCCGCCTTCACCTGGTTTTGCACCCTGCGCGACTTTGATTTGAATTACATCTGCGCTACGTAAATAATGCGGTGTAACACCAAATCGACCTGAAGCTACTTGCTTAATACGTGAGTTTTTCTCAGTGCCGTAACGAAGTTTATCTTCACCACCTTCACCTGAATTTGAACAACCACCCAGGCGGTTCATTGCAATTGCGAGTGCTTCATGAGCCTCTGGCGATAAAGCACCAATACTCATTGCAGCTGAGTCAAAACGTTTGTAAAGCGCTTCTGCAGGCTCTACATCATCAATACTAATTCCATTTTCTGGTAATTTAAGTGCCAGCATATCGCGTAATGTTGAAATAGGTCGATTATTAACAAGCTTTGCATACTCGTTGTAATCTCTATATTCACCAGAGCGAACTGCTACCTGCAGTGTTTGGATCACATCTGGGTTGTATGCATGGTATTCACCACCATGTACGTATTTAAATAAACCGCCATGGCTAAGTAACTTACGTTTACTTAAAGCAAGCTTGTGTAAGCTTTGTTGATCGTCATCAAAGTCTGTAAAACATGCACCTTTAATGCGGCTAGCCACACCTTTAAAACACATATCAACAACAGCATCTGATAAACCCACCGCCTCAAATAACATTGAGCAACGGTAAGAAGCGACTGTACTAATGCCCATTTTCGACATTATTTTGTATAAGCCTTTGTTTACTGCTTTACGATAAGCAAGGGTTACCTCGCAGTAAGATTTATCGATGATTTTACTGTCACTCATCGCTACCAACGACTCATACGCTAGGTATGGGTAAATAGCTGTTGCGCCAAAACCAAGTAACACTGCAAATTGATGAGGATCTCTTACGCTACCCGTTTCAATAATGATGTTTGATTCACAGCGTAAATTGTTATCAACCAAACACTTTTGCACTGCACCTACAGCCATAGCCGCAGGGATAGGTAGGTTTACATCGTCAAAATTACGATCAGTTAAAATAAGCATGATAGAGCCAGCAGCTGCTTTCTCTTTTGCTTTATCGCAAATGCGTTTAACTGCGTTTTCTAAGCCTTCTTCAACAGTGTAAGTAATATCAATTTTACAATAGCTGTAATGCGCTTCATCTGCATTTAGTAGCTGCTGCATGTCTGCATACATTAAAATAGGTGTATCGAACTGTAAGCGCTTAGCGTGCCCTGTTGTTTCGTTAAACACATTTTGTTCGCTACCAATACACGTAGCCAAAGACATAACATGGTTTTCGCGAAGAGGATCAATTGGCGGGTTAGTGACTTGTGCAAACTTTTGACGGAAATAATCGTATAGTGAACGATGCCCTTCGCTTAACACAGCAAACGGAGTGTCATCACCCATTGAGCCAGTCGCTTCTTGCCCGTTTTCACCCATTACACGAATAACGCTATCCAACTCTTCATTGGTATAACCAAACATTTTTTGATATTTAGCTAACGTTTCATCGTCAAATGAACGATTGCCTGCATCTTGCTCTTTTAATTCTTCAAAGGGAGTCAAGCGCTTAACATTTTCTTCGAGCCACGACTTATAAGGATGGCGAGATTTTAAATCTTGATCTATTTCATCTGAATGCCAAATTTTCCCCAATTTGGTATCAATTACTAAAAGCTCACCCGGGCCCACTCGGCCTTTTTCAACCACTTCATCGGCGGTGTAATCCCAAATACCGACTTCAGAAGCAAGGGTTATAAAACCATCTTGTGTGATTACATAACGCGCAGGACGAAGACCATTTCGGTCTAAGTTACAGGCTGCAAAACGGCCATCTGACATAACAATCCCCGCAGGACCGTCCCATGGCTCCATGTGCATAGAGTTAAAGTCATAAAATGCACGTAAATCGTCATCCATAGCACGGTTTTTTTGCCATGCAGGCGGCACAAGCATGCGCATTGCACGGAATAAATCCATGCCACCGGCTAAAAATAGCTCTAGCATGTTATCGAGGCTTGACGAATCTGAGCCTGTTTCATTAACAAACGGCGCTGCGCTTTGTAAATCTGGAATAAGTGGAGACGAAAATTTATACGAGCGAGCACGAGCCCACTGACGGTTACCCTCAATGGTGTTAATTTCACCATTGTGCGCTAAATAGCGGAAAGGCTGAGCAAGTGGCCAACGAGGCTGTGTGTTTGTTGAAAAGCGCTGATGGAAAACACAAATCGCGCTGGTCATACGAATGTCAGCTAAGTCTAGATAAAAATTAGGTAAATCTGCAGGCATCATAAGGCCTTTATAGATAGTCACTAATCCAGATAAACTTGCAATGTAAAATGATTCATCGTCTGCTAAACGTTTTTCAGCACGACGGCGCGCTACGTATAAGCGACGTTCTAAATCTTTTGAACGCCAACCTTCAGGTGCGCTTACAAAAATTTGCTCAAAGCCCGGTAATTGCTGCACAGCAATTGGACCTAGCATTGATGGGTCGGTAGGCACTTCGCGCCAGCCTAAAATATTTAGCGTTTCTTTTTCTAATTCTTCGCTAAGAATTTCCTTTGCAGCTTGTGCTAAAACAGGATCTGAATTTAAAAAGATCATGCCTACTGCATAGTTTTTACCAAGGTGCCAGTTATGCTCACTTGCAATAGCACGGAAAAAACTATCTGGTTTTTGCAAAAGCAAACCACAGCCATCGCCTGTTTTACCATCAGCAGAAATACCGCCACGGTGTTGCATACGATCCAACCCAGTAATAGCAGTACGAATAAGCCGGTGACTAGCCTGACCATTAACTTGGGCAATTAAGCCAAAGCCACAATTTTCTTTCTCTAATTTCGAGTCGTATAACATAGACCCCTCCCCTTGCTTCACTGTTAGCGTTAATGAACTGCTCGACGATTTGCTAACAGCCGGTCAAAACTAGCCTCTATATCAAATAGAGTCAACAGTAATTTGAATACATATTCACATTCTTGAATATTTCTCACTTCATAGCAAGATTTCTTTTTTATCATTTTTATTAACATTTAGCGGTGTTTTCATCGTTATTTTTTCATGACACTGGTGTCAAGTTTAACATTTTGTAAAAATAGCTCCAAATTAAAATACAGTTTACGTAAACGTAAACCTAAATATTAGTGAATAAATATTCAATTAAAGGAATTTATAAAATGTGGGGATTATGCAAATAATATTACCCCTTTTCATTAACGAATTATAAAAGGGATAAATACAGGTAGAATTATGTTCCTTATTCTTCATTCAGCTTAAAAACTGTCATTTAACCACTCATTACTTTGATTAATTATTCGTAAATAGAAAAATAAAACCAATCAAAGCTTAAATGTCACCCCCGCTATTTAATCGCCTGAGTAGCTTAGCTTTAAAATACACTTACACTTTGAGTTCACTGTAGTTGCGACGTTATTGGTTTTCTTGTACCCGCAACGCAGTATCTATTCTTTATATATTGCTTTTTATGTGTCCGAAGCGGACACATAAAGTGTCCGCGGACATATTACTTTAAAAAAATAATTACTAAGTTATTTAATATCAACAAGTTAAATTCTGGCATGCTAATCGTATAGTGTAATTTAGTAATTATTATTTGGAAGAATTATGTTCACTTTAAGCTTATTTTTACTCTCGCCACTAGCCGCTATTTTTGCAGCACTACTTTATGTCATGTTTGAAAAAAATATAAATTCATTTAGTTAGGGTTGAATAATGATTAAAGATACCAGTGCTCAAGACATACAAGTTAAAACACCCGCAAACCGTAAAAAGCGTTTTCTTTTAATTATCGCTGTGTTGTTACTTATTATTATTGCTGCTTATGGAGTTATGTCAGGCTCGGATGCAACTAAATCATTTAGCCAAGAAAAGGTGCAAATAGCAAAAGTAGAAATTAAAACGCTTATTCGCGATGTAGCCGCAAGTGGAAAAATTGTTGCCGCCAATGCACCACATATCTACAGCCCAGAGAGAGGCTTTGTAAGCTTGCACGTTAAAGCTGGCGATACAGTTACCAAAGGCGACGAGCTTGCTGTTCTTCATAGCCCTGAACTTACCAATGAATTAAAACAACAACAATCCGTATTACAACGCTTAGAGGGTGAACTTAAAAGGCAACACCTGCAATCAAGAAGAGACACTTTAACCCTTACAAAAACACTCGATATGGCAAGTGTAGAATTAAACGCAGCACAAAGAGAAGATCGCCGCGCAAAACTATCAATTAAAAAGCATTTAATAAGCCAAATAGACCTTGAAAAAGCAATAGATGACTTATCACGTGCACAGCTTACCTATAAACACGCACAGCAAGAGGTAGCACTTGCTAAAGATACACTCGCATTTGAATTGCAAGCAGCTAAAAGTGATGTAGAGCGTCAGCAGCTGATCGTTGATGAATTACATAGAAAAGTAAATGAGCTGTCAATTCGGGCCACAGTGACAGGCATTGTTGGTAATCTGCTTGTGCAACAAAAAGCAGCCGTCACGCAAAGTCAGCCTCTAATGACACTCGTTGATTTAAGTCATTTTGAAGCACAGTTGCAGGTGCCAGAAAGTTACGCAAACGAACTCGGGTTAGGTATGGACGTAGAGCTTAAATTAGGGAACGAAACAATAATGGGGGTGCTATCGGCTATATCACCCGAAGTTAATAATCGCGAAGTAACCACACGTGTTCGCTTTACAAGCAACAGCAATAACATTCGCCAAAATCAACGTTTAACCGCGCGTATTTTACTCGACAATCGCCAAAATGTGCTGCAGGTAAAGCGAGGCGCTTTTATGCAACAAGGCGGCATTGTTGCATATAAAATAGACGGAAATTTTGCAAGACGTATACCTATATCCGTAGGAGCCACCAGCATTAACGCGGTAGAAATTTTAAGCGGCTTAAATGAAAACGACGAAATAATAATTTCTAGCTACAACCAATTTAACCAAGCAGACACGCTTTTATTAAATTAGAAGCGCTCTCAACCAGCGCCAATTTAAGGAAAAACCATGTTACAAATGAAAAACATAAGTAAAGTATACCAAACTGAAATGGTTCAAACTCACGCATTAAGAGACTTTAATTTAAATGTAAATGAAGGCGAATTTATAGCTGTCACAGGCCCTAGCGGCTCTGGGAAAACTACCTTTTTAAATATTGCCGGTATGTTAGAACCCTTTAGTGAAGGTGATTATATTTTAGATGGTGTAAATGTGGGTAACCTAAACGACAACCAACGTGCCGATTGCCGAAATCAAAAAATTGGTTTTATCTTTCAAGGTTTTAATTTAATACCAGATTTAAACCTCTATGAAAATATTGAAGTACCTCTTCGTTATAGAGGTATTAAAGCAAAAGAACGTAAACGTAGAATAGAGCAATGTTTAGAACAAGTAGGCTTAGCCTCCCGCGCTAAGCATTTACCTCAACAACTTTCTGGCGGCCAGCAACAACGCGTCGCTATAGCCCGCGCACTTGCTGGCGAACCACGCTTTTTACTTGCCGATGAGCCCACCGGTAACTTAGACAGCCTAATGGCTCGCCAAGTGATGGAATTACTTGAGCAAATAAATCGCGATGGCGCCACTATTATAATGGTGACACATGACAGCGAATTAGCCCGCCGTGCACCGCGCAACATTCAAGTAGTTGATGGACAACTTGCTGACTTTACTTTGTACCAAGGTACACAGCCAATAAAAGTCGCACAAGGAGTATAATTCATGCTGGTTCATTATATTGATCTGAGTTGGCGTAGCTTTAAGCGCACACCACTCGTAAGCTTTTTAATGGTACTTGCCATAGCAATTGGTATAGGCATCACCATGACTAGTTTGAGTGTGTATCACATGATGTCGGCCGATCCAATCCCGCACAAGAGCAGTCAGCTTTTTAGTGTGCAGTTACAGATAATGGACGATGGAAGCACATGGTGGACGTCAGATAACCAGCCTCTTCAACTAACTTATCAAGATGCTGCAAATCTTTATCAATCCCAAGTAGGTGCTCAACGTTTAAAAATGGTACGAAGTGGTTTTTCTGTTTACATAGACTCTGACAAAGTAAAACCGTTTAGTCAAAGTGCAAGACTTACCACTCCTGAATTTTTTAATATGTTTGACCTCGAATTTTTACATGGTAGCAAGTGGTCACAGCAACAAGAAGACAACGCAGCGCCCGTTGTTGTCATTAGCGAGGAATTAAACAATAAGTTATTTGCTGGCAAAAATTCAGTGGGTCAGGTTATTTACCTTGACGATGCTAGTTACGAAGTGATTGGCGTTACAAAAAACTGGCCACTAACCATCAAATATTACGACTTAAATAATGGTGCATTTAACCAACCCGAACAACTTTTTATGCCATTTAGCCTTCTTGAGGCAAAGCAACTTGGTAATTGGGGAAATACTAATGGTTGGAAGCATGAAGATGTTCGAAGTTTTACTGCCAAATTACAGTCAGAAATGGTTTGGATTCAATTCTGGGTTGAATTAACGACCGAGCAACAAAAAAATGATTACGAGAATTACTTACTAGCTTATATGCAAGAGCAGCAAAAGCTCGGTCGATTTAATCGTAAAGAGCTCGCTTTTGGGCTTCGAGATGTTAATCAATGGATGGCTTACAATAATGTGGTTAGTGAAGATAACAAAATTTTAGTGGCTCTAAGTTTTATGTTTTTGGCTGTGTGTTTGGCTAATATACTTGGTTTATTACTTGCCAAATTTTTACGTCGAGCGCCAGAGGTTGGAGTACGTCGTGCTCTTGGTGCTAATAAACGGCAGATTTTTATGCAACATATCATTGAAGTCGCTATGTTAGGGCTTTTGGGCGGGCTACTTGGGATTGTATTTGCGCAGTTTGGTCTATTAGGTGTTCGTCAGAGCTACAGTTATTACGAAAGCTTAGCGACTATGGATTTAAGTATGTTACTAAGCGCCCCACTTATTGCAATCAGTACTTGTGTAATTGCCGGGCTTTATCCTGCTTGGCTGGTGTGTAAAACCAACCCTGCCATTTATCTAAAAAGCCAATAAGGACGAACGTAATGATATTAGAAATTAAACCTATTTTTCATGCGCTGTGTCGATCTAAGGTGGGTGCAATTTTGCTACTTATACAAATAGCAATTACCACTGCAATTGTTAGTAACGCAGCATTTATAATTCAAGACAGAGTAACCTACCTTAACCAAGAAACTGGCTACCCGGAAGACGAAATACTTGCTTTTCATGTCATGCATTTTGGTAAAGATGTTCAAAGCCATCAGCAATTTGAACTTGATGAAGCCATGCTTCGAGCTTTACCCGGCGTTAAAGACGCCATATATATTAACAACATACCGTTATCAGGTAGTGGCAGCTCATCTGACTTCAGTATTAACTCTGCACCAGAGCCAGGGCTTTCAGCAAGAACGGCTTACTTTTTTACGGATGACCATGCAATTAATACACTTGGCGTTGAGCTTGTTGCAGGACGAAATTTTACTCAAAATGAAATCGTTGTCACTAACGATAATGATCAACGAGCCAATGTGACAATTGTCACTCAAGCATTACTCAATGAGCTTTTTCCTGATGAAGAGGGCTTAGGAAAAACGATTTTTCTTGGTGATATTCCACTGAAAGTTGTTGGTGTAATTAAGCATGCAAAAGGGCCTTGGTTAAAAGACAGCCGCCCAAATAATATCGCATTAATTCCTTACATTAATCCCAATATATCTGGCAACTTTTTAGTTCGCACTGCGTCCAACGAGCGTGCAGACATAGCTAAACAGATTGAAGACGCTATGCTTAAAAATTATAACAAGCGTGTGATTATTCGAATTCGTGGTTTAGATCAAGACAAAGCGCAGTATATGGCTGAAGACACATTGATGATGCGTATGTTAGTTGTGCTTATTACTATACTTTTACTTGTCACTGCTTTAGGGATCTTTGGCTTAACCTTATTTAATATAAGTAAGCGCACCAAACAAATTGGAACACGTCGTGCTTTGGGCGCTCGTAAATCTTCAATTATCAATTACTTTTTAGTTGAAAATGCATTGATTTGCATTGCTGGATTAGTTTTAGGCGTCATTGCTGCTCTTATACTTGGGCAATTGCTAATGCAACACTTTTCAATTGCTGCGTTACCCTTGGGCTATGTTGTAGCGACTGCCATTATGGTTTTTATAATGAGTCTTTTGGCTGTATTTGGCCCAGCTAAACGTGCTGCAAATATTTCGCCCAGTATCGCAACCCGAACCATATAGCGCTGCTCCCAACCTATGCTACACTGGCTAAACACGGTGTAGCATTTTCAATATTTAAATAATAATAAACAGCGATTAAATTCACATGGAAAAAATACTTATCGTTGATGATAATCCGGCCGTTTTAGAGGCATTATCATTACTACTGGAAATACATCACTTTAATGTAGTTACCGCAACAACGCCCTTTGAAGCCACTCAAATTGTGCAATACCAACGCATTGCTCTCGTTATTCAAGATATGAATTTTACCAGCGATACTACCTCAGGCGAAGAAGGTAAAACTTTGTTTTATGCGCTGCGTGAAGAGAACCCACACCTCCCTATTATATTAATAACCGCTTGGACTGAACTTTCAACGGCTATTGAACTTGTTAAAGCAGGCGCTGCCGATTACCTTCCAAAGCCATGGGATGACCACAAGCTTCTTACGTGCATTAATAATTTAATAGAGCTGGGGCGCACTAAGCAACTTGTAGCCACGCACAACCGCCAACAAAAAGAGCGAGATGATAAATATAGCACTGCTAACTTAGCAGGCCTTATTTTTAAAAGTACCGCAATGGATCGATTAGTCACAATGGCATTGCAAGTGGCTAAATCTGATATCTCTGCGCTCATAACAGGCCCTAATGGCAGTGGTAAAGAGTGTATTGCCACTATTATTCAAAAAAACTCTTCACTAATAAATCAGCCTTTCATAAAGGTCAATGCAGGCGCCCTTCCCCAAGAGCTTTTGGAAGCTGAATTGTTTGGTGCTGAAGCAGGTGCTTATACTGGTATAAGCAAGCAACGTATAGGTCGTTTTGAGGCAGCCGATGGTGGAACATTATTTTTAGATGAAATTGGCAACTTGCCACTTTCTGGGCAAATGAAGTTGCTTAGAGTGTTGCAAACAGGTGAATTTGAACGGTTAGGGTCCACACAAACGCGCAAAGTAACTGTACGTGTTATATCAGCCACAAACGAAAATTTATTACAAGCAATAACCGAAGGGCGTTTTAGAGAAGATTTGTACTATCGCCTTAACGTTATTGAGTTAAACGTACCTGCGCTTTGTGAACGCGTTGATGATATTGCGCCACTCATTAATCACTTTTTACCACATAGAGAGCTAAGTATTGATGCAGAGCAAGCCCTTAATCGATACCAATGGCCAGGTAATGTAAGAGAACTTGAAAACGCCTGTAAACGTGTTGGTGTAATCAAGCCTAATGGTTTGCTTAGTGCTGAAGATTTTGACCTAACCCCGTCGTCGCCAATAAAAAATAACGACGTAAAAAAAGAACCAACAAAATTCGAAATTGAACAATCAATACGCGCTAATCAGGGGGTTATAGCCAAAGTAGCACGAGAATTTGGTTTAAGCCGTCAAGCACTCTATAGGCGCTTACAAAAAATGGGTATTGATTACTAATGTTTAATTTTATTAGTGGCTTATCGTTAACTCAAAAAATAATGGCTATATGTGTTTTATGCAGCGTTTTACCTGTTGTTAGCATTACAATAATTACACAACATCCGCTGTATTACTCTGTGTTGTTGGTGATAGCAGCTATGCTAACAAGTCTTTTGCTTGCTAGAGCCTTAACAAAGCCTATTAAGCTAGGGTTGCAATCGCTAGAAACCGGCTTACTTAATTTTAAAGATGGTGAGCTTTCTAGTTTATTAGCCTATAAAAACAACGATGAGTTAGGAAAGCTATGTCTGCTTTATAATCAAACGGCAAAACAACTTCGGCAAGAAAAACAGTGGATTTATCAACGAGAGTTAATGTTAGATAAAGTATTACAAAGCTCTCCCCAAGCACTTTTACTTGTTAACGATAATAAAATTGTTGTATTTAGTAACTTAGTCAGCCGCACTTTATTTAATAGCAAAACACAACTAGAAGGCACGCAGCTTCACGAGTTATTGTCTGATGCACCTATTCAACTTACTAATGCTATTGAGCAAGGCGTGGATGGCTTGTTTAATATTGAAATAGATAGTCACGATTCTCAAACTTGGCATTTATCGACTGGCGAGTTTTTGCTTAATAATCAAAAACATCACTTGTACATATTTAAACAACTGACCCGTGAACTCAGCCGCCAAGAAGTAGCAGTATGGAAAAAAGTTATTCGAATAATAAGCCACGAGCTCAATAACTCTCTTGGTCCTATGTCATCAATGCTACACAGCGCTCAGCTTTTAGCTAGCCGCGTAGATGAGCCTCGTCTTGCAAGAGTGTTTTCAACAATCGATGAAAGAATAAGTCACTTGACTGAGTTTGTTCAAGGCTACGGCAAATTTGCAAAGCTCCCTACACCACAAAAGTCAGCGATAAATTGGCAAAACACATTACGTGATCTGAATAGCCAATGGCAGTTTAGCTACACAGTAAGCAGCACCCAAAGCATATTACATGCAGATCAGGCACAACTTGAGCAGTTGCTTATCAACTTACTCAAAAATGCACACGAGTCAGGCTCAAATCCGTCTAAAATAAACATAGATGTAACGTTCTCTAGTAATACTTGCATAGTAGATGTAAGCGATGGGGGAAAAGGCATGAGTGAGCAGGTTATGGCTAATGCCCTTGTACCTTTTTATTCTACAAAAAGTACAGGAAGTGGTTTGGGGTTAGCTTTGTGCAGAGAGATTGCTGAAGCACATAAAGGACAAATAAGCTTACATAATAAATTAAGTGGTGGTCTAAACGTGCAAGTTACCCTGCCGTGCAGATAAGTGATGTTGTTAAAAAAACTAAAAACAATAAAGCCACTTAACGTGGCTTTTATTATCACAGCACTATAGAAATAGAGCTCACAAAATAAGATTACTCAGCGTCAGCTTCTTTGTACTTAGCCGCTGTTTCTGTGATTAACGGTTGTAATTCACCACGTTGGAACATTTCGATGATGATATCACAACCACCAATTAGCTCACCCTCAACCCAAAGTTGTGGGAATGTAGGCCAATTTGCGTAAGCAGGAAGCTCAGCACGAATGTCTGGGTTTAGTAAAATATCAACGTATGCAAACGGTTCGCCACACGACATAAGTGCTTGTGAAGCTTGTGAAGAAAAACCACAGTTTGGTAACTTAGGTGACCCTTTCATGAAAAGGATAATTGGGTTTTCTGAAATTTGCTGTTTAATTTTATCAATGGTTTCCATCTACAACCTCAAAGTAACGATAGCTAAATATACTTAGGTCTTGAAAATAACTCATCGTGACCATAAATATATAACTTAAAATGGGCAAATAAAGCCACAATTGAAATAGTCTTTCGCAATAGCATTGCTGTTTGCTTAAACTTGAGTAAAATACTCAACAATTATAGTAACACTATATTCCCACTTGGTATAGGTAAGTGGTCTGTTTCAACAGACATTACGTATTACCAAATGGACTATCAACTAAAAAAGATGGAGATAAAAAATGGCATTTGAACTACCGTCACTACCATATGCAATCGACGCACTTGAGCCACATATTTCAAAAGAAACATTAGAGTTTCACCATGGTAAGCACCACAACACGTACGTTGTTAAGCTTAACGGTTTGATCCCTGGTACAGAGTTTGAAAACAAATCTCTAGAAGAAATCGTATGTTCATCAGAAGGCGGTGTATTTAACAACGCAGCGCAAATCTGGAATCACACGTTTTACTGGAACAGCCTATCTCCAAATGGCGGCGGCGAGCCTACTGGCGCAATTGCAGATGCAATTAACGCTAAATGGGGTTCTTTTGATGCGTTTAAAGATGCATTAAACGACAAAGCAGTAAATAACTTCGGTTCAAGCTGGACTTGGTTAGTTAAACTTGCCGATGGCTCTTTAGACATCGTTAACACGTCTAACGCTGCTACACCATTAACTGACGAAGGCGTTACACCTGTTCTTACTGTAGATTTATGGGAACACGCATACTACATTGATTACCGTAACGTGCGTCCAGATTACCTTAAAGGTTTTTGGTCACTTGTTAACTGGGAATTTGCAAACGCAAACTTCGCTTAATTAGCACTTATCGCTAATTTAAAAAAGACGCTAAAGCGTCTTTTTTTATGCCTATTATTTATACTTTTAAACTCTGTCATTTGACAAAATAGCCTTCTTCAACATGATCTTTTTTCACTTAAATTTTTAATTTTATTCCACAAACATAGACTTTCGCGACTAGACTTTAAAATGTAAGCACCTTTTACAGCGGGTTTCGGAGGTTATTATGACGATTTTTGAGCATTACCAAGCACGTTACGAAGCGGCACAAGAAGAAGAGTACAGTATCGCCGAGTTTCTTGAGATATGTAAAACCGATAAATCTGCCTACGCGAGTGCACCAGAACGCCTTTTAATGGCCATAGGTGAACCCACAATGGTAGATACCGCAACGGATGCACGCCTAAGTCGGTTATTTTCAAATAGAGTAGTTGCACGCTACCCTGCCTTTACCGATTTTTATGGTATGGAGGATGCCATTGAACAAATTGTTTCTTATTTAAAACATGCCGCTCAAGGGCTTGAAGAGTGTAAACAGGTTCTCTACCTATTAGGTCCTGTCGGCGGTGGCAAATCATCTATTGCTGAAAAGCTAAAGTACCTCATGCAACAAGTACCCATCTATTCAATTAAAGGGTCACCGGTAAACGATCACCCATTATCTCTGTTTGATCCCATTGAAGACGCTAATGTGCTAGAGCAAGAGTACGGTATTAAGCCACGTTATTTAAAAACAATTATGTCACCGTGGGCAGGCAAACGACTGAAAGAATTTAATGGCGATATAAGTAAGTTTAGAGTGGTAAAACGTTATCCATCTATTCTGAATCAAATAGGCATCGCTAAAACAGAGCCTGGCGATGAAAACAACCAAGATATATCCGCATTAGTAGGTAAAGTAGATATACGTCAGCTTGAACATTTTGCGCAAAATGACCCCGATGCTTATGCTTACTCGGGTTCACTTTGTATGGCAAATCAAGGCTTGATGGAATTTGTAGAGATGTTTAAAGCTCCTATCAAAGTACTCCATCCACTACTAACGGCCACGCAAGAAGGTAATTATAATGGGACTGAAGGTATTAGCGCTCTTCCCTTTAATGGCATGATCCTCGCTCATTCAAACGAATCTGAATGGCAAACCTTTAAAAATAACAAAAATAATGAAGCCTTTTTAGACCGTGTATACATAGTCAAGGTACCTTATTGTTTGCGTGTCACTGAAGAAATTAAAATTTACGACAAACTTCTTCAGCATAGTGAACTTCATAGCGCTCCTTGCGCGCCCGGCACCCTCAAAGCTTTGGCACAATTTACAACTCTTTCACGATTAAAAGAGCCTGAAAACTCAAGCCTATATTCTAAAATGCGAGTGTACGATGGTGAAACACTCAAAGACACTGATCCAAAAGCAAAGTCGTATCAAGAGTATCGCGATTACGCAGGGGTGGATGAAGGCATGACGGGCCTTTCTACTCGCTTTGCATTTAAAATTTTATCTCGGGTGTTTAATTTTGATAACACAGAAGTGGCCGCGAACCCTGTTCACTTATTTTATGTACTTGAACAACAAATAGAGCGTGAACAATTCAGCAGCGATCTTGAAGAACGCTACTTGAGCTTTTTAAAAGGCTATTTAATCCCTCAGTATGTTGAATTTATTGGTAAGGAACTTCAAACTGCGTATTTGGAATCATACTCAGAATATGGGCAAAACATATTTGACCGCTATGTTATTTATGCCGATTTTTGGATTCAAGATCAAGAATATCGTGACCCTGATACAGGCCAATTATTTGACCGAGCTGCACTCAATGCAGAGCTTGAGAAAATTGAAAAACCAGCGGGCATTTCTAACCCTAAAGATTTTCGTAACGAAATAGTCAATTTTGTACTACGCGCACGGGCTCATAACAATGGCAAAAACCCGCTGTGGACGAGTTATGAAAAATTACGCACTGTCATTGAGAAAAAAATGTTTTCAAACACAGAAGATCTGTTGCCTGTTATTTCGTTTAATACTAAAACCTCAGCTGAAGATCAGCAAAAGCACGAAGACTTTGTTAATCGCATGGTCGAGAAAGGCTATACACAAAAGCAAGTCAGATTGTTATCTGAGTGGTACCTACGTGTTAGAAAATCACAATAACCTTCATGGTTGTGGTTTTAGGAGGTCATTATGGCGCATTTCATAGACAGACGTTTAAACGGTAAAAACAAAAGCACCGTAAATCGTCAACGCTTCATTAGGCGTTATAAAAAACAGATAAAAGAAGCGGTGTCAGATGCAATAAATAAACGCAGTGTAACCGACTCTACATCGGGGGAAAGTATATCTATTCCGCAACGTGATATCAGCGAGCCTACCTTTCATCAAGGTAAAGGTGGGAATAAGAAACAAATACACCCAGGTAACGATCAGTTTGCAACAGGTGATAAAATAGAGCGACCAAAAGGTGGTCAAGGTGATGGTTCTGGACAAGGTGAGGCAAGCGACTCTGGCGAAGGGCAAGATGAATTTGTGTTCTCTATCTCAAAAGATGAGTACCTCGATTTACTTTTTGAAGATTTAGAACTTCCTAACCTTCAAGAAAATCAACTTGATAAACTTGTACAAATGAAAACTCACCGAGCCGGTTTTTGCAGTGAAGGTATGCCAAGTAATATTGATATTGTTCGTTCGTTACAAGGATCACTTGCTCGACGTGTTGCGATGAGCGCTGGAAAAAAGCGCCGCTTAGCCGAGTTAGAAGCTCAGCTAAAAATATTAATACACGAACCTCATAGCGATAAAGCCGCTGTTGCACTTTTACAAAAAGAAATAAACCTACTCAAACAGCAAATTAAAGCTGTGCCATTTATTGATAACTATGACTTGCGTTTTAGAAATTTCGAGAAGCGCCCCCACCCCACCAGCAAAGCGGTTATGTTTTGTATTATGGATGTGTCAGGCTCTATGGACCAAGCCACAAAAGATATGGCAAAACGGTTTTATATTTTACTATATCAATTTTTAACGCGCAGTTATAAAGACATTGAAGTGGTCTATATCCGTCATCATACGCAAGCGACTGAAGTAGACGAACAAACATTTTTTTACTCTCAAGAAACTGGGGGAACTATCGTATCGAGCGCACTTAAACTGATGGATAAAATAATTAAAGAGCGTTACAACGCAGACGAATGGAATGTATATGCAGCACAAGCATCTGACGGTGATAACTGGGCTGACGATACTCCTCATTGCGGGCAAATATTACGTAATAGTATTTTAGATGCTGTTCGCTATTTTGCCTACATTGAAATCACAACACGTGCTCATCAAAGCCTATGGCGAGAATATTTAAATATTACGCAAACACATTCCAACTTTGCCATACAGCACATTCAAAGTGTTGAAGACATTTACCCTATATTTAGGGAGCTTTTTAAAAAAGGTCGGCAACAACAAGGGGCTGCATAACCAAGCGAGGTATTAATATGAATACTAAACGAATGAGTGACGGCCCTGACTGGACTTTTGATTTGTTAACTGAGTATCAAACAGAAATAGCACGCGTTGCAGACTTTTACCGGTTAGACACTTACCCTAATCAGATAGAGGTGATCACCGCCGAACAAATGATGGATGCGTACTCAAGTGTTGGGATGCCTATTGGTTACAACCATTGGTCTTACGGGAAAAAATTCATTCAAACTGAGCAAAACTATAAACGCGGACAAATGGGCCTCGCGTATGAAATAGTGATTAATTCAGACCCCTGTATTGCATATTTAATGGAAGAAAATACCTTACCGATGCAAGCACTAGTTATGGCGCACGCATGTTATGGCCACAACTCTTTTTTTAAAGGTAATTATTTATTTAAAACATGGACTGATGCCAGCTCTATCATTGATTACCTGGTATTTTCTAAAAATTATATACGTCGCTGCGAAGAAAAATACGGTGTAACAGCAGTAGAAACCTTACTAGACTCATGCCACGCACTCATGAACTATGGCGTTGATCGTTATAAACGCCCGCAACAAATTTCGTTATTCGAAGAGCAAAAGCGCCAAGAAGAACGCGAGGCTTATTTGCAATCTCAAGTGAACGAATTATGGCGAACAATCCCCGAACATCACCAAGAAGCAAAAAAGAAAGAACGCCACTTTCCTCAAGAGCCGCAAGAAAATATCTTGTATTTTATAGAAAAAAACGCACCACTTTTAGAACCTTGGCAACGTGAAGTTATTCGTATAGTGCGTAAAGTATCACAATATTTTTACCCACAAAAACAAACACAAGTAATGAATGAAGGCTGGGCCACCTTTTGGCATTACACCATTTTAAATCACCTATATGATGAAGGTAAACTTACCGACTCATTTATGCTGGAATTTTTACAAAGCCATACAAATGTTGTTTATCAACCACCTTACAATAGTCAGTATTATTCAGGTATCAACCCATATGCTCTGGGATTCAATATGATGGTTGATATTAGGCGGCTATGCGAACACCCAACAGAAGAAGATAAAAAGTGGTTTCCTGAATATGCCGGAAGTAATTGGCTTGATACCCTTCATTTTGCAATGCAAAACTTTAAAGATGAAAGCTTTATAAGCCAGTTTTTATCCCCTAAATTAATTCGCGACTTTAAGCTTTTTACACTTATTGATAACGCGAGCGCTCCGCATTTAGAAATAGGCGCAATTCATAACGACAGTGGCTACAAAGCGGTAAGGGAAGCGCTTTCGGCTCAATATAACTTAAGTAATCATGAACCTAACATTCAAGTGTACGATGTTGATATCAGAGGGGATAGAGCGCTTACGCTTAGGTATGTGCCGCACAATAATATACCTTTAGCAAATACACATGAGGAAGTACTTAAGCATCTTTATAGATTATGGGGGTTTAAAGTAAAACTTGAACAAGTAGATAATAATGAAAAAATAACGACTATCGGACAATGCCCTGAAGATGACTTTCGACATACAACCGAGTGATTAGACTCAGAGCGGCAGACTAAAAATAATTAATAAAAAATGACGCTTAAGCGTCATTTTTTATATCGGCATAGGCAGTTACTTTATTTCGTCCATTCTTTTTAGATTGATACATAGCTTTATCTGCAGCTTCTATCCAGCGCTCATGGTCTTTAAACTCATTACTGAAACAGGCAAAACCAATACTCACTGTTACTTTCACTTCAAGTTGTTTATACATAACAGGACTTTGCTCAATTAATACCCTTATGCGTTCAGCAAAAATTTCAGCCCCCTTTTCATCGGTATCTAATAAAGTAACTACAAACTCCTCACCACCGTACCTTCCTGCGATGTCCGTTTCGCGTAGTGTCGTTTTTAAAAGTTTTGACAAGTGGCGTAGTGCTTCATCACCACACGTGTGGCCATATTCATCATTTACGACTTTAAATCGATCGATATCAAACATCAGCAATGCGCTAGAACCGCCATTGCGCTTAGTACGCAAAAACTCTTGCTTGAGCGTACTCTCCCAATGACCACGGTTATACAATTGAGTGAGGCTATCTGTTTGGCTTACTTGCTCTAGGCGGGCATTTAAATCCTCTAATTCTTTTTTATTTACCGCAATATCAGTTACATCATATAAGATAATACATATATGACTGACTTCTGCACGAATATTAGTTAAAGGTATAAAAGTTGCATTTTGATACATATACTCGGCTTTACCAGTGATAGGACGGTAATTTTTAAACCTAAATATATAAGGTTGCTGTTCCCATATTGTGAATGAGCGATTTTTTAAAACAAATACTGATTCAGATTTACTTCTAAACCATTTTTCGTCTATTGCAGGAAACAAATCAAATAAATCTTTATGCTTTACCGCACTTGGTAATAAGCCGGAATGGTTTTCCATGAACCCATTCCAAACACACACTCGGTAATCTCTATCAAGTACAACAAGACCCACATCAACGGTATTAAACATATCCATTAACCAATGGATCTCATTCATATCTAAATCAGCAGCCATAACTTAATCTTCTAATAGGTAAGCAACTTTGTATTTCAAAGTTTTTAGTGAGTCTTCGGTAAATAACAACATTAAATCACAGTTTATGTTGTGATTTTCAATGCCATAGCTAATTTCAATTGCAAGAGTGCGTTGCCAACGAGACTTGTTTGCTTTTACCAGTTCAGAAACATCCCTATGCTGACCTAACACAATTGGGTGTCCTTGGCTGAATGACATGTCGAGCTGCTTAGAAAGACCCGTAAGAATTGCACCAATAAGGATATTACTAATATCCATTAGTAGCTCAAGCTCAACGTTATCGGTGAGTACACCGTCATAATTCATTAAAGATGCAATTTCTTTAAAACTAGAATCGTTGAGTAATAATAATGCTTCGCCAGATACACCACCACCTATAAAGCCCTGGCACACACCAGAAGTAGACGCATTATTATCTATGGAGCGAAGTGCCATATCTAGCTCACTCACCTCGAGAATATTTACATTAGGGATTGGTAATTCGACAAATACATTGAGTAACCTTGCTAGTAAGTCACCAGCCTGCCCCATTGCGACATTCGTCAGTTCTTGGTAGATGTCTCGAACGTCAGGGTCAACTTGCTCACCTAATGCATGGGACAAGCGTTCACGCATAGCTTTGTCTTTAATTCCATGATGCTCTATTATTTCGGCAAGCTTTTCTGGTGAGCAGGGTTTTTGAATAAAATCGATAGCGCCTAAATCAAGCACTCGTTGGTGGGCATTAGGTTGTATGTCGCCAGATACCACAACAGTAAGCACATTTAAGCCTAACTCTTTCATTGCCATCAACACTTCATACCCGTCCATTTCAGGCATGTTTAAATCAAGGAATAGAATTTCTGGGTCAACCGCTTTTATTTGCTTTATGCAATCAACACCGTTAATTGCAAACTCAACCTTTATGTCCCAGTCTTCCGGCAATGAGCGAGCTAACTGGCGCCTCGCTAATTTGGAATCATCACATACTAATACTGATGTTGGCATACTATCTCTCTATTTTTAAACCAAGTATTAACATCACAAAATGATAGTGGCTTTTATTTTTATTATTTAAGATATTTTTTGTAACTATATGTTAATCAAAGTTTCAGCGGTTTACAATTTATAAATCTCATAACTAATTCTTAGCAAGCAAGAACGCATAATCGCTTGGTTACTCATACGCAGTATAATACACTGTCGCTTATTGCGTTAATTTAAAAGGAAATACCTTATGTATCGTACGTTCGCGTTTGTGCTGAGTGCATTTTGCTCCGTTGCTATGGCAGCCGATTACCCAGAAAATACACTAGATGCAGGAAAAGTGTCAGTACAGGGCAAACCAATTACTTTAATGGGTGAAGGTGTATCAGTAGGTGAAAGTGCGCCTGACTTTAAAGTAGTTGATGGTAACTTTACGCCTGTAACGCTCAAAAACTACAAAGGGCAAGCATTACTAATTAGCGTAGTACCAAGTTTAGATACCGGTGTGTGTAGTTTACAAACTAAGCACTTTAACGAAAAAGTGGCGCTAGAATTTCCAAGTATTGAAATATTGACTGTAAGCGCTGATTTACCGTTTGCCCAGAAACGATTTTGTAAAGCAGAAGGTATAGATAAAGTCATCACATTATCTGATTCGGTATGGCGTGATTTTGGCCAAAAATATGGTGTGATTATAAAAGATATGGGGCTTCTAACGCGCTCTATTTTTATACTCGATAAGAGCCATAAAGTGATTTATAAGCAATTAGTAAGTAACCTATCTACCGAGCCAGAATATGACAGCGTAATAGAAAAGCTTAAAACCTTATAGGCCTTTCTTTAAAACAAAAAAACCGCCTACTGGCGGTTTTTTTGTACGCTTTAAATTAACCTAAAAGCTCACCTAACTGTGCACTTACAACTTCTACGGCTTGTGTACCGTCAAGTTTATGGTACTGCGTGTTGCCTGCAGCTGCTTCAGCTTGGTAGTAATCAACCAACGGCATAGTTTGCTCATGGTAAATACCTAGACGTTTACGCACAGTCTCTTCTGTGTCGTCAGCGCGCACAATTAACTCTTCACCTGTTTCATCGTCTTTACCTTCCACTTTTGGTGGATTGTAAACAACATGGTAAACACGACCCGAGCCAGGATGAACACGACGTCCGCCCATACGCTCTACAATTACTTCATCAGCAACATCAAATTCAATAACGTGATCAACTACTACGCCATTTTCTTTCATTGCATCTGCTTGTGGAATGGTACGTGGAAAGCCATCTAGTAAAAAACCTTTTTCGCAATCAGCTTTAGCAATACGCTCTTTAACTAAACCAATAATGATATCGTCAGAAATTAGCTGACCTGCGTCCATTACTTTTTTTGCTTCTAAGCCAAGTGGAGTGCCTTCTTTAATTGCAGCACGTAGCATATCGCCAGTCGAAATTTGTGGAATACCGTACTTGTCCATTAAAAACTGAGCTTGAGTACCTTTACCTGCACCCGGCGCGCCCAAAAGAATAATGCGCATATCATTGTCCCCTAGTATGAGAGTTTATTTTTAAAGCCTGAATTCTTCCATAAGCGCCGCTGATACTCAAGCAACTTATACTAATTGCCTAGTTTATAGCGCATAAAAAAAGGAAGCCTAGGCTTCCTTTTTTAATATGTACAATATTTATACTTTTAATAACTTAATATAAATTTATTTGCTTAGCTCTAACATTAATTTATTTAGGCGTGTAACAAACCCTGTTGGGTCTTTTAATGTTCCGCGCTCTGCAAGTAATGCTTGGTCTAATAGTACATGTGACCATTGTGAAAATTTATCTTCATCTTGTTCGTCATTTAAATGTTTCACAAGTTGATGCTCTGGGTTTAGCTCAAACACAGGCTTAGCCTCTGGCGCCGCTTGACCAACAGACTCCATTAGCTTTTGCATTTGCGAACTCATGTCGTTGTCATCACTTACAACACATGCTGGAGAGTCAGTTAAACGGTGTGTGAAACGCACTTCTTTAACATCATCTCCTAAGGCTGTTTTAATGCGTTCTACTAAGCCGGCCATCTCTTTTTCAGACTCTTCTTGCGCTTTCTTTGTCTCTTCATCATCAAGCTTGCCTAGGTCTAAGTCACCACGTGTGATTGACTGAAGTGGCTTATCTGCAAACTCAGTTAGGTGGCTCATCATCCACTCGTCAACACGGTCGCTTAGTAATAATACCTCAATGCCTTTTTTGCGGAAAATCTCTAAATGCGGCGAGTTTTTAGCAGCGGTAAAGGTATCGGCTACCACGTAATATATTTTATCTTGCCCTTCGTTCATGCGCTCAACATATTGCTCAAGCGACACATCTTGCGTCTGTGAATCTGTATGAGTAGAAGAAAAACGAAGTAACTTGCAAATCGCTTCTTTATTTGCAGCGTCTTCCGCTGGGCCTTCTTTCATCACCTGGCCAAACTCATTCCAAAATACTTGGTAATCGTCAGCTTTGTTTTTAGCCATACGCTCAAGCATTTTAATGATACGCGAGGTACACCCTTTACGAATCGCTTGGGTTACTTTGTTATCTTGTAAAATTTCACGCGATACATTTAATGGTAAATCGTTTGAATCTAATAAACCCTTCACAAAACGTAAGTAGCTTGGCATAAACTGCTCAGCATCATCCATTACAAACACACGTTGAACGTATAGTTTTAAACCACTTTGACGCTCACGGTTCCATAAATCGAAAGGGGCTTTTTTAGGGATATATAAAAGGCTAGTGTACTCAGTTTTACCTTCAACTTTATTATGTGCCCAGCTTAGCGGATCTTCCCAGTCATGGCTCACATGCTTGTAAAACTCTTTGTATTCTTCATCAGAAAGCTCTGATTTATCACGCGTCCACAATGCCGTGGCGCGGTTAATGCTTTCCCACTCACCCGGTACTGCTGGAATCTTTTCGCCATCTTCGCCTTCAGATTCTGGTACTTCTGCTTTGTACATTTGTACAGGCGTAGAAATATGATCTGAGTATTTAGTCACAATGCTACGTAAACGGAATTCGTCTGCAAATTCTTTTTCGTCTTCGCGAAGGTGTAAAGTAATTTCGGTACCACGGCCTTCTTTCTCAATTTCTTGCAGCGTGTACTCGCCTTCACCTTTAGACTCCCACTCATAAGCAGTTGTTTCACCCGCTTTACGTGTGCGAACAGTCACTAAATCAGCAACAATAAATGCAGAGTAAAAACCAACACCAAACTGACCAATAAGTTGTGAATCTTTGCTTTGATCGCCCGTTAAGTTTTTGAAAAACTCAGCAGTGCCCGATTTTGCAATAGTGCCTAAAGAATTAATCACTTCTTCACGCGTCATACCGATGCCGTTATCTGAAATAGTAACGGTATTGGCCTCTTTATCTGCGCTGATACGAACGCGAAGGTCTGCATCACCTTGGTAAAGATCACCATTTGAAAGCGCTAAAAAACGTAGCTTGTCGGCTGCATCTGATGCGTTTGATACAAGCTCACGTAAAAAAATCTCTTTGTTTGAATAAAGAGAATGAATCATTAAGTTTAATAGTTGTTTTACTTCTGTTTGAAAGCCTAATGTTTCTTTTTGTGCTGCAGTCATTTATATATCTCCAATTAGCAAAGTGTCTGCGTTATGCACTTAATATGGGGGGAGCTAATAGAACTTCAAGGGAAAAAATTAAAAAATGTAATGTTAATTCACACTAAAATGGGCTTGGGCAATGGATATGAATTGCTTGATTTGTAGTGGGATGTTCAAAAAACAGATCGCTTGCATGCAACTGTAAACGTTTTGATAGCTTTTCACTGTGTACACTCTTATACAGGTCGCACCCTAAAATAGGGTGGCCTATAAAATGACTATGTATGCGTAGCTGATGAGTACGCCCAGTCAAAGGAGAAAAGCGTACATAAGTTCTAACAGGGTTAGCAAGGCGCTTTATAACATTAAACTCGGTAACAGCAGGCTTCCCCTCTAGCTTGCAGATTTTTACAAGCGGAAATAACTGTGTGTCTTTAGCTATGGGCGCATCAATTTGCCCTCTATTTTCGCTAACATACCCCTGCAGCACTGCTACATAATGCTTTTTTACACTACGTAATTGAAACTGCTTATTTAAACGTTTTGAGCTCAAATCGTTTAGGCTTACAAGCATTATCCCCGATGTGCCTAAATCTAATCGATGAACTAATTTTGCGTTTAAAAAGGGCGGCGTTAACCCTTTTTGCCCATTTACTAGACGATAATGTACTGAGTCCCAGTTTTCTGGATTTTTCCCTGATAAGCTCAGCAAGCCACTGGGTTTATTAATAACTAAAATATCGTTATCTTGATACAAAATACTAAACGTATCTATGCATTTTGGCGCTATAAAATTATCGACAATAGGGTTTGTTTGGCTGCTTTTCATGCCTATTAATCATTATCTTTAGAGTAAAGTAGTTTTAAATCTAACACTCGTTGACGCAGATTATCCGCTTTTACTTTATTTGCCGCAACAGGCTCACCAACAGATACAGAGACTAACGACCACTTTAAACGGGGTAATTGCCACTTTGTTTTTCGGCTAAACATACTGCCCCATAGCCCACCTAAATGCACAGGCACAACAGCAACAGGCGTTCGCTCAATTATTCTCTCTATACCTCTTCTAAACATATCAACACAGCCATCACCTGTTAATTTACCCTCAGGGAAAATACCCACAAGCTCGCCGCGTTCAAGTGCCTCTGCAACATCGTCAAACGCCTTTTTAAAAGCTTTAGGGTTTGCTTTTTCGCTATCAATCGGTATTGCTTTAGCCATTTTAAATAACCAGTGCAACGCAGGAGAATAATAAATTGGCGCAAAAACCATGAAACGAATTGGTCTTGGTGACGCTGCTAAAATAAACATCCAATCAACAAAACTGACATGATTGGCAACAATAACCGCTGCACCTTCCTCTGGTATATTTATTTCGCCTCTGGTTTTCACGCGATACATGCAAATAGCTAAAATATAGATAATAAAACGCAAGAAAAATTCAGGTACTTTGGTATAAATATACACTGAAATCAGTAAGTTTAACCCTGCAAGTAAAAGCAATAATTCTGAGATACTCCACTCTAAAATAGACAATGTCACAATACTTAAAATGGCACTGCACACCATAAACAGTGCATTAAGTACGTTGTTAGCGGCAATAACACGAGACCGACACGCCTCTTCTGTTCTTTGTTGTATCAAAGCATACAAAGGAACAGTATAAAAACCTGATGCTATACCAATACCGGCCATCCACACAAAGTGCCAGCGCATATCGCCAGTATTTAATACCTGCTTTAAGGTTAATAATTCATCGATTTGCACACCATAACTTAAAATAGCGGGCTCTATACTGAGCAAGTATAAAAATAGTGTAATTAAAATGGCGCCAAAGGGCACTATGCCTAACTCAATACGCGAACGCGAAAGCTTTTCACATAATAAAGAACCAATAGCAATACTTAACGAAAATACCACCAGCGCACTGGTTACTACTAATTCGTTACCGCCCATTACGTGCTTAACATAGTTTGGTAATGTAGTTAGCACAATGGCGCCTATTAACCAAAACCAGCTTATACCTAAGACTGATTTTCCAACAGACTCTGTTTGCGAATTAAGTGCTGAAAACACATTTTTTGTAGAGGTATAAATATTGTAGGTAAACGCTAAGTTAGGTTCATTCGCTGCACTTATTGGTATAAAGCGGCTACTCACATAACCTAATACTGCGAGCACGAGTACTGCAATGCTAATAATTTCGGGGCCTACGTTTTGCGTAATGTAATAAGTCCCAAAAATAGTCCCTAGTAAAATGGCAACAAAGGTACCCGATTCAACTAACCCATTCGCTTTTGTTAATTCGTTCGGGGCAACGTGCTGCGGTAAAATAGAATATTTTAACGGACCAAAAAATGTACTTTGAAACCCCATGAAAAATATAGTGGTGAGCATAAGCCAAATAGACTGGGTATAAATAGATAGTGCCCCTACAACCATAATAGGAATTTCGCAAAGTTTTACAAACCTGATTAATTTTGATTTTTCTGTTTTCTCAGCAAGCTGCCCTGCCATACCTGAAAATAAAAAAAACGGTAATATAAATAAGCCTGCTGCAATGTTTGAATAGAGCGCACCATCGGCCAATGTTGCAGCTTGAAAAACCAGTAAAATAAGCACCGACTGCTTATAGACATTATCGTTAACGGCAGAAAAAAACTGGGTAATAAACAAAGGTAAAAATCGCTTACTATTAAGTAAGCCGCTTTGATTTGTTGAATGCGTTTTCATTGTGATCCTTACGTTTTAACTCTAAATAAACCTATCTCAAAAAGGGCTTTGATTACTTAGCCGTCAAATTAACTGCATACTATTTTTAGCTAGCTTACCTTAAAAACAAAAAAGCCTACATAAATTAATTACGTAGGCTTTTACATATCTTTTCAAACAGTCGCTTTAATGAACTATTCTTGTGTAACCACGCGGCGACCACTAAATGCATGCATTAGGGTTCTACCATCAACTAAATCAAGTTCGCCTCCAACCGGAATACCGTGCGCTATTCGCGAGGCGCCCACATTATTTTTGTGGCAAAGCTGGGCAATATAATGCGCAGTCGTCTCACCCTCAACACTAGGATTAGTTGCTAGTATTACTTCGTTAATGCCGCCTTGAGAAAGTTTTTGCTCTAAAACATCTAAGCCTATTTCTTTAGGGCCAATACCATCAATGGGTGATAAATGCCCCATAAGGACAAAATATAAACCTAAATACTGACCCGTTTGCTCAATGGCAAGTACATCAGTAGGCGACTCAACAACACATAACGTACCGCTGTCTTGGCGTTTTGTGCTCAAGCAAATATCACACTGAGGTTGCTCACAAAAAGTTCTGCACGTTTGGCAATGACCTATTGCTGTCATTGCCTTAGTAAGCGCGCTACCTAGTTGTGTACCACCTTTGCGATCACGTTCAAGCAAATGAAATGCAATACGCTGTGCAGACTTTGGGCCAATACCCGGTTGACACCGCAATGCTTCAATAAGCTGATTTAAACTATCTGAAAGTTGCATTGTTTGTTAAAACGGCATTTTCATACCTGGTGGTAATTGCATACCGCCAGTTACTTTGCTCATTCGTTCTTGCGTTTCTTCAGCTACACGGCGCACAGCATCGTTACATGCCGCTGCAAGTAAGTCTTCAATCATGTCTTTGTCGTCTTCCATAAGGCTTTCATCAAGCTCTACGCGACGAACATTGTGGTTACCAAGCATGGTTACTTTAACTAAGCCTGCACCCGCTTCACCAACAACTTCCATTGTTGCAATTTCGTCTTGGGCTTTTTGCATGCGCTCTTGCATTTGCTGCGCTTGCTTCATCATGTTACCCATTCCACCTTTAAACATAATTTTCTCTCTTTCTTTTAATCTTTAATTGTCATGAAGATAAGGGCGATTGTATGTAATTACAATGCCTGAATACTGTTTTCGTCAATTTCGGCGCTAAATAACTGTTGAAATTGTACTATGTTTTCGTCACTTGTGATCACATCTATTGCTTGCTGATGGCGCCCTGCATCTATTTTTTGTTGAATTAAATAAGGCGAATCGATAACCCCTTGAGCAAATTTTATACTCAGCGACACATTGTGATCGTAAATACTCGATAATGCGGCATCAAGTTTTTGGCGAAGCATTGGCGTATCTAGGTGTTTTTGCGATTCATCAACATCTATATGTAAGTTACTTCCCTGCTTCGTAAAAATTGAATGCAGCGCAAATTGGCGCATTCGTCCACCCAGCCCCATACGTTTTATCAAATAAGCCCACTCGTCTTGCTGGTGAGCAAACTTTATTTCACTTATTGGGCTTTGAAAATCATCTGGAACCGGAATACTTTCCTCTTGTGGAGCTGGAGCAGGCACACTTTGAGGATTAATTTGTTCTAGTAACTCAGGCGCTAAATTTTCAGTGATTGTTTGATGCTTAGCTTTAAAATCAACTTTTTGTGCTTTTGTAGCGACTACACTGGGGCGTTTTGCTTGGCTCCCGCTAACAGGGAGCTCAGACTTTTTTTCATGCTCGCCTGTATTATAGTCATCCCACGGCGGTGGGTTAGTAGATTGCACAGAAGCCGCTTGAGGGTGTTCTGCGTTTTCAGAATGAGTGTGTATATCTTTATTAGTGGCTTCACTTTGCTCTACAATTGGCGAACCAACCAGCCTGTTATTTTGCTCATTATTAGCAGTTTCAGGTTTTTCAGACACTGGCGGCTGAGCTATATTATTACCTGATAACCTGCCTGAACCTGATATATTTCTGTCACGTAAGATGCGTGCAATGGCCGATTGTGCCTGAGACTCTTTATCATGCAGTGAAGCTGCATCCAAAGAGACTGGAGCGCTTGGAGATTCAGCCTGTTGCGATGTGCTTTGAGTTTGAGGATTAAAACCTTGATCTAGCGCGCTACTCATTACATCATCGAATTGTGCAGCTAATGTTTGCTCTACATCATTGTGCTGCATGTATGCTTCATTTTCGCTGTTACGCTGTGCTTGCTCATCACTTATTTGCTTCGCAGGTGTAATTTGGCTCGTTTCAGTTTGAGCCTCTTCGTTTTCAACCTGTAAATGCTCTACGTGAGCAGAATCAACAGGCATGTCAGTAACCGTGGGGCTTACTTGCTCATGCTGTTCTGCACTTATAATCGATTTTTCAGCTGGTTGCTGTATGGCGCTTATGTCGCTGTGTTTAGCAGCGTTATTAGTACTTTCAGGCTTATTTTTACTTAAAATATCGCGCAGTGCATTGGCTCGGCTTTCAGTGTTACGTGCCGGCAATTGAGGTGTATTTATCTCGTTCTGCTTATTTTCGTTTCCTGCAGGCTGAAATGCAAGTAACCTCAGCAAAATCATTTCGAACCCTAAACGTGGCTCAGGGGCCCATTGTAAATCTTTTTTACCGTTTAAAAGTAACTGGTAATAAACCTGCACTTGCTGTGCACTTGTGTGCTCTGCAACGTGCTTTATGTAATCAGCATTGGTCTCATCAAGCCCAGCAGCTTGAGGCACTAATTGGGTAAGCTGGGTTAAGTGCGTTAATGAAATTAAATCATCAAGTAACGCTATATAATTTGGGTTTTTGCTCGCTACATTTGCTATTTCGCTCATGAGCGCAGCGCCATCTTGACTTAGTAATGCTGCTAATAAACTTTGGCTGTAGTGTGTATCCATTAAACCAAGCATAGCTTGAACCGCTTGATTATTAATATCACCATTCGTTTGTGCTATAGCTTGATCGGTTAAGCTAAGCGCATCGCGCATACTGCCATCTGCAGCTTTTGCAATAACGCTAAGTGCATCGTTATCAAAGCGCTGTTGTTCTTGAGTCAAAACGTGTTGAAGCTGTGTTTTAATTTCACTTTGCGATAAGGCGTTTAAATTAAATTGTAAACATCGCGATAAAATAGTAACGGGTAACTTTTGGGGATCGGTGGTTGCGAGTAAAAATTTCACATGCTCTGGCGGTTCTTCAAGCGTTTTTAAAAGCGCATTAAAGCTATGCTTTGAAAGCATGTGAACTTCATCTATTAGGTATACTTTGTAACGCCCGCGCGTAGGTGCGTATTGAACGTTATCAAGTATTTCACGCGTATCTTCTACTTTAGTACGAGAGGCGGCATCAATTTCTAGCAAGTCAATGTAGCGCCCTGCTTCAATATCCTTACAGCTACTACATTGCCCACAAGGAGATGCCGAAATACCTTCGTCGCAATTTAAGCTTTTTGCAAAAATACGCGCAATAGTTGTTTTACCAACACCTCGGGTTCCAGTGAATAAATACGCGTGGTGCAGTCTATTTTGTGTAAGCGCATTAACAAGCGCTTGTTTAACATGAGACTGCCCAACCAATTCATGAAAGGTTTGTGGACGCCATTTTCTCGCTAGAACCTGATAACTCATCGATTATTCGCCTTCGAATTCAACCAACTTTAAGATTTTGATACCCATTTTTTCAATGCGTTGTTCGCCACCTAATTCAGGCAGTGATACAACAAATGCTGCATCAGTAGCCTCACCGCCTAACTTATTAACTAGTTTAGCAGTCGCTTCAATAGTACCGCCAGTTGCTAGAAGGTCATCAACAAGAAGTACTTTGTCACCGGGTACAATTGCATCAACATGAAGTTCTAGCGTGTCTTCACCGTATTCTAGTAGGTAATCTTGGCGAATAACTTCGCGCGGTAATTTGCCAGGCTTACGCACTGGAATAAAAGGAATACCTAAAGCATAAGATAAAGGCGCACCAAAAATAAAGCCACGTGATTCTGTGCCAATAATTTTTGTAAAACCTTGGTCTTTATATTCGGTTATAAACGCATCAATAGTAGCCTTGAACGCTTCAGGGTTGGCCATTAATGTAGTTACATCGCGAAACATAATGCCCGCTTTAGGATAATCAGCAATTGTTGCAATGCTGTTTTTAATAATTGCTGGTGTTACTTGAGTCATAAGTTTTACTGCTCAATGGTTGATATTACAAAGCAGGTGATTATAACCTTAAGTGAACTTTAATTGCGAGTTTGCTGTGACTTTAACGAAAATATTGAACAGTTATAGAGGATAAAAAAGCAAAGCGTTAAGGCTGATGCTGACAACAGCCTTAAACTATAAATACGTTTTAGGTTAAGCTAGTGATCCAACCTAAAATTGCATTTAAACAACCAATACCTGCAAATACCGCTAGAAAAGCAATAAAATAAGTAGCGTTAAACGGATCTTTAAAATCTTTATCATCTGACATGGTACAACCTTTTATTAAGCACGATAAATAAGGCTGCCATGATAGACGATGTAAAAACATCAATAAAGGCCTTAATCTTGATTTTTTGTCACGATTACACCGCGTTCAACCAGCGCATTGAGTGTCACAAGCGCCCCTTGTGTTATTTGCTCTTCGTTAAACTGAGGAGCCTGCATAATCACCTGTTGGCAGAGGTTATCAAATGTAATGCCCTCAACGCTTTCAATGATAGAGAGTAATAAAGCCGTCATTGCATTAGTTGCTAAAAACTGTACTTCATCTTCTTCATCTCTATAAACAACAAAATAGTTAGGTACAGTCGATGGTTCTTTTGGCCGGACTTGGTCACTTATAGTTTGCACTGGATATTGGTAACTCAAATTTCTCGCTACGCTTGATAGAAATAATGGACTTTTAGTTAACGCTGTTTGTTGTAGTTTTCTCTCATTGGGGTCTTCGTTTGCTATTGAAACGTCAAGCTCTACCCATTCATAATGCGCAAGCTCTAACATAAAAGCAGGATCATAGTTTTTCATTTTATAACTACTGGACAAGTAATTAATAAACTCCCCTGCTATATCTAAAAAGTATGGTGATTGACAATTATATTCACTAAAAAACTGCCTAATCAATTTGTTCCATTGTTTGTCACTATAAAGCGTTTTTAACACTGGATAACCAGAAGAAATGAATCCCTCTATGTTATTAAAGAATAAGTCGCGATATATAGCCATGCGTCTATCTTCAATATCAGTTGGCTTTTTATTTTTTTTTGGTTCACGTATGTGCGCCATAAATTCATTTTGAACATCTATAAAACTCATAGCTGGATACTCATTACTGTCTGATTCGCGTTAACTTTAAGCTCGTTGTTTTGAAAGCTCAGGATTTAGATACTTTTGTTGCAAATGAATAATAATATCAAGCTCTTTAGTGAGTACATTTATCTCTGGAATATTAAAATCTCGCTCAAGAAGCGTTGGAAATACGCCATGTACCTTATAAGCTTTATCAAGTAACTCCCAAACTGGATCAATAACATCGGCGCCATGAGTATCGACTATCAAATCATTAGCCTCATTATAATGTCCCGCAACATGCCCATAGGCGATACGCTTTGTAGGTAAGCCGGCTAAGAAAGTATTTGCGTCATAACCATGGTTTATCGAATTAACATAAATATTATTTACATCAAGCAACAATTTACAATCTGCTTGCTCTAAAATTTCAGTAGTAAATTCAAGTTCAGATAACTCTTGGCCTGGCGCACCGTAGTAAGATACATTTTCCATCGCAACAGGTCGTTCAAGAATATCTTGAACTTGCTTAATTCGGGGGACAACGTGCGCTATTGCCTCTTCGGTAAAAGGGATGGGCATTAAATCATACATATGGCCTTGACCAGAGCAATAACTCAAATGCTCACTGAACATTTTAATGTTGTGCTGATCAAAAAAGACTTTTAGCGATTTAATAAATTCAATATCAAGCGGCTCTGGCGAACCTATTGATAAAGACAAGCCATGACATACAAAATTATTAGCATCGGTTAATGTTTTAAACTGCTTTTTAAATCGGCCGCCCAGTTTTAACCAATTCTCAGGCGCAACTTCTAAAAAATCAATTTGCTTTGGAACGCGTTCTAATAACTCATCTAGCATTTCACGGCGTAAACCTAGGCCAACCATTCCAAATTCCGAACTGTGCATTTGTGTCATAACTGCCTCTACTATTAACAAAAAAGGGCCCGTGGCCCTTTAGCATAGCTTAATTAAATTAAGAAATTAACGGCCACCACATTTACCTTCGCCACACTTACCTTCTTTTTTACCTTTTGCGTCGCCACCACATTTACCTTCGCCGCACTTGCCTTCTTTTTTACCTTTTGCGTCGCCACCACATTTACCTTCGCCGCACTTGCCTTCTTTTTTACCTTTTGCATCGCCGCCACATTTACCTTCGCCGCACTTGCCTTCTTTTTTACCTTTTGCGTCGCCGCCACATTTACCTTCGCCGCACTTGCCTTCTTTTTTACCTTTTGCGTCACCGCCACATTTGCCTTCACCGCACTTGCCTTCGGCAGCATCTAATTGATAACCTGAAACAAGCTGCTGAAATTCAAACGGGTTTGCTTGTACATCAGCAGATACTAAACTCGCAGAACCCACGACTACTGCACCTAATGTTAATGCGATTGTATTATTTTTTACTGTATTCATTATCTTTGCTCTCTATACTCAATGTGTAAGTCATTGCAATGTAAATATCGTTTTAAATTGCGTGTATGTTTAAGTAGACCTGTGATGAAATAAAAACTTTCATTTTATTTTTATTTATTCGAAAAATTTGCCCCCTGCATTCTCACTTTAACTATGAGTAACAATTACAGATTTATCAATATGCAATTTACAGGTAAACTAGCGCCCTTATTTTTAATAATATAATCGTTTTATGAAACTTGTTTTAGCACCTATGGAAGGTGTTGTAGATTTTAAAATGCGCCAACTGCTAACTGACCTTGGCGGGTTTGATTTATGCGTGACCGAATTTGTAAGAGTTGTTCAAGCACGTTTACCTGAAAAAGTATTTTATCGATACTGCCCTGAACTAAATAATAATGGCTATACCCGAGCAGGCACCCCGGTGCGTATACAATTGCTTGGACAAGAAGCTAATCCATTAGCTGAAAACGCAGTGAGAGCGATTGATTTGGGTTCCCATGGTGTTGACCTTAATTTTGGGTGCCCTGCGAAAACAGTTAACCGTAGCCGCGGTGGTGCCGTTTTGCTTAAAGATCCCGAGCATATGTATACCATAATTAAAGCGGTTAGAGATGCGGTAGATTCAAAACATGAAGTCAGTGCAAAGATACGTTTAGGATTTGATGACGACAGTAACAGCCAAGAAATTATTGATGCGGTTGTAAGTGCTGGCGCTAATAGCGTAGCAATTCATGCAAGAACAAAGCGCGATGGATACAACCCACCAGCATATTGGGAAAAGATACCTCCTATAATAAAAGGTAAAAATATTGCCGTAGTTGCTAATGGTGAAATATGGCAAGTTGAAGACGCAATGCTTTGCCAAAAAAGAAGCGGTTGCAGTGACTTAATGCTTGGCAGAGGCGCCCTATCTCATCCTGATTTAGCAAAAAAAATAAAGGCGCATGTCAACAATGAGCACTACGAGGGTTTAGAATGGGAGCATGTTCTTTATCACTTAATACACTCAGCTATTCATCATGATCCAGCTAAAGATGAAAAATATTTTGCATCTAGAACTAAGCAATGGCTAGGTTATTTAAAGCGTCAATATCCGCAAGCAATAACATTGTTTGATGAAATTCGTAGGTTAAAAACCAAAGAAGACGTATCTGCCGTTTTAAAAAAATATGCAAAAGCACCACAACTTGATTCAAATCATGACAGATAATTAAAAGCAATTAGATAATATCAGTATAACGAGCAGTTAATGTAAAAGGGTTATACTGATAATGAACCACCAAAAGCGCTTACATGATGAACTAACACAAGTTAAATCAAACATACTTGTTATGCTTTCTAAATCGCCCCACCCCGCCCATCAAGGCTTGATCACCACATTAAAGCATACAGCAAATAATGAATGGTTAGATCTTGCTGCAAAAAGGCTCGGCCCTGAGTATGCCAACTTAATTAATCGTATGACTATGTTAGAGGCCGCAGTGAGTCAAATTGATATAGGTCAATACGGCTATTGTTGTGATTGTGAAGAAAAAATTGCAACCGCATTACTTCAAAAAGACCCTGCAACACAGCGCTGTACAAAATGCGCAATTAAACGAACATCTAACTAATGTTTAAAGTCTTAGTTATAAGTTTCTGTAGCTAATGCCTGTAGACATATTAGTTTTGAAATTGATTTAACCGGGGTGCAAAGTTTTGAGCCAGTAGACAAGTAAAAACAGAGCAAAACCCCTGCACCCTACTCATTACTCATGCCCATTACCTATATTGACTATAGGCAGCTAAACATAAACTGCCCCAGACGGAACTCAAAAAAATAACAGGGTATGTTAAAATATACTCTGCGTAATTACGTATTAAAAAACATGTATCTACACATCGAGGCTTTGCATTCCCATAAGCCTCGGCATATAAACAACCCCTGGGTTAATAACAAATCTGACCACAAAAACTAAACGATTGTCCTGGATAAAGAATAATATCTTCTACTAAATATTGCGCGGTTTGTTCTGACACTTTAAGACGCTTTGACAAATTAACTTTAGCCTGTTCAATTGTCCATGCATGGTAATGAATACCTATATCTGTTTCCATCATTGTAAGCATGAGCAACTTGTCCTTATTAGACAGTTTTGTATTGCTGGCCATAGCAGGCAAGTCTAAGTAATGTGTTTGCCAGTCAAGTCCATTAATCAATGGCTCTTTAGATAAGTATTGCACAACAAATGATTTGGTGTGATTTTGTTTAAATTTGACATTAATAACTGCACTTTCAAGCGCTTTAATTTGTTCGTTAATAATAACAACCCACTCTAAAGGCGAGTTAACCGCGTTGCCATAATAATTGAGTTTACTCTGATACCACTCTGAACCATTAGAAAGCCCTCTTAAACCAACACTCCCTCTAGGCTTATAATTATCCAAATAATTAGAAAAAGCTCTGATATGGCTTTTAATTGCACCTTGTGTAGCCTTGTTTTCGATAGCTTGCGCTACATATTCCTGTAATAAAGAATACTCTAACTTGTTTAGTTTTAGATTACTTTGCTTTGCAATGTCTAACTTAGCTTGTGTAAATTTAAGCCAACTAATAGTTTGCTCAACGGTGCTAGCTGAACGGTTAAATAAACTCATATTATGTAGAACGTCTACTTGGGCTGGCCAAGGAAAAAAACGCTCAGGAAATCGTTCTGCAATAACCAAATAATTAACTTGGGTAATTTGATTAGGTGTTAACTTCATCGTCATCAATTGCTGATAAATAGCATGACGTTTATCAAGATATTCGTTCGAGTAAACAATGTTTTCTTCTGTAACTTTTTTATTATTTGTTTCTTGACCTAATATCAACACAGTATTTAAAGACTTTAAAGCGCTGCGTGCCTCATCAAAAGAACTAAAACTATCACTCTTATCAGTACAACCAACAAGATTTAAAAACAATAACAATGATACAAAAAACGTTTTATACATAGTGATCCTAATAAAAAAAGCCCCAGAGGGGCTTTTTAAAAATTGCTAATGTTAGCTAATATTAAATTTTAACACCGTTGCGAGCGGCTTTATCTTTAATGTAAGTAGACCAACCTTTTGCAAACTTACGTGTGCGTGGGTCGTCCATAGCTTTAACAATAGCAGCATAAGCTTGCTTATACTTGCCTTGGTAGTAATACGCCTCAGCTAAATCTGAATAAATTGTACCTTTTTTGTCAGAGCCAAGCTCTAACGCCTTGTTCAAGCGAACAACGGCAGCACTGAATTTCTCAGATTGTAAAAGTAATGAACCTGCTTTGCGGTAAAGCTCAGCGTCGTCATCAAATTTAGCAGCTTCTTCATAATACTTAGCAGCTTTCTCTATATCTTTAGAGCGATGATAGTTACTTGCAACAGCGTTGACATTTTGCTTAGTACGTTTAACTTTTTCTTCTTTAATTGCCTTTTCAAGCGTTACTGCTGCTTTGTAAGGAATTTCATTTAAAGAGTAAAAGTTAGCAAGTACTTTGTATTCAACTTCGTTTTCAAAGTAACCGTTTTTGAAAGCCACTTCCATTGTTGCAAGGCCTTTCTGATAATCCTCGGTTTGTAGGTAGTATTTACCTAAACCAATCCAAGCTTTTTTATCATCAGGCCAAACTCTAACAATTTCTTCACCCACTTTAACCATGTTAGCAAAATCTTTGGTTTCAAAGTATGCGCCAAGTTTAAGCTGGTAAGGGCCTTTGTTAGGCTCTTTTTGAAGAGCTATTGCTTTGTTAGCAGGCTCAAAAACATCACTGAATTGCTCTAACCGAAAGTTGGCTTGCGCAATACGAGTATATACAGTTGGATCTTCCTCACCTGTGAAGTCCATCCAAGCTGTGTATGCTTTTTTTGCTTCTTTGTATTTCTCAGTACCCGCGTACAAATCACCTAATAACTTAAGTGTTTGTTCATGGTCTGCAAAGTTCAAAATATCAGGCGCTACTGCTAGCTTGCTGTATTTGATTGCATCAGCGTAGTTTTCTTTCTGCGCGTACATGCTACCTAAGTAACGATTTACAGTCGCTTTATCAAACTCATCTGAAGGGTCAATCTCTCTCAGCAATGCTATGGCTTCGTCAAGCTGATCTTCGTTGTACAATTCAAACGCTTTAATTACTTTTTTACCAGTACGCTCGCCCATGATCTTAGTTTTTGCTTTCTTACGCTCTTCAATTTTTGCGTAATCTGGCGCCGCTAATACAGATGAACTTAAAGTTACACCTGACACAGACATAAGAATTGCAAGAGCAGTTACTTTAGATAAATTTCTCATTACTCGCCTCCTTAGCCTTGGTTAAGTTTAAAGTCTAGTTGAACTTGTAAACCAACTTGTTTTTGTGGTTTTCCGTCAATGATTTTCGGACGGTATTTCCACTTACGAAGTGCACGTTTAGCTTCACGGTCAAAGATACGTTTAGGCTCTGCGTCGATTACATCAACGTCAATAACCCCACCTAACTCATCAATTGTGAACGAAAGTTGTACCCAACCCTCTTTACCATCACGCGCTGCTTGCGTTGGATATTTTGGTTCAATACGAACGATAGGTGTCGCATCACCATCTCGTCCAAATGCACCCGGACCACTTAGTCCACCAGCAGAACTCCCCACGCTGATGCTTGGCATATTAAATGACATTGCACCTGGGTTAGGATTAGTATCCGGCTGTGGCGGCTGCGGTTTAGGCGGCTGCTTTGGCGGTGGCGGAGGCGGAGGCGGTACACGCTTCCTCTCCTGCACCTTAGATTCAGGCGGATTCGTCATAATTTCGACTATGATCTGCTCTTTTTGTTCCGTATTACGGTCAGCCCCACCAGAGATGAGGTAAGCCATGAAGTAGAACAAGCCGAAAGTAACTGCCCCACCTGCAATCAGTGAAAACAGAAAACGAATCATTACTGATCTCCAGCTATTGAAATTCTTAGGTTATCGCCCGTTGCTTTAATCTGGTCCATAACTTTAACCACTGTGCCGTGTTTTGCTTCTTTATCAGCTTGCAAAATTACAACGTCAGTAGGTTGTTCCGCTAGTAAGCTTTCAATTTTCGCTGAAACACGTTCAACGTCAACTTGCTGCTTATCAATCCAGATTGCGCCATCACTGCGTATAGCAATAAAAATGTTTGCATTTTTTTGCTTCGTAGCTTGGGCAGCTTTAGGTTTATTGACCTCGATACCAGCCTCTTTAACGAACGATGTAGTTACGATAAAGAAAATAAGCATGATAAATACGATGTCAAGCATTGGTGTCATATCTACCGCTGCTTCTTCTTCTTCACGAAAACGTTGTTTACGTGCCATATTTAATTCTCTCTCTAGTGATGAGGCATGCTATCTACAAGTTTGGCTTTCACCATTCTCGCTCTTGCCTCAAGGCGTGAGCTAAAGAAAACTCCAGATAGTGCCGCAACCATTCCAGCCATTGTTGGGATTGTTGCCATTGAAATACCTGATGCCATTAAACGTGCATTACCAGTACCTTGGGTTGCCATGGTTTCAAAAACCGCGATCATACCCGTTACAGTTCCAAGTAAGCCTATTAAAGGACAAACAGCTACTAATGTTTTAATCAACAACATACGCTGATCTAATTTTTCAGACGCTTCAGAAATCCATGCTTCACGGATTCTGTGTGCGTACCAAGACGTAGTGTCTTGGCGGGCATCCCACTTAGCAACAATATCCTTCGTTAAACGAGGAAACTCTGCAAGTAAGAACCAATAGCGCTCAATCATTAAAACCCACATCAGAAAGAGTGCTATCGCGACCACGTATAAAACCTGGCCGCCTGTGCCAACAAAATCCCTGATAGATTCCCATATCTCCATCAGGACTAGCATTAGGCTTTCTCCTTCTCCGCGTGAGTAGCGACGATACCCGCGCTTTGCTCATCAAGGATATGTAATACCGACTTACTACGACTTGCAACAATAGAGTGAAGTAGAATAAGTGGTAATGCTGCGATTAGACCTAGCGCTGTAGTTACAAGTGCTAGAGAGATGTTACCAGCCATGATCTTCGGATCGCCCGTACCGAACAATGTGATTGTTTGGAACGTTAAAATCATACCGATTACCGTACCTAGTAGACCTAGTAATGGTGCGATAGCAGCAAGGATCTTGATGATATTAATACCAGCTTCGATGCGTGGCGTTTCACGTAGAATCGCTTCATCAAGTTTAAGTTCAAGGTTTTCAACATCTTGAGATTTGTTGTCAGAGTACACTTTAAGAATACGACCCAGTGGGTTGTTTGTATTCGGTGTAGACAAGTTCTTAAGTTGTGATTTGATCTTAGAAGTAGTAAGCGCTAAGTCAAGGAAACGAACTAAGAAGATTAATAGACCTACAGCAAGTAGTACAGTGATGATGTAACCAACTGTATCACCCTGGTGGTAGTATTCCATTAGCGTTTTCTTCTGCGTATTAATACGCAAGATTGCGCCGCGTGTAGGGTCAATGTAAACGCCCGCGTAGCTATCAGAAGATGTTGCTTCTAGGTTTGAAATGCCATCTAAAATGTAGCTATCAGGTTGTTTACCTAAAGGCTGGATAGACTTTGTTTCTGGCGAGTAGATTAAGTAACCTTCGTCAGCAACTAAGTTAAAGTTACCAATACGAGTGATTTTCTTAACCGCAGTGTTTCCGTCAAGGCCAGCAACTTCAGATTCAAAAGTAGATACCTTTGCTGATTCTGTCATTTCTGTTTGAAGTGAAATCCAAAGCTCTTCTAACTCACGAACTGTTGGAAGTTCTTTAGCTGCTGCTAATGAACGAAGTACTTCAGCACGACCTGGCTTTTCAGCACTTACTAAAGATGCTTCGATAGAACCGATAGCGTCTTGCGCTGCACGACGTACAACACCGAACATCTCACCTAACGTACCTTGAGCATTTTGAAGAGCTTGCTCTTTTTCCGCTAAAGTGTTTTCGTTTTGTGCGTATTGCTTAGCTAAAGAGTCACCACGTGCTTTTTCAGCAGCTAGTTGGCTTTTAGCTTTATTAAGTAAAGATTGCTTGTCAGCACGTTCTGATAAGAACTCTTGCTCACGTTGCTTATTGATCTTACCTTCTGAGATACGCTCTTGCTTAACTTGCTCAAGAATTTTGTCTAAAGCGTCAGTGTTTGCGTGTGCGTTAAGCGCGGTACCTGCAGAAACAGATAGTACTGCTGCAACAGCAAAACCTTTAAATAGTTTCTTCATTATTGATTACTCCGCGCCAAAGATTGGTAGTTTAACAAGTTCTAGTGTCGCTTGCTTACGTGCCATGCGGATCACTTCTTTAACAGGTTTTAGGTATTCTTCACCTAATTTTTTCCACTGTTTAGTGTTGTTATCCCACACCCAAGCATGTTTCAAGTCAAAAGACTGAGCAACATAAGTAATACGACCTAAACGACCGATATCTACGTTGATATTTTTGCCATCAATTTCAAGCGTACCTTGAGAAGCAGTTACTGCAGAGCTGTAAGCTGTTTCAACTGTGTATGCTTCAAGAACTTGACGGAATTTTTCAGACGTAGTAACAGAGGCAGATGCCATGATGTCACGAAGTCTTTCAACACGGCCTAGACGCGTTTCAAGATTGAATGGAACGTCCGCTTTGATGAATTGCTCAAGCGTATCGATCATGCGATACATCAAAGGCACAACGTTTTGTTTAGTGTTATCGATAGTCGCGATTTGACGATCGAACGACTCAATCGATGCATTTTGGTCAGCGACCAAACGTGCAACGTGATCGTTATACACTTTCATAAGTTCAGTCTCATCAACGATGCTACGGTACTCAGCGATTAGCTCTTGAGTTTGACCATATACATTGTCAATTTTAGTTTGAGACTTAACAGCAGCCTTTTGAATTTGTTGACCTGCTTTTTGCACGTCATTCAAAGGATCTGCAATCACATTGCTGCTTGCAAATGCAAAAGCGCCAACCAACGCTGTTGCTACAAGACTCTTTCTGATTTTAACAGACATAGTTCCCAACCAATTAAGTAATGTTACTTTTATAATTTAATTATCCTCCGAGGAGAACAACCCTGATATCTTTTAATAGATATCAACCTTTCAATAATGCTAAATGCAATAAGCGCTGTCAACTTGATGTTAGGTGTAATTAGCAAATAAATCACCTGCCGATGGACTACATTAAAGTAGCACCAATAAAATGTTAACATTATTGCAACCAACTGTATTATCAACAATCCTAGCAAACCCCAATAAGGTTGATGTTTAACTGGATAGACCTCTAAACAAACAACATAAATGCAACATTTAGTTCAAACTAGATGTATGTAAAAAAAAAATAAAAACATTTAAAAAAAAACTCTTTTAGGTGCTCTATTTGACGGTTTTTTATCATTTTTAAGCACTTTAACTCAAAAAAGGAACGGTTTAACGCACAAAAATCAAACGTTACACATATTGAAAGTTGTAAAGCTAATAGAAGGGTTTCAATATCAAATTTGTGAAGGTTTTCTGACACTCAATTACAATCAAGCAACGCTCTACACTGATAGACGAAATAAGGCCTCATGAATGGCTTGGGCACAATCAACATTAAAAAAAGCTTACTTTAGTTAATTATTCTTATGATGTTCAAACCGAGTCTTGCCTAAGTTCACTGTATGTTACTTCTTAGCTCACTATCCAAACTCTAGGCTTTGTCGTTTATCCATATAATCCAGTTTGAGGCTGAGTTTTGTAAATATTAATACTTCTAAAACTTGCAAGTTAATCTAGGAAGGTAATAAAAATATTAGAAATTTATAGGCAGCACAAAATTAATAATACATAGAATTCTGTTTAGCGTATTTAATTAAAATTAGGTTTTATAGCAAAATTAAACCACATTATGGTCTTTTGGAGTTTAGATATAATAAATGAGCGCTATTAATGATTGGAGGTATAGTGGTTTATGGGTATATGAGGAACTTACTGAGCATGTGAGAAATTTTAAGGAATAATGGTGAAACAGAGACCTGCTTCACCAAGATGAACATGAGTTCACATAATTAAAATTATGCTGCTTCAACGTTCTCAGCTTCAGGGCCTTTTTGACCTTGTTTGATGCTGAATGTCACTGCTTGACCTTCGCTAAGAGTGCGAAAACCAGAACCAGAGATTGCGCTGAAGTGTACAAACACGTCAGGACCGTTTTCTTGTTCAATGAAACCAAAGCCTTTAGCTTCGTTGAAAAACTTTACTTTACCAGAAACCGACATACTAAATTTTCCTGTAAGTCAATAATTAAAAATTCTGCCACGTTATTGTGGCAATAGCCTCCTTGAGTCAATGCTCATAAAATAGAGGTATAGTACAGGAACAAGTAATAACCTAACTGGTAACCTTAAACGCAGCACAATATCCGTAAATTCAATTCATAAAAACTCAAAGCAAAGTAAGGTTAACACATTCTATTTTTTTTCGCTCTATTAATTGAAAATAATTTCTAAAAAAACTTACTCCGTGATTAGAAACAGATAAGACATTGATTAAAATAAATAAAAATAAAATATTATTGTAATATTTATTATAAAACCCTAATAAAAATACAACGATTGTTAACCCTTCACAGGCTAATTTCTGTCCATACTAAAACAAACAAGAAATAATGATTAAGTAACAAGCCAATTTACAGCTTTTTATACAAGCCGTGAGCCTAAATATTTACATACAAAAAAGCCGCTGAAGTAAGCGGCTTTGATTTCAAATACTTAATTTTACTTTAAAACAGCCCAATCAATTACGGATTCAGCTTTTATTGGTACGACTTCAGAATCACCAAGCGTATAACTTGCAGGTACAGTCCAAGGCGACTTTTGCAGTGTAATTGTATCGCTATTACGCGCCAAACCATAAAAGTCTGGCCCAAAGTGGCTTGCAAAGCCCTCTAGTTTATCTAATGCATCAGCCTCTTCAAATGCTTCTGCGTAAAGCTCAATAGCAGCATGAGCCGTGTAAGCTCCCGCGCAACCGCACGCAGCTTCTTTCTTGTCTTTATAATGAGGCGCAGAGTCAGTACCTAAAAAGAACTTTTTACTGCCACTCGTAGCTGCAGCCATAAGTGCTTGCTGGTGAATATTTCGTTTGAGTATAGGCAAACAGTAATAATGAGGACGAATCCCCCCTGCTAACATGTGGTTTCGATTATACAGTAAATGGTGGGCAGTAATCGTTGCCGCAACATTACTTGGCGCATTATTGACAAAATCAACCGCATCTTTTGTCGTTATATGCTCAAGTACTATTTTAAGCTCTGGAAAGTCATTAACGACATCACCTAGAATCGTATCTAAAAATACTTTTTCTCTGTCAAAAATATCAATCGAAGAATCCGTCACTTCACCATGTACTAGCAAAAGCATACCAACATCTTGCATAGCGCTAAGCACTGAATATATATTTTTGACGGACGTTACTCCAGAATCAGAGTTGGTTGTCGCGCCGGCAGGATATAGTTTAGCAGCAAATACTTTGCCTGATGCCTTAGCCTTAATTATTTCTTCAGGTGTTGTCTTATCAGTGAGGTATAACACCATCAAAGGCTCAAAGTGACCTTGTGGCTTAGCAGCCATTATACGCTCTCTGTAAGCTAAAGCGGTGTCCGTGCAGGTCGCTGGAGGAACCAAATTTGGCATTATAATAGCGCGCCCCATATAGCGGCTAATATCGCGCACAGTGTCTTTAAGCTGATCACCATCGCGTAAATGCACATGCCAATCGTCAGGTCGGGTAATTGTTAACGTTTTTACAGAGTTTGTATTATTACTGGTCATCACTTCATTCCACAGCTGAATTTATGTGATCATAGGCATATGATGTTTTCGAGTAAAGATTTTATTAAAATAATCGTTCACTAATTTACCCTATTTTATTTACAGCTTTGTTAAAACGTTTATCGTTTTATTTTGTAGAACAGTTGATATTAGGTTAACTTAATGTGGTGTTTATAAAAAAAGAATAATAAATTTTGCCTATGTCGAACAGTATCGATACCTCTAAAGCGCTTGAAGTAAAAACAGATCAGCTAAGTATCATAAATCAATTTTCATCAAGCCTATTACAGCTAGACACCTTAGATGAGCTATTTGAATATGTAACGACTCAAGTTGTGAATCGGCTTGGATTTGTTGACTGTGTTATTTATCTCGCTGATGAATCAGCCTCTAAACTGAACCTTGTTGCTTCTATGGGAATCGATCGCCAAAGATATAAATACAAAGCCCAACGAAAAGTAATTAATTTTAACGAAGGAATATCAGGTTTTGTTGCAACAACAAAAAAGGCAATAATTTTAGGTGATGTCACAAAAGATAGCCGCTATATTGCAGACGAACGCCCTGCTCAATCAGAGCTTTGCGTGCCTCTTGTATACAAAGACCGCATTCTAGGTGTTATTGATTGTGAACACCCCGCTATGAACTACTTTACTAATGCACACCTAGAAATATTAACAACAGTGGCACACCTTTTAAGCGCTAAAATAAACCAAGTTAACATGGTAAATAGCCTGCAATCGACTGTAGAGCAGTTAAATGACGCGCAAAAGCTTGAAAACAGTCTTCTTCAAATAGCCAACTTAACCTATAAAGCCAGTGACTTAGATACATTTTTTGAATCTTTGCATACTATTATTAATAGCTTATTAAGGGCTGATAACTTCTTTATTGGCCTTTACGATAAACAAATCGACATCCTTGATATTGTTTACATTGTTGAAGCTGGAATACAAACAAACACACATCAAAAAATCTCTAAAGAACAACTTAAAGACACCGCGTCTTACTTTTTATTGCAAACTGACCAAGCGATGTTATTAACAAAACAAGACTACATTGATCATATAGAGCAAGGTCATTTTAAATTAATTGGTCGTCAAGCCGAATCTTGGCTAGGTGTACCATTTAAAGCCAATGAACGTATGAGTGGTGTCATTGTTGTGCAAAGTTATCATGAGGCACATCATTATAATGAGCACGATAGTGCTTTGCTTACCTATGTAAGCAGGCAAATAAGTATGGCAATAGATAGGCAGTTAGCTAGGCAGGAGCTTGAACACAAAGCTTTACATGATGGATTAACTGGGCTTGCAAATCGTTCATTACTTATTGAACGAATAAAGCATGCAATTTTGCGCTTAACGCGTGTAAAAAAAGGCACTGTTCATGCCCTACTTTATTTAGATTTTGACCGCTTTAAAAGTATCAATGATGCGCTCGGCCACGAAGTTGGCGATCACTTTTTAATTAAAATTTGTGAGTTGATCAAAGGTACAGTTCGTAACACTGACACTTTTTCACGCTTGGGTGGCGACGAGTTTGCTATTTTAATGGAAAACATTACTCATCGTAATCAAGTTAAAGAGGCACTAGGGCGTATAAAAGAAGCACTTTCTAAACCAATAAATGTTGATGGCCATTTATTGCAAGCCTCTACCAGCATAGGTATTGCCTATACTGATAATGTTGACGATAAAGCATACCTGTTACTGCAACAAGCAGACGCCGCTATGTACGAGGCTAAATCAACAGGCCGCGGACAAGTTAAGTTTTTTAACAACACAATGAGAAAAAAGCTTAAAACACACGCCGACATAGAAAACGACCTACAGCACGGTATTGAACACAACGAATTTGAACTCTACTTTCAGCCAATTTTTACAATCTTAGATAACCACGTTATTGGCTTTGAAGCACTTGTTCGTTGGCACCACCCTAAAAAAGGGTTTGTTTCACCTAATGACTTTATTCCTATTGCTGAAAAAACAGGCCAAATAATCAACCTGGATTTACATCTACTCGACTTAGCTGCACAGCATATTTCAAAGTGGCACCAACAAGGTCATCGTTTCTTAAAAGTGACAGTAAATGTATCATCGCGCCATTTTGCAAGCCTAGATTTTGTAGCTCAGGTCCACGCTATCTATAACAAATACCAATTGCCTTTGGGTTCTTTGTGCTTAGAAATAACCGAATCTGGATTAATAGAAAACTTAGAGCTCGCCACACAAATTATCGAAGGGCTCTCACCTCTAAAAGTAAAACTATGTCTTGATGATTTTGGAACAGGTTACTCTGCACTAGGCTACTTACATCAGCTGCCCATTCATATTCTGAAGATCGATAAAAGCTTCATCGATCATGTACAAGATTCAACAAATCCCTTGGTTGAGGCTATTTTGTCACTTGCTAAGTCGTTAAAACTTGAAGTTGTTGCTGAAGGAATTGAAACCACCGGACAGCTAGAGACTTTGCAAACTACGCATTGTGAATACGGACAAGGTTATTTAATGTCAAAACCAGTTCCAGCAAAAGAAGCTATATTACTAATTAATCAACCACTTTAGCCCCACATCTGTAAAGTTAAGGCTTGGGGCACTTAGAGCGCGGCGCGAGGTATGGAATCTAGTGGGGTTAATAAATACCCAGCAACAAAGAGCAAATAGCCCCAAAAATAACCCAAAAGGCAGCATACTTTTGGGTTTGTTGTTCGTTATTGCCTATTTATTAGGAATGACCACAATACATAAATTATGTTTGCCTGCATGACAAACTGACAGCTGTAAAGTCAATCACCAAAGATCAACCTTCATATACTAAAAGTATTTTTATTTTCTACAAAGGTCACTACTTTTTTATCTATTAGCGTTAGTTAACTAAGCGAGTTAAAAATTTTTTATACCAGCCCCTTTACCTTTAAACATGAAGTAAATTAATACAAGCAGTAAAAAATCGGCTTTAATCTAGTTACTTACGCTAAACTATAAAAATATTAATCAGTAAAACTATATTTATTAGCTTAATTTAGACGTCTAGACGTTGAAACGTTTTTTATATAAGCGTAGTATTGAAAAATAATGAGCACTACTCAAATTTTCCATGAGAATTATTAAAGATGATTGGTATAAAACACTTAAAAACTATTGCAACCCTTAAAGAAACCGGTTCATTAGTGAATACTGCCCGCGAATTATTCTTAACTCAGTCGGCTTTATCACATCAAATTAAAGACTTGGAAAACAAGTTAGACTGCCAGCTGTTTGAACGCAAAACGCAGCCTGTGCGTTTTACCCCACAAGGCATGTTATTGCTTGAGTTAGCCCACGAAATACTGCCGAAAATTGAAGCAACTAAATGTCGTTTAAAAGAGAGCCTTAATCAGCCAATTTCACAATTACGTTTAAGTGTAGAATGCCATGCTTGTTTTCACTGGCTACTTCCAACAATTAAAGATTTTAATAACTTTTGGCCAGATATAAAAATTGACTATGAACGTGGTTTTAGTTATGACGCAATTCCAGACTTACTTAACGATGAATTAGACTTAGTACTCACATCAGACATTCGTGAACCCGATAAGCTAGAGTATGCCCATTTATTCGACTTTAAGTTAAAATTAATTGTTGCACCTGATCACGATCTTGCTAAAAAAGCATACGTTACAGCGTTAGACTTAAAGAATGAAACCATTATTTCTTATCCTATTCCGCGCGAACGCCAAGATATATTTAAACATTTCATTCAAAATGCACGTTTTGACGGAACGTTAAAAAACGTAGATCAAGGGCTACTAATTTTTCAGCTAGTCAGTGCTGGAATGGGTGTAGCTGCATTACCTGATTGGTTGGTTACACCATACGAAAGCCAAGGACTCATCAAATCGATTCCACTAGGTGCACTAGGTTTAACTCGACCAATGTACTTAGCGATGAAAAAAGATATGAAAGATAACCCTGTATATCGCCACTTTTTAAATACGTGTAAGTTAAATAACGGTCGATAAACTACTCGTTAATGAGTAACATAACTTAAATTATAGCTTTTATGTTGCTCATTATGTTCGCTTTGAAAAAGTTACTTGGCGGCTTGCTTATGCCGCTCCCTTTACTTGGTCTTTTTACACTTATAGCTTTGTTTTTGGCATTCAAGGGGCGCAAGTTTTCTTTAGTAATTGCATTTTTTGGACTTTCAACATTGTTGGCAATCAGTACACCATTTGTTGCTAACCAAATTTTAAAAAACAACGAGCCAACAAGCCTTTCTTTTCACCCTTCAAAACACCCAGAATTAGACAAAATAGTTGTGCTTGGGTGCGATATAAATCCTAACTCTGTCTTAAGTGCTAATAACCAATTAGGTAATTGCGCGCTAACCCGACTAGTTGAAGGAGTCAAACTCGCTAAGTACTACCCAAAATCACAGCTTATTGTTTCTGGCGGCGGTTATGAGAATATTACTAACAGCAGCTTGATGTATCAAACTGCCATTGAGTTAGGCATTAATAAAAATAGGCTTTTGCAAAACCCAAAGGCAATGGATACAGCGCAAGAAGCTGCGCTACTAGCGCCTAAGCTAGTTGATTTTAAGGTAGCGTTAGTAACTTCTGTATTGCATATGCCCAGAGCCCAGGACTTGTTTTCGGCCCAAGGTGTAACAAGCATTCCTGCAGCAACTGACTTTCACAATTTTGCAGCGCTTCCTTTTCACAAACAGCTCGTTCCAAATGCGCAAGCACTACTAGCCGTAACGCAATACAGCCATGAAGTTATAGGAACAACGTGGATAAAAGTCCGTCGATGGCTAGACCCTGAGGCACTTTAAACAACTTGCAAAAAGCCACCTGCTAACTCGTAAATTTGATTTGTTTACAATGAATGTTTATCGAGCAAAACACAAAATATCAATACTTTATGATATGTGGGTAAAGCTCTTCACTAGATTTTTTGTTAAACAATAACGTTACTTTACTGTCGTTGTTTTTGTAGGTGGGTGTTTTGTCCAAAGCCGATAGAGTATAACTAAAAATATCCCTAACAATAATATACTCAGTGCGGTTAAGCTCTCTACACCTATAGACTCAAATGTAGCTCCAAAAGTATATCCTCCGCCAACTAAAATAATGACCCATAAAGCAGCTGAACAGGCATTTAAGGTGCTAAATAGGGGCCAAGATATATTGGTTAGCCCTACAGGGAGCGCTCCAATTGTGCGCATACCTTTAGGGTATCGATATAAAAAAATGTAAGCCATACCGTAACGGTTAGCAAGCGCACTCGCTGTTTTAAATAGTTGACCAATTTTATTGGGCTTTTCAAGCCATGAAGTGCCATAAGCTCTTGCAAGAGCAAATCGTATCTCATCGCCAATATACCCTCCCATAAAAGTAGCTAAAATAACTAATTTAATATCAAGTGCGCCGGTCTGAGCAGCATAACCTGCAAATAAAGGTAACCAGCCGCTTTTCAATGCACAATAGCCAAATAGCAATAGGTAAACAAATAAGCCGTACTGCTCAAGTAGAGCTAAAACACCTTCCATTGCGGTCCTTATAAGGTCATTTTTAATAAAACTAGAAATACATAACGAATTAAGTAAATTAAAAGATCTTTATGAGAGACCAAACCACTTACCTTACTTTTACAACCGGTTTATTTTATTCGCTTTCATTTAAGCTGTGTATATAAAGAAAGCGTGTCTACTTCCCACGCTCTGAACACTCTCAATTTATACTCAACTCACTAGACAACAAATTTAAACACGCCCTCACTTCAATATAAGTAAATAAAGTCTATTAGAGCAGAGCTTGTACACTATCCGTTGTCGCCCCTATTTAACTGGCGTTAAATTCAAGGCTTTAAATTTTAAAATATAACGAGTACTAAAATTAATAATCTTAAATATCACAGTAGCTTAAACAGGATTATCAATATCAATAAAGCTAACCTCAAAACCGTACTCCAGGGCAAGTAGCTCGCCCAGAGCTTTTATACCGTAGCGTTCGGTTGCATGATGCCCTGCTGCAAAAAAATCAATATTTTGTTCTCGTGAACTATGAATAGTTTGCTCAGACGCTTCACCTGTTAAATAAGCGTCAATACCTTGCTCCGCAGCTAAATCAATATAACCTTGACCTCCACCAGTACACAGCGCAATAGTTTGTATTTTACTTGAACGAACTAAGCTTGTGAGAGGGGCTCGATTAAGCACCTTAGCTATTTTTGATGCAAATTCATCTCCACTTAGCGCTGTTTTAAGGCGCCCTTTCACTGCTACACTGTTAGCAACAGGCTCAAGGCCTTCTTGAATTTCAATATCTAATAATTTTGCAAGCTGCGCGTTATTACCAATCTCTGGGTGAATATCTAAAGGGAGGTGATAAGCAAATAAATTAATATCGTTAGCCAATAAGGCGCCTATTCTCCGCTTTTTCATCCCGGTAATAGGTTGAGACTCGCCTTTCCAAAAATAACCATGATGGACCAAGATAGCGTCTGCTTGCTCATCAATTGCAGCGTCAATTAAAGCTTGGCTCGCTGTTACTCCGGTAACAATTTTTTTTATTTCATTTTTACCCTCAACTTGTAATCCATTTGGGCAAAAATCCTTAATATTGTGAGGCTTTAAAATATCATTTAATAATTGGTTAAATTCTTGACGTTGCATACGCGTAACCTTACTTTGCACTGAATTTTGTGCAAATTTTGGCGTTTATTGCTTTAAAATGGAAGGAAAATCGCAAAAAATTGAAAAACTGATTCAAAATAGGTATAAATAGCTTCTCTTTATCTGTGTTCACAACGTATAGGGTCTCTGATGAGCAAACTAGACAAAACAGAAGTACTATCTGCCTTTGAAGCAGCGTATGAAGCTGCTAATGGTAAAAAACCTGAAATTACAACTAAACCAGGCTGGTACAGCATCGATGGCGGAAAAAACTTACGCCTAGCTGACGTAGCTGAGCTAACTAAAGAATTAAGCAGTGGTAAAGCAACACCGGCACCTGCTGAAAAAGCGCCAGCTAAAAAAACTAAAACCAAAAAAGCTGCGCCTGTTACTGCTCAGAAAAAAGCGCCATTCACTGTGGTTACACAAAGTGAAGATGGTTACACCGCAGAAGAATTGTGGATTGTAATCCTAGCGCGTAAAGATCATGACTGTCGCCTACCGCGCGGTGTTGTTTAATCAACATTAATGATTTTAAAAGAAACCGCGTTAAGCGGTTTTTTTATGCCTGCTGTTTATAATTTGTAAAATAAAAAAGCGGCATAAAAGCCGCTTTTTAAAGACGTTAATTAAAATTCTTACTTTTCAAAATAAAGCGGCTGGCGTGCTTTTTTGCCAACCTCATTCATCGTTTCTGCATTAAATAAACGACCATTAATCATTGTATAATCAACCTTATCAGAGCTGCGAATATCAATTAACGGATCGCCATCAATCACCATTAAATCAGCCAGTTTACCCACTTCAAGCGAGCCTACGTTTTTATCAAGCCCTAAGTACTTAGCTGGATCGAGTGTTGATGCGCGTATGGCTTCTAGTGGCGTCATGCCACCTTGGGCAAACATCCACATTTCCCAATGTGCACCTAACCCCTCACGTTGACCATGTGCTCCTAAGTTAACTAAAACACCTAAGTCTTGTAGCTCAGCCGACACACGTGCGTTGTTAAAATGATTATAGTGATGATCGGGTGCTTTAACACGACGCATAGAACGCGGCAGCAACTGATTTTGAGGCACAAATTTACTTAAACGAGGGTGATTCCACACGTCAGTTTTATCATACCAATAGTTTTCACCCCATATACCACCATAGGCAACAACAAGCGTTGGTGTGTAACCCACATCACTTTGTGACCATAATTGTTTTATATCATCGTATATGTTTTCTACGGGAATGGAATGCTCAATACCTGTATGCCCATCAACCACCATGCTCAAATTATGTTGCAGTAGCGAACCGCCTTCTGGCACAACCATCATTTCAAGTTCGCGACCTGCTTCTACGACTTGTTGGCGCTGCTCACGACGGGGTTGATTGTATGATTTAACACTAAAAGCACCGACTTTCTTTAAGCGTTCTAAGTGAAATTTAGCATCTTCTAACGAATCAATATGCGAGGTATAACCCGGCATATTAGCCCCATACAAAATAGTTCCTGTAGAGAAAATACGCGGACCAACAATCATGCCTGCTTTTTGCATTTCGCTTGCAGTGAATATTTCGGTGGTGTCGTTAGAGGGATCATGAATAGTCGTAACACCTAAAGCTAAACCTGCAAAGTTTTTCCAATTTTGCTGAGGAATTATTTCATTGCTACCTTGAGAGCCATGAGCATGGGCGTCAACAATACCCGGCATGATAGTTTTACCAGTAACGTCAATAACTTCTGCATCTTTTGGTATGCTTAACTCAGAAGCTGGGCCCACAGCTTTTATATGCTTGCCATCAGTAATTATGACTCCGTTTTCAATGACTTTATCACCATTCATCGTAATAATTTTACCGCCAGTTAAAGCAATCATGCCTTTTGGCTCATTCACCTTCTTACTGAATCCGATGTTTTCGCCATTTTTAACTTTAAAATCAGCGTCGCTTTTACTGTTAATCGCAAATACACCGTTTAAATTTGCATGGTAAAGCTCAGGCCCTAGTGTCCAATAAAGTTTGCTGCTATCGGCACTCCAGCTAATACTTTCACCAGCACGCACAGATAGCTGATCTATAGGGAATTTACTGTCTTTAGGTCCAATATTTATGGCCTTCCCACTTTCAACTAATGGCGTTACATACACTTTAAATCGCTCAGCAAAAGCAAGATACTCCCCATCTGGAGATACTCTAAATTCAGTAGCATGCTCAGATTCATAAAGTTTAGATACTTTTTTGCTTTCTAGCTCTACAACACTCAGCGATGGTTTTGGCCATGGGCTCATTACAAATACACGGTCGTTGTCAGCCCCAAACTGTGGTTGATATCCACTTTTAGAAATCAGCTCACTTTTACCGCCTTTTGCGCTAACGCTATAAACCCCCGGATTTAATGACCATTTAGGATTTAAAATACTGCCACCGCTGGCTTTACGATAAACAACCGTTTTACCATTCGGGCTAAACGTTGGTTCTACATACTTGCCTGGTTCTTGTGTAATTGTGTCGCCTCGACCACTGCGAGAAGATACAACGCGCACTTGCCCTTGCTTGTTATCGTTCCACGTGGTGTAAACTATTTTTTTACCATCACGAGAATACTGCGGAAATAATTCAAAATGATCTGTTTGTTTTGTTAAACGCTTAATTTTTCCAGATTCTAAATCGCGTTTATAAATATAGCCTAACGCTTCAAAAATAGCGGTTTCACCGTCGGGGCTTACTTGTACATTACGCAGCATTTTTACGCCAAATTCATCAGTGTCTAAATTTTGAGTAAAACGAAGCGCTGGTTGAATCTTTTTAGTGGTTTCCACTTTAAATGCAATCGGGCTAACTGATTTGTCAGTCACGTCAACAGATTGAATTTTACCACCGGCCCAAAAAACCAATTCTTTATTATCGGGTGTCCAAGCAATTGTAGGATAAACACCGTGAATAGCCCACGTTTCTTGCATGTCACGCTCTAACTTATCGTATACCTGAGTGTGCTCACCCGTGCTTAAATCATAAAGATACAAACTAGTTTGAAAGTCGTCTCGCTTAATGTAAGCAAGCGTTTTTCCATCTGGCGATGGAGTTGGTCTAATTGCGCCACCCATACCATCAATAATTGTTTCTATTTCACCTGTTTCACGATCGTAGCGCTTAATTTTATATATACCCGCTACAGAATCCTTCGAATAGTGAAACGTTTTGCCTGGTGTAGCATCATGAGAAAAATACACATAACGCCCATCAGGTGAAAACATTGGCTCACCTAAATCTTTTTGGTCGTTCTCGCGTTTAGTCAGCTGAACCCCTTTACCACCTGCTTTATGGTATAGCCATACTTCACCAGCACCTAGTGAACGACTAGCCGTAAAGTGTTTACGCGCCACTAAAAAATCGCCATCAGGGCTCCACGCTGGACTATTTAATAGTCTAAACGTTTCGTTGGTTACTGCACTTTGGTTTTCACCGTTTAAATCCATAACCCAAATATTGTCGCCGCCACCTTGATCAGAAGTAAACGCAATGTGTTTACCATCGGGGCTAAAACGAGGTTGCATTTGCCATGCTATATCAGAGGTTAATTGTGTTGCAGTACCGCCACTCATTGGCATTGTGTAAATGTCGCCTAGTAAGTCAAATACAATGGTTTTGCCATCTGGGCTAATATCAATGTTCATCCATGTGCCTTGTTCTACGCTAATTTTAGCGTCAACAAATTGCCCTTTAGGAGAATCTACTTGCCATTTTTGTTCATCTTTTTTATCGGTTGATTCAGCATGTGCTTGCCCAAGAGCTAATGACACTGACAAAGCCAACGCCGTATGCAGCAATTTCTTCATAACTTTCTCGCTTATTATTGTTGCTGTGTGTTTTAACCGATTGCAACAAAAACAACCAAAAGTTACCAGCGTTATTTGATAAAGCGCAGTTTATTACGTTTAATGCCAAGAAATGGGGTCAAATTGATAGTAGTTAACCAGCATTCTATATATTTCTGGATCGTAGCGCCGTAACTCTGCTGGTTTTTCAATAAAGGTTTCGGTGATCACCGCAAAAAATTCGGCCTCGTTTGTTGCACCATAACTATGAATAACGTGAGGCATACTATACGCCACATGACTTTTAAGCTGCGTAAAGGCACGACTAAATACCCTTGCCCACTCTTTATAATCAGCCGAGCTTTTTAAAAGTGGCGTACCTGTTGTTTTACCTGTTTCCTGGTCTAACTGATGAGCAAATTCGTGAAACACCAAGTTATGCCCATCACTGGGTAAGCGGCTTCCTTCTAATACATCATGCCAACTGAGTACCAATGTTCCCCCAGGCCACGATTCACCTTGTCTCACCGTATTATGATAACTGACTAAACCAGCACTATCGCGCGTGGTTTGCGGTGCGTAATAAGCACTTGGGTACAATAGTATTTCTTTAACATTGGTATAAAGTGGCCACGGTTTGTTAAGCACGAGTACGCAGGCATCAGCAGCAACAATAAGTTTCATGGCAGGTGTGAGTTTTAATCCATCGCAGCCAATAAAGCGCTTTTCATTTAAAAACCAAACAATATGTCTCTCAAGTTTGGCTCTATCAGCATCCGTCATCTTTCGGTAAATAGGCATACAGCGCAGTAAGATATCTTTTTGCTGAGAGCTTAAACCCATACGTTGATACTTATTGCGCCAAAGGGAGGCTTGAATAGAAGGCCATTGCCAAAGTATCGCCACAAATAACACTAAAACACCAATTAACAGTCCATTTATCATGGCAATACCCTAAACATATATGTGCCTTTATAAATATGTTCACCGGGATGAATTTTCAACTGCTGTGGTTATTATAGATTTTTAAAATACTTTTTTTACTACCGTCATTTACATTTAAAATGATCACACTCAGCTTGTAACACCTTTACAAAGCGCGCAACGTGTAGACCATCCATTAAAGAGTGATGTACGTCAACAGACAGTGGCATCGTGCCAGCCCCTTTGTCGTATTGACCAAATACAAATTTAGGGATCCCTAAACTTTGCCCTTCGCTAAATGCATGTGAAAAAGCGCTAAAATTAAGCCATGGTAAAACAGATATATGAATTAAATCAGCTTGCCCCTCTGTATTGGCAAATGCGTCGCTAAATAGTGAGTTTGACTTAGATTGTTTACTTACTTTGTCGCTATTGGCTGAGAACTCTTTGAAAGAGCCCAAATAATCAAAATAACTAAATACAAAGCACTCGTCTTCATCAAGTTCAACAACACTTGCACGGATGCTTGTAAGTAACCAGGGCTTGGATTCTATAATTCGTAACATAATCGGTTCATAAGCGAAGCATGCTTTTAATGTGCAATAAACATAGGCTTGAAAAAACGATATATTTTGAGCTTTACAGTAATTAAACAGTGTTTGTGCGTTTAGCTGAACACACACATTAAAGTATGGCTGGGTAAAATTTTTAAATAGTTCAAAATGTTGTTTACGAGGCCAGCTATCAAAGTCGATAGGCTGCATATTCGAAGTTGACGTCATTATACATACCACACTTAATTAAAAATAAAGTGTAACGTTGTTTCATAAAAATAGCATTAATAACAAAAAAGGGGACGCAAATGCGTCCCCTTTCTTCAAGACCTAAATATAAATCTAAAGGCCATTTTGTATTATTTCTTGAGCAAGCTCATCTGCAATTAAGTGCGTCGATTTTTGCTCTTTTTCGCTGCGAGCAAAAATTTCTGTTAGCGTATTAAAAATACCCTCAACGTGTTTATTCGAAGCCTCAACGGTATAACCTTCTGGCGCAGTTTCGTAATAAACATTAATAATACCCCCTGCGTTTATAACGTAATCTGGCGCATACAAAATGCCTTTTTCACGAATAATTTCACCATGGCGTGATTGTGCTAACTGATTATTAGCACAACCAGCAATAATGGTTGCTCTAATACGAGGTATAGTGTCATCGTTTATGGTTGCGCCTAATGCACAGGGTGCATACACATCTACATCTAAGTCATATATGTCATCAATACCAACAGCTGTTGCACCAAAATCGTTAACAACACGATCAATTGCAACCTGGTTTATATCTGTCACAAACAACTTAGCACCTGCATCAGCTAAGTGCTGACACAAGCCGTAAGCAACAGCCCCTAGACCTTGTACAGCTACTTTTATGCCCGAGAAGTCTTGGTGGCCGCGTTGATGCTGCAGTGCAGCTTTAATACCTAAAAAAGTACCGTATGCAGTAAAGGGAGATGGGTTTCCACTTTTGCCTTCAAGGCCAAGAACGTAATTTGTTTCTTTGTTCATTAAAGCAACGTCGGCACACGTAATATTGACGTCTTCTGCTGAGTAATAGCTACCATTTAAACGCTCTAATTGGCGACCAAATGCACGAAAAAGTTGTTCCGATTTAATTTCTTTGGCGTTACCAATAATGACAGATTTTCCACCACCAAAAGGAAGGCGCGCAACCGCATTTTTGTAAGTCATCCCTTTTGATAAACGCAAAACATCATACACTGCGTCTTCATCTTTAGCGTAATCCCACATTCTACACCCACCAACAGCAGGCCCCAACTTGGTACTATGCACAGCAATAATTGCTTTTAAACCTGACTCTTTGTCAGAACAAAAGACTACTTGTTCATGGTTATCAAATTCAACTTGATTAAACACAGCCACTTAAAATACTCCGAAAAATTGACCCGTGAGAGGGTGTACGCGCTGGAAATTGTCGAGACTTTACCACTTCAAGATAGTGTTCGCCACACATCAAGATGATAAAGCTAACAAACACCAAGTGATTAAATTAAATAATCAACTTATAACTTATTAACAAATAAAAAATTTAAAATAAATTACAAAAATAGACATTAAAACTAAAATAACACAAGGGCACACTTCTTTACGTTTACGTTAGCGTAACCATTGATTTTTCCGTAAAGTTTTTAATACATCCACCATTAACACGCAAGTAATTGTTATTTAATGATTTATATTTATACAAACAATTACCACACAACTGGTAAGATCAGTTTTCACTCAATATTGATGATTTTAAAATAAAAAAGCGAGCACATGGCTCGCTTCATAAACAAAGATAACAATTACTTTAATTTGCTATCAAGCTCAGCAATTTTTGCCTTCCAAATTGCAGGACCTTGCGTATGTGCATTGGCACCTTCGCTATCTACTGCAACCGTTACAGGCATGTCTTCAACTTCAAACTCGTAAATCGCTTCCATACCTAAATCTTCAAACGCAACTACACGCGCTTTTTTAATTGCTTTAGATACTAAATACGCAGCACCACCTACAGCCATCAAGTAAACAGATTTATGCTCTTTGATTGAATCAACCGTTGCAGGGCCGCGCTCTGCTTTACCAATCATGCCTACAATGCCAGTTTTTTCTAGCATCATATCGGTAAACTTATCCATACGTGTTGCTGTAGTTGGGCCTGCAGGGCCTACTGCTTCATCACCAACAGCGTCTACAGGGCCAACGTAGTATATAAATTTATTATCAAAATCAACGCCCTCAGGTAAGCCTTCGCCAGAGTTGATCATGTCTTGCAAACGTTTATGCGCTGCATCACGGCCAGTTAAAATGGTGCCTGAAAGTAAAACGGTTTCACCCATTTTCCATTCTTGAACATCATCTTTCGTCAGCGTATCTAAATTTACACGACGTGTCCCCTCACCTACTTCAAAGGTCACTTCAGGCCAATCCTCAAGCTTTGGCGCTTTTAAATCAGCAGGACCTGAACCATCCAAAGTAAAGTGCACGTGACGAGTTGCTGCACAGTTAGGGATCATCACCACTGGTTTTGATGCTGCATGGGTAGGAGCGGTTTTAATTTTAATATCAACAACCGTTGTTAACCCGCCCAGGCCTTGTGCACCAATACCTAGTTTGTTTGCACGTTCGAATATTTCTAGGCGAAGCTTTTCTTCTGTAGTTTCCGCCCCACGCTCCATAAGCTCATGGATATCAACCGGATCCATCAATGACTCTTTAGCCATTACTGCAGCTTTTTCTGCAGTACCACCTATACCTATACCCAGCATGCCTGGCGGACACCAGCCAGCACCCATTGTAGGCAGTGTTTTTTCTACCCAGGCAGCAACATCGTCTGAAGGGTTTAACATAACCATTTTACTTTTGTTTTCAGAGCCGCCACCTTTTGCTGCAACCATGACTTCTACTTCGCCACCAGCTACCAAATCGATGTGAACAACCGAAGGTGTATTATCTTTTGTGTTTTTACGAGTACCAGCAGGGTCTGCAACAATAGAAGCACGAAGCGGGTTATCTGGATTCAAATACGCACGGCGAGTACCTTCATCAACCATTTGTTGAACTGTTAAGTCTGTTTTATCCCACTTAACATCCATACCCACTTTTACAAAACACGTAATAATACCTGTATCTTGGCAAAGCGGACGCTTGCCTTCAGCCGACATACGCGAGTTAATTAAAATTTGCGCAATAGCATCTTTAGCAGCTTTACTTTGTTCTTTGTTGTAAGCTTTTTCTAATGCTTGAACAAAATCAAGTGGATGGTAGAACGAAATATATTGCAATGCATCTTCAATGCTATCAATAAAGTCTTGCTGACGGATTGTACTCATAATGGTTCCTTAAGTTAGCTTTACGCTTAAAGCGTAATCTATACCAAACCGGTGACGGTGGTTTGTACTGTTTTAATTACAACGTTGATTTTATACTAAACGCTGCCAAAAAAATTTGACTTATGATACCCTCCCAACCCGTTTGGAGCCAGTTCTTATAGGGGTAGTAAATGCTAAACAGTAAAAATAATTGTATAAAATTATCAATAACACAAAATTGTATTGATGTATTTTCGCATTTTTCTCATCTGCCTCATGCCATACTGCTCGACTCTGCTAATAGCGACCATGTAAATAGTCGCTACGACATAATTTCCATAGAACCTGAACACTTGCTTGAAGTGAGCGATAACAAAACATTATTCAATGGCGAGCCAAGTGAGCTAACCTGTTTTGAAATAATGAATACCCATTTGCGCAAACTCAGTAACACAAAAGCACCTTTTGACTTGCCCTTTAATGGAGGTTGGTTAGGTTATTTCGGCTATGACTTGGGTCGTATAATTGAAAAAATGCCAACCATAGCAGAGCAAGATATACACTTACCGCAAATGGCTGTAGGCCTTTATTTAGATGCACTTATTTTTGATAGACAGCAAAATGCGTGGTTTTATGTTTCACAGCCACATGTTGAAAGACGCTCGCTTTACGAGAAATATCTAGCATCAACTCCGATTAACGCAAAGTTTGAGTTAACGTCTGAGTGGTTTTCTAATATGAGCCAAACCCAATACGCCAAAAAGTTTGCTGTAATTGAAGACTATTTAAAAAGCGGTGATTGTTATCAAATTAATCTAGCGCAGCGCTTTAAAGCCCAATATAGCGGTGACCCTTGGTCAGCGTATGTTAAATTACGCGAAGCTAATAAAGCGCCTTTTTCAAGTTTTATTAATCACCCTGCAGGCGCTATTTTGTCAATTTCGCCTGAGCGCTTTATATCGATCCAAAACAATATTGTAGAAACTAAACCAATAAAAGGGACACTTGCACGTAAAGCTGACGCCCACGAAGATAGTGCACAAGCGTTAAAACTTGCAAACTCATCCAAAGATCGCGCAGAAAACGTGATGATTGTAGATTTACTTCGTAACGACTTAGGTAAAGTAGCCAAACCCGGCAGCGTTAAAGTGCCTTCTTTATTTGCAATTGAAAGTTTTCCGGCCGTACACCATTTAGTAAGTACAGTGACCGCCGAACTTGATATTAATAAAACAGCCGTTGATCAACTCGAGGCCGCTTTTCCTGGGGGGTCTATTACTGGAGCACCCAAAATACGCGCGATGGAAATTATAGAAGAACTAGAACCTCATCAGCGCAGTGTTTACTGTGGCTCTATAGGTTATTTAAGTGCCTGCGGTAATATGGATACAAGTATTACTATTCGAACTTTAGTTTGTTATGAGCAGCATATTTACTGTTGGGCCGGAGGCGGAATTGTCGCTGATTCCAAAGTCGAATTGGAATACCAAGAGACTTACGATAAGGTAAATAAAATTTTACCTTTATTAAAGAGTAGGTGATCTTGAATAGTGACTTCATTAAAACGCGTTTTCAATTAAGCCCAACCGCTGCGCCAAATCAAATAAAAGACTCTCGAAATAAACGCGCCAGTGCCGTTATGCTACCCATTATAGATGTAGCCGGACATGCACATATTTTACTGTGTAAGCGCCCTACTTATTTGCATCATCACCCAGGTGAAATTTGCTTACCCGGTGGTAAATTTGAGGCAAGCGACAAAACGCTTCGCACAACGGCACTACGTGAATTGAAAGAAGAGTTAAACATTGCGCACAAAGACGTAAATATCCTTGGCAATTTACCAGAGTACTCCACTTTAACAGGGTTTAGTATTCGCCCTTACGTATGTGTTTTAGATAAAAATACGCAGTGGGAAAACGATCACAATGAAGTACAAGCCAGCTTTTTACTCTCCTTGGATGAATTAAGTACTGAAGCTAACTGGCAACCTTTGCCATTTCAACGTTTTGGTAAAGAAATTACTCTGCAGGGGTTTGTTACCCCCCATGGGTTACTTTGGGGAGCAACTGCTAGCATTATAAAAAACTTTACAAAACAACTAGCCTTACCAGTTTAAATCTTCGTTAATAATAGTTACATGCTAACAATTCCGCGTTATTATGCTCGACCGTTCAAAGAGCAGCCTCGGGCTGAGTAAATTAATAAGAGACACACACTATGATCAGTGCATTTGATATGTTTAGCATTGGTATTGGCCCTTCGTCATCACACACCGTTGGCCCAATGCGCGCATCACGCTTATTTGTTAATGAACTCCATGAAAAACAGCTATTAAAAAGTGTTACCGATATAAAAGTAGAGCTATATGGATCGTTAGGTCAAACAGGTATAGGTCATGGTTCTGGCAAAGCTGTTGTACTTGGCTTAGCAGGATATGACCCAGAAACAATCGATGCCGATTTAGTCGATGATATTTTATTAACTATCGAGCAAGAACAAGTTATCTATTTAAACCAAACACACAAAGCTAACTTTCCTAAGCAAGGTGCTATTGTTTTTCATCGTCGTAAAACGCTCCCAAAGCACTCTAATGCGATGGAGATTGTTGCTTCAAATAATGGTGAAAAGCTTTATAGCAAAGTGTACTACTCTATCGGCGGCGGCTTTATTGTTACCGACGAAGAGTTTGAAAACGAAAAGCAAGCAGCGCTCGATATTAGAGAAGAAAACCCAGCGCCTTACCCTTTTAGTAGCGCAAAAGAGCTACTTGAAATGTGCAAAGACTCAGGCCTGAGTGTTTCTAGCTTGATGATGAAAAACGAACGCACACTTCGAACCGAAGACGCTATAAAAGATGAGTTATTTCATATTTGGGAAGTAATGAAAGCCTGTATTGAGCGCGGAATGCGTACTGAAGGAATTTTACCTGGCGGTTTAAAAGTAAAACGACGTGCCCCCAGCCTATTCTTAAAACTGAATATCGAAGTGAGCAACGATCCACTCAGAGCAATGGATTGGGTCGACCTATTTGCACTTGCCGTTAATGAAGAAAATGCGGCAGGTGGACGAGTGGTAACAGCCCCCACTAATGGTGCTGCAGGCATTCTACCCGCTGTGCTCATGTACTATCATACATTTGTAAAAGAAGTAGACCGCGACATTGCCACACGTTATTTACTAACAGCCGCTGCAATTGGTATTTTATATAAAAAAAATGCGTCTATTTCTGGTGCCGAAGTGGGCTGCCAAGGCGAAGTGGGTGTAGCGTGCTCAATGGCCGCCGGAGCATTAACTGAAATTGTGGGTGGCAATGTTGTACAAGTTGAAAACGCAGCTGAAATAGGCATGGAGCATAATTTAGGTTTAACGTGCGACCCTGTTGGCGGCTTAGTGCAAGTTCCTTGTATTGAACGTAATGCGATGGGGGCTATAAAAGCCATCAATGCTTCTCGATTGGCAATTCGTGGTAGTGGCGAGCAAAAAGTATCACTTGATAAAGTAATAAAAACCATGCTTGAAACAGGTAATGATATGAAAACAAAATACAAAGAAACCGCGCGCGGTGGTTTAGCCGTTAACATTATCGAGTGTTAGGCTAACCTTAAACAAAAAAACCGACTATTAATAAATAGTCGGTTTTTTTGTTATCAGACCCAGTGCTACTTTACAGGTAACTCTATATCTTCAAATAACTTATCTACATCATCTTGATTACGTAATAAACTCGCGCGCTCCACACGCTCTTTAGTTAAATGCGGCGCAAATCGTTCTATAAAGTCATACATATAAGTACGTAAAAAGCTGCCTTTTCTAAAGCCAATTTTTGTAGTGCTAGCTTCAAATAAGTGACTTGCATCAATGCAGACTAAATCAGTATCAGTGATTTCATCAATCGCCATTGAAGCCACTACCCCTACGCCAAGCCCTAAACGCACATAGGTTTTAATTACATCGGCATCAGTCGCCGTAAATACAATATGCGGCTCTAACCCATGGGCGCTAAATGCTTTGTCTAATTCAGAGCGACCCGTAAAACCAAATACATAAGTAATTAGCGGGTATTCGGCAATATCTGCGACCGTTAAACTATTGGCTTTTTTAGCAAGTGGATGATCCTTTGCAACAACAATACTGCGATTCCAATGATAACAAGGCAACATAACTAAATCAGAGTATAAATGAAGCGCTTCAGTTGCAATGGCAAAATCGGCATCGCCCCTTGCTGCGGCATCAGATATTTGTTGCGGTGTACCTTGGTGCATATGCAATGATACTGCAGGGTATTTTTTCATAAACCCCTGAATCACACTAGGTAAAGCATAACGTGCTTGAGTGTGCGTTGTTGCTATATTGAGCTTACCTTGGTCCGGTAATGTGTGCTCGTTAGCTACCGCTTTTATACCTTCTACCTTTGAAAGTATCTCTCGCGAGATATTTATAATATCTTCACCGGCACTAGTTACATGCGTTAAATGCTTGCCACTTCGCCCAAAAATTTGAACACCTAACTCATCTTCTAACATACGTACTTGTTTAGAAATACCAGGCTGTGAGGTAAATAAACTCTCAGCCGTTGCTGAAACATTTAATTTATGATTTTGTACTTCTACTATGTATCTGAGTTGTTGTAATTTCATGGTTGCATTTTTACGTTGTAATTTATTATAAATAAAGGCAATTCTATAAAGCTAGATCAGTTTTACTGGTAGCGTTGATTAAGCTTATAGCGTGCATTTATCGAAGTGGTGCTCAAGGCTAGCATAATAAATATACTTGAGGTAGCCAAGATTAGACGAATTAATCTCATAGTCCTTATATTTAACGACAGTTAATTTACCTAATTTGAAGTTAATTCGCGCAAAACTACCCCGATGGCTTATATTTAATGTAATATTAAAAAATTAGGTTATGAATCCGAGAATTACACCATGATCGTGTCTATTATAATTGTCCTTATAGTTGCTTTGGTTGTGATTGCACTTTGGGTAAGTGCTGTTCAGCAACACAAAGAAAAACAAGAAAATGAGCGCCGAAAAGAACTCACAAAACAAAAGGCGATCATTGAAGAAACTGAAGAAGCATTAATGAACCAGGCTAATATTCCGCTATCTGAAAACGTTATTCGAGTTTTGCAAAGCCGAATTGCCGAAGCACTCAAAACAATGGTTACGCATTCGCCAACCTCAAAAGCGCTAAAGGGTCGTTTAGAAGAAATGAAACAGCATCTCTCTAACCCGGTGCAAGGAACCAGTAGTGAGTCATTAGCATTACCAAGTAACGACAAACAGCTTGTTGCGCTAATTCAGGGGATTAAAAAATTACGTGTGATCCTACGTTCTGAACACACTAAGGGCCGTGTTAATAGCCAAGTATTTACAGGCGAAGACAAACTGCTTGAGAAATTACAGCTTAAAATAAATATAGAAAGCCAAATTAAACGCGGTATTTCGGCACGTTCTGCGAGTATGGTTGGCTCTGCTAGACAATATTTTGAAAAAGCCTACGCAACGCTTAGTGCAGTGCCTTATTCAGACGAATATGTAAATGCTAAACGTCAAGAAGTGGAACGTTACTTAGAGGAAATTAGCGTCGAGCTAAAAGCATCTAACGCAAGCGCCCTAAAAAAGAAAAACGAGCAAGAACAAGACGATTTAGATGTGCTGTTTGCTCCAAAAAAGAAATGGTAACAGCAGCTTTCCACTGAATAATAAAAAAAGCCCATACTGTGTATGGGCTTTTTTAGCATTAAATTTTATAACCGAGAGTTTAGCTTCCCCAACAGGGATAGATCACATAACGTCGCTGGTAGTTATATATCAAAACAAAACTTTGTTATTTATGATAAAAACGCGAATTTAACAATAAATAACACGGTTAATATCCATACACTAATTGTTATTTCACTGCGTTTACCACAAAGCAACTTAACCGCCGTATATGAAATAAAACCAAGCGCAATACCATGCGCAATTGAAAACGTAAGCGGCGTCATTAACAGCACAACGGCTACTGGAATAGCGTCAGTCATATCGTCCCAGTCCACAAACTTTAGGTTTTGTAACATAAGTACAGCAACATATAAGATTGCGCCCGCTGTTGCATAAGCTGGTACCATATTAGCTAACGGTGCAAAGAACATCATTAGCAAAAAGCAGCAACCAACTACCACTGTAGTTAAACCTGTACGCCCACCAACAGATACACCCGCAACTGACTCTATATAAGATGTGGTTGTTGAGGTACCTAACATTGCACCTGCAATGGTAGCTGAGCTATCGGCACTGAGTGCACGTCCTAAGCGTGGCATGTTTCCTTTTTCATCTGCAAGACCAGCCTTTTGCGTTACAGCTACAAGAGTACCTGACGTGTCAAACAAATCGACAAACAAAAATGCAAAAATAACACTAAGCATTGAAAGTTCTAAAGCAGCAGCAAAATCCAACTGCATAAAAGTAGGTAAAATTGAAGGCGGTGCAGCAATAATTCCCTGGTATTCAACTAAACCTAAACCAAGTGAGATAGCAGTAACCAATAAAATACTGATCAACACTCCACTTTTAAAATCACGATATAACAATGCCGCAATAATAAAAAAGCTAAATATAGCCAGTAACGGTCCCGCAGATGTTATGTCACCCAACTGCACAAATGTAGCGGGGCTTGCCACAATAATGCCTGCATTTTTAAGTGCTATTAAGGCTAAAAATGCGCCAATGCCTGTCGCAATAGCCCGTTTTAAAACTAATGGAATGGCATTTATTATCCATTCTCTAACCTTAAATAAACTTAATAATAAAAATATACAACCCGACATAAATACTGCGCCCAACGCAGCTTCCCAGGTGTATCCCATACCTAATACAACGCCATACGTAAAGAAGGCATTCAACCCCATGCCAGGTGCTAAAGCTAATGGGTAATTGGCCCATAATCCCATAATAAAACAACCGATAGCAGCAGCAATACAAGTAGCAACAAAAGCAGCCCCTTGATCCATTCCCGCTTCTGCTAACATAGCAGGATTCACGAAGACAATGTAAACCATTGTGATAAAAGTAGTCATTCCGGCAATACATTCTCGACGAACCGTGGACCCATTTTCGTTAATTTTAAATAAAGCTTCTAACATAATGAACTTACAACAATAAAAAGTAGCGAGATTTTATCATAAAAAGTTTATTTTTCAGGACATTTTACCTTGCGATATACTAAACTACTGAAGTAGTTAACTATACCGAATGACAGCATATGATAAAAACAACACCTACAGGTTATGATTTAGAACAACAATTAGACAACATTTTGTCTTTTGTGACACAGCCAGGCGATGCTAATTCGTCACCTGAAAATGAAAACTCTCAACAAAGTACGCTAAATAAGGCGCTATATTATTTAAAAAATAACCAGCCTGCTTTAGCTGCAAAATGGATGCGTTTATCGGCAATGTCAGGTGATCACCGAGGGCAATTTTATTTAGGCTTGTTTTTTGTAAAAGGCCAAGGTGTTCCACAAAGTGTATTTCATGGAGTTGCTTGGCTTAGCTTATCGAGTAGCCAGGGTCATGAGCCAGCTACAGCTGCGCTTGCTGATTTAAGAAAATATATAGAAACAAAGCGTTTTAAGGATGCCCAATGTTATGCAGCCAGTTTATATGAACAAATTCATCAATTACAATATGCCCATTTAATCCCCCCTGCCCCTTAGTAAAAGCCCGAAACTTAGCTCGTAAAAGTACTGTATACAGTACAGAGCTATAATTTAAATTTATAAAAAACGTAAGCAAACCTTTTCAAACTGTATAAAAAACACTCACCCACTAACATTCCAATTTAAATAAAAGCGATAAATATCAACAATATAAACATTAAAATACATATCCTTAAAAATAGAATATAAATTTGTATAAAAAAATAGCAAAAAAACACTTGCGCCATAACACTGTATAAACTACTGTATAAACGTACTGTATATAAACCCAGTGAGCGAGATGATATGTTACAGCCAATAACCGTAAGAACAGTAAAAAGCTATCAACAAGACGAACTATCTGATTGTGTTAACGTGATTCAAATCGAAGATGATATATCGGCAACGTTTGAGCTGTTAAAGGTGCTACACCAGTATAATAGTTTAAATGCTTGGACTTTATTAATCGCACCAGATCATGTTCCTAGTAAAGCTTTGCTTGATTCATGTTCAATAGACACAAGTAAACTATTAGTCATTAGGCAAAAACATTTAGTAAATTTAGAATATGTACTGCGTAGCGCACTGCATAATGGTAACTTTGCAGCGGTCATTACATGGACTGATATGTTAAACAATCAGTTATTGAGCAACTTATCGCTTAACTTAAGTAACACAAAAACAAAGTTATACTGTTTTACTAAAAATTCTGACGTACTTGATATACCTTACATACAGCAAGCTTGCTAAAATGATGTTTTAAATCTTATGTAACAATTATGAATTATTTAAATAACAACACTTGCTTTTGTGGAAACCAAAAAAATTACGAAGATTGCTGTGAACCACTGCTATTAGGTGATAAACAAGCAGAAACACCCGAGCAGTTAATGCGCTCTAGGTATACAGCTTACGTACAAAAAAATGCTAAATACGTATACCAAACATATGCAAGTGAAAAGCAAGCTGAAAACCCTGTAAATGAAATTAAAGAATTTGCGACCAGTTGTCGATTTGTAAGCTTATCTGTTATTGAAACAAACAGCGATGAAAATAAAGGGGTCGTTGAGTTTAAAGCTACCTATTTTTATCAAAACCTATATTGTGTGTTACATGAGCGCTCTCAATTTATAAAAGAGCAACACCAGTGGCGATATCTCGATGGTATTATATTTCCGGTCGCTGATATAAAAGTTGGCAGGAATGATGATTGCCCTTGTGGCAGCGCAAAAAAATACAAGAAATGCCATGGCGCATAATCCCCTCTTTTTTTAAGTGAAGTACATTGTTTACTTTACTCCGTGGCCAATTAAATACAAATATACGTAGCTTCGGAAATTTATTAAGCACAACTCCCTTTATAACCTTTTAGATTAAGTACTAACTCTATTAATTAAGTGGTTAATATTGAAGGAAAAAGTAGTGTTAATAACAATTCAATAGTTAAAGCCCTAAAACGATGTAAAATACTTTGAGCTAGCTCAAAAGAAAAAAGCTTGAAGGTAATCTATAGGCATAAAAAATGGGCCAATGGCCCATTTAAATAATTTGATATGCACAAACGCTAATTATTACTCGTCGTTATCAAGGTCTAGCTGTTGACGCTGTGCAGGTTTTGCCAATATTTCTAAGTAAAAAGACATCAATTCTTGCTTTTCAATATCGCTAATACAGTTGCTGATTTCAGCTACATGAACCACTTGCGCATCTTCAACCGTTTTACCAAACTTACAGTCAAATGCCCAATAATCTGCATCTTCTGGTAGAGTTTTGTTGCGCTCTCTTTTCAAATATTTTTTCACTTCATGCTTTGCAGCATCAACCATACGAGGGTATTTGATTTTCTCGTGATTTAGCGTGAATGTTTTCTTCATTACGTTCCTAATTACCTTGGTTTAATGATAACGGCATTCATGTCATACCATTTGTAGCCATTATAGCAATTGCATTTAATTTTTGGATGCTTTTTTTACATTAAATCAATTTTTAGTCAATTCGGATTTGGTGCAGTCGTAAAATTTAATCAGTGATGGGTAGTGTAACTAGACACTATTTGATGAAATCATAAATTATGCCATCGTCAAATGTAATGGTTCACGCTGATTTACGTCTGTTAGAACGTCATAAAAGCCTGCGACATCCATTTTTGGATTATCTATTTCTATTTCGTCTTTTTGTAAACGTCTTCGCACAGCAAGTTCACAATTATCTATAATGGGTAGGGGTATGTGGTTTACATCATCTCTAATCGAAAAGGGCTCAGGGTTTAAACACTGATTTAGCTTTATATCGGCCATGCCTTTATTCTCACCAACCAAAGACAAACGCTGTGCATTAAACTGCCCAATTAGCATATTAAATTCACTGGGTGCTAATGGCTGCTTTGGTCCTGCTCCTAATTGCTCTCTTAACTGCGCTTCTTGAGTTGTGTTATCTTCAATTTCACTTTTAGGTAAATGAAATTGACTAAAATCTAAAGCATCTTGTGAAAGCATTGCTAACAGCAATGAAAATTCACCACGGCGGTCTGCATGTACACTTTGGTTTAACCGAGTACTTAATTGCTGCTCTGTGATTAACAAATCATCGATTTGCATAGACTTTAGCCGATTGGAATGAGTAATGAATATTTATCGGCTTTATTTAAATTTTCTTTAGCTTTTTTCTTTACTTAAAGGCACATTTTGCTATTATCAGCGCCGTTGCATTGGAGGGGTTCCCGAGCGGCCAAAGGGATCAGACTGTAAATCTGACGGCTCAGCCTTCGCTGGTTCGAATCCAGCTC
>NZ_JALNTI010000005.1:0-288386 GCF_023161925.1 Pseudoalteromonas sp. 2CM32C | reverse complement strand
ATTCGAACCCTCGATAGAGCTACAAACTCTATACTCCCTTAGCAGGGGAGCTCCTTCGGCCACTCGGACACCTCTCCGTCTTGTGGGGCGTATAATAAAGATTTCAGAAAATATGTCAAACACTTTTCTATCAAAAGTGTCTATATGGTTACAGAACACACATATGTTATGTTTTTATATTAAAGAAGCCTAATTTTTAAGCTAATTAACTCTCTTCGTTAGGCGTATGTGTGTCGTCGGTTGGTACGCATTTATCTTTTAAACTAGCTAGGTACTGCTCTTGATAACCTAGTTGTTGAAACTCTGCAATGCATGCTCGGTAAAAAGCTTCTCGCTCTCGCTCTGTTTGACTGAGTTCTTCCGACTCTTCGATAGTTTTATCTGTCATTTTATTATTTTGTAAATCCGTTTTTATTATTTACAGCACCTAAAGAAATTAGGCCGTTTAAAATTTGGCCATAGTGTAGCTAATAAAGTTACAAAAATACAACATAATGTTTAAAAGTTACCCATTAATTTGTTATATACACATAAAATTTTTCATATAGATAATGACTAACTATCAACAGCTTAAAATGTGCACCTTCGCCTCATTAATTCGCCAGAATACGGGTTAAAATACTTACGGTAATAACAAATAAAATCTACATGGCATAAACTTCCCTATCGCGGGAAAATCAGATCTGTTAACACTAATGTTAGCTGCTTAATATAAATTAATTACCTCAAGTTAAGAGCGAGCCAGCATACTAATTTTTTAAAACAAAAACGCCGCAATTAAGCGGCGTTTCAAGGTGTTATTTTCGTTAAGCTTAGTCAGCTTGCGGACGCATATGCGGGAATAAAATAACATCTTTAATTGTAGATGAGTCAGTAAATAACATTACTAATCGGTCAATACCAATACCCTCACCAGCAGTAGGCGGTAAACCGTACTCTAGTGCGCGTATGTAATCTTCATCGTAATGCATTGCTTCATCATCGCCTGCGTCTTTTTCTTCAACTTGGCGAGTAAAGCGTTCTGCTTGGTCTTGTGCATCGTTAAGCTCCGAGAAACCATTTGCAAGCTCACGTCCGCCAACAAAAAATTCAAAGCGGTCGGTAACAAATGCATTGTCGTCGTTACGACGTGCAAGTGGCGACACTTCCCATGGGTAACCTGTAATAAATGTAGGTTGGATAAGCATGTGCTCAGCCGTTTCTTCAAATATTTCACATAAAAACTTGCCTGGGCCCCACACACAATTTTCAGGAATTTTAACGTGCACTTGTTTAGCGTACGCTTTTAACTCTTCAAAGTGGTTTTCTGGATCATTAAATACCGCAGCATCAAACTCAGGGTTATATTTTAAGATAGCATCCGCCATGCTTAGGCGCTCAAACGGCTTACCAAAGTCGTACTCTACTGAGTCGATTACTTCGCCGTTTTCATCTTTTGTTGTATTAACAACAATTGGGCTGCCTAAAACGTTTGTTGCAACGGTACGTAGCATGTCTTCGGTGATGTTCATCAGATCGATGTAATCGGCGTATGCTTGGTAGAACTCAATCATAGTGAATTCTGGGTTGTGACGCGTTGATAACCCTTCGTTACGGAAGTTACGGTTAATTTCAAATACGCGGTCAAAACCACCTACCACTAAACGCTTTAAGTAAAGCTCTGGCGCAATACGTAAATACATGTCGATATCAAGCGCGTTATGATGAGTCACAAATGGACGCGCAGACGCACCGCCAGGAATAACCTGCAGCATTGGCGTTTCTACTTCCATAAAGTCACGATCTGCTAAAAAGCGACGAATACCTTCAACTACTTGTGAACGAATACGGAACGTTTCGCGCGTTGCTTCGTTAGTAATTAAATCAACATAACGTTGGCGGTATTTTGTTTCTTGGTCTGAAAGGCCATGAAATTTTTCTGGTAATGGGCGTAGTGACTTAGTAAGTAATTCGTACTCGGCCATATCTACGTATAAATCGCCTTTGCCTGATTTATTAAGTGGACCTTTAACACCAATAATATCGCCAATATCAAGCTGACCATATTTTGCTTTTAAGTCTTTTTGTACGTCTTTTGATGCGTAAACTTGTACACGGCCTTTCATGTCTTGAATAGACATAAATGGACCACGCTTAGCAAGAATACGACCAGCAATTGATACTACGTGCTGTAGCTCAATTAATTCTTCTTTTGTTTTATCACCAAACTCAGCTTGCAAATCAGCCGTGTAATGTTCACGACGGAATTGGTTTGGATGACCGTTGGCTGGGCAATTTTCGCGAATAGCATCTAACTTGCCGCGACGCTCAGCGATTAACTTGTTTTCGTCTTGGATTTTATCAGTCATTTTTTAGCTCTTTATTAGCTTGGTGGTTATAGGCCAGATTTAAGGCTGGCTTCAATAAATTTGTCTAGGTTACCGTCAAGTACCGATTGGGTATTGCGGTTTTCAACGCCGGTGCGTAAATCTTTAATACGCGAGTCATCAAGAACGTATGAACGAATTTGACTGCCCCAACCAATATCTGATTTTGCATCTTCTTGCGTTTGTTTTTCAGCATTTTGCTGCTGTAGCTCAAGCTCAAATAATTTAGCTTTTAATTGCTTCATTGCTTGGGCTTTATTTTTATGCTGCGAACGCTCGTTTTGACATTGCACTACCGTGTTTGTAGGCACGTGAGTAATACGTACTGCCGATTCGGTGGTGTTAACGTGCTGACCACCTGCGCCCGATGCACGGTACACGTCTATACGTAAGTCAGACGGATTAATATCAATTTCAATGTTGTCGTCTATCTCTGGGTATACAAACGCAGAGGCAAACGATGTATGACGACGGCCACTTGAGTCAAATGGGCTTTTACGAACTAAACGGTGTACGCCTGTTTCTGTACGTAACCAACCGTAAGCGTATTCACCAACAAAGCGAACTGTTGCGCCTTTTATTCCGGCCACATCGCCATCGGTTGCTTCTACTAGCTCAACTTTAAAGCCTTTTGCTTCGCCCCAGCGTAGGTACATGCGAAGTAACATGTTACACCAGTCTTGAGCTTCAGTGCCGCCTGAACCTGATTGTAAATCAAGGTATGCATCATTTGCGTCGTGCGTGCCCGAAAACATTCGACGAAACTCTAAACCTTCTAATTGCTCGTTTAGGCCTTCAAGCTCTGCATTTGCTTCGTCAAAGGTGTCTTCGTCTTCCGCTTCTATTGCAAGCTCAAGCAAGCCTTCAACGTCATCAGCGCCAGCAACTAAGTTGTCGATTGTTTCAACAACCGCCTCTAATGCTGACTTTTCACGGCCAAGTGCCTGTGCGCGTTCAGGTTCATTCCATACAGCTGAATCTTCAAGTTCGGCGTTAACTTCTTCTAGGCGCTCTTGTTTAAGAGCGTAGTCAAAGGTACCCCCGAAGCAGTTCAGTACGATCGCGAATTTCCTTGATTTGATTAATCACAGGATTCACTTCAAACATGTACATTACTCCAAAATGGCTAGATTATTACGGCCCGACTTGAGGAATATCCGCAATAAATTATCGTCAAATGATAAAAACGCCCGATTTTAACAAAAAATCGCGCGCTTTATTAGCCTTTTATGCATGTATTGTGCATATTTTTTAGTGCACTTTTTCAAGCTCTCGTACAATTAGCTGCAAGCTAAATTTACCTCTAAACTCGTTTATATCAAGTTGATAAGCCACTTTAACAAAGCGTGCTTCGGTATCTGGCCACTCTTTTACGTCTATACCAAAAGCAATAGCGTCAACTAATCGCCCTGATTGATGTTTAAGCACCAGTTTTAAATGCTTTTCACCAACAATACGTTGCTGAATTAATTCAAAGGTATGTTCAAACACAGGCTCTGGAAATTGCTGCCCCCATGGGCCTGATTGCTTTAATAATTGGGCAAACTCCATGGTAAAGCAGTCGTTTGGCAGCTCGCCGTCGGTAAATACAATACAACGCTTACTTTCTTCGCTTAATTGCGCACTGACTGCGGCATCAAACGCTTTTTTAAAGTCGTTAAAATTTTGCTCGTCTATGCTTAAACCCGCAGCCATTGCGTGGCCACCAAACTTATTTATTAAATGGGGCGTGGCGGTATTTAACCCTTCGAGTAGGTCACGCATATGCAGCCCTTCAATAGAGCGGCACGAGCCTTTAATTTCGCCATTTTCACCACCCGCAAAAATAACGGTTGGGCGGTGGTACTTTTCTTTTAAACGGCCAGCCAAAATACCAATTACGCCTTGGTGCCAGTCATCTTGAAACAAACAAATAGCATCAGGAATGTTATCGTCGGTAAAGGCGAGCCTATCAAGCACGGCTTGTGCTTCAGCTTGCATACCTTGCTCTATTTCACGCCTTGCATGGTTTAAGCTGTCGAGTTCGCTTGCGATACGCCTTGCTTGGTTTATATCGTTACTCAGTAAACACGCTATGCCCAAACTCATGTCGTCTAGTCGCCCTGCTGCGTTTAAACGTGGCGCAAGTGAAAAACCAAAATCGCTGGCGCTTAAACGCGCTGCATTTCTGTTGGCCACTTCAATAAGTGCTGTAATACCTGGGCGTGTTTTACCACTGCGAATACGCGCTAAGCCTTGGTGTACTAATGTTCGGTTATTTGCATCAAGTGCAACTACATCAGCGACTGTGCCCAGTGCAACTATGTCTAATAAGTTTGCTAAGTTAGGCGGTGTTTGTTGCGTAAAGTAACCTTGTTCGCGCATTAGGCTTCTTAGTGCAATTAATAAGTAAAACGCAACGCCTACACCAGCAATAGACTTTGACGGAAAGTTACATTCGTGTCTGTTTGGATTTACAATGGCATCGGCATTGGGAAGCTGCTCACCTTGTAAATGGTGATCTGTAACCAACACTTTTATACCTACCGATTTTAAAATATCAATACCGGCAATACAGGATATACCGTTATCTACGGTGATCACTAAATCGGGCTTTATTTGTACTATTTGTTCGGCCAGTGCGGGGCTTAAGCCATAACCTAAGCTAAAGCGGTCTGGAATGAGGTAATCTAAATTTTGAAAACCAAACATTTGCAACCCCTGCATTAAAGTTGCAGTACTGGTTGCGCCATCGGCATCAAAGTCGCCCACAATTAAAATGTGGCTTTGCGCCTTAAGCGCATCGACTAGTAACGCACTTGCTTTGTCGATGTCTTTAAACAATTTATAATCGTGAAGCGTAGCAACACCGTTATCGAGCTCTTGGGCATCAACCACACGACGAGTCGCGTAAATTTGTTTTATAACCGGATGCAAATGACTCGGTAAGTGCGAGTCGTTAACGTTTTCGCGCGCAATGATCAGTTTTTTCATGCAGTTTTTTTAACTTATTAAATCGTATTAAAAAGACAAAAAAAGGCCATTAAGGCCTTTTTGTAAACGTAAACACGTTATTAAGATGCTTTATTAGCATCTAACGCTGCTTTTAATGCAGCAGCAGGTTGGTAACCTGGGATCATTGTGCCATCGTCTAAAATAATGGCTGGCGTGCCACTAATACCAAAGCTTTGGCCTAGCTGGTAGTGTTCAGCAATGGGTGCACTACAACCTGCAACTGCCGTGGTACTCTCACCAGCTTTAGCTTCTGTTAACGCCTCTTGTTGATCTTTTGCACACCATACATTCATTAAATCTGCATAGCCTGAACCTTGTAGGCCACCACGCGGAAACGCTAAGTACTTAACGGTAATACCCGCATCAAGTAAATCGTTTAGCTCACGGTGTAATTTACGACAATAACCACAGCTAATATCGGTAAATACAGTGATGCTGTGTTTTTCGTTTGGTGCTTTGTACACAATCATCGACTCTTCGTATTCTGTAATACCTTCAGCACGTACGCTATTTAAAGCTTGTTCTGTTAGGTTATTACGGTTGTCTAAATCGATTAACGTGCCTTGCATTAAAAACTGGCCGTCTGGGCTTGCGTATAACACGCCTTTATTTGTAATTAGCTCTTTTAAACCAGCTACTGGGCTTGGATTTATTTGCTTAACCGTAACGCCAAGTGCCGCAAACTTAGTAACAATAGGATCATTAGCATTTGGCGTTACTGCAACGTCATTTGCCAATGCACTCATACTTGTGCACAACATGGCACCTGCTAACATTAATTTTTTCATAACTTCTCTCTATCCTAAAAATACTTAATATATTGACCGGCTTAATACTATTTAATTTCAAATTAAGCGCGCGGATGATGCTGCGCGTGTACCGATTTTAACCGTTCATTAGCAACATGAGTATAAATTTGCGTTGTTGATAGGTCGCTGTGTCCCAGCATCATTTGCACAACACGTAAATCGGCCCCATGATTCAATAAATGCGTAGCAAATGCATGGCGCAATGTGTGGGGTGATAATGGCGATTCAACCGATGCCAAAATAGCATAGTGTTTGATTCTATGCCAAAAGGTTTGTCGAGTCATGCCCACACCACGCTTTGACGGAAATACAAAGTCGGTGGCGTGTTTGATCATTTGTGCGCGGCCCACTTTTAAAAAAAGCTCAAGCCAATGCATGGCTTCTTCGCCCAGCGGCACTAAACGTTCTTTGTTGCCTTTACCTTTTACAAACACAACCGCTTGGCGTAAGTTAATTTGCTCCATGCGTAGCCCAACCAACTCACTGACACGCAGGCCTGTGGCATAAAGCAATTCAAGCATGGCTTTGTCTCGTAACCCCATGGGTTCTTCAGTATTGGGGGCGTTAAGAAGCGCTTCTACTTCGGTTTCAGAAAGTGTTTTAGGTAAAGATTGCCCCGCTTTGGGTTGGGCAATATTTAGCATTGGTGTGTCGGTAATCATTTTTTCACGCACAAAGTACTGATAAAACCGTTTTAGCGCACTGATACTTCTCGCTGTACTGCGCGGCTTTAGGCCTAAATCAACCCGATGCGCTAAGTAGCTTTCAATGTCATGCCCTGTTACCGTCATTAAGTTTTCGCCTTTTAAAAACTGGCAAAACTTATCTAAATCGCTACGGTAAGCACTTAATGTGTTTTCGCTTACACCTTGCTCCAAATAAAGGCTATCTAAAAAGGTTTCTAGGTAGTCGCTATTGGTGCTCATACTGCTTTTATTTTCTGAAAAATCGTCAGATAGCGTTGTCACATTATGCTCTCATGCTTTGCTAAGGTATCAATTAAAAATACCTTACGGTAAACTTGAGCCTATCATATCAGGCAATTACACAGTGATAAATACGATGCAAATTGGTTTATTTTTTGGCTCTACTACGTGCTACACCGAAATGGCAGCAGAAAAAATACGTGACCTTATTGGTGACGATATAGTTAGCCTTCACAATATTAAAGACGAACCACTAAAAAATGCAGAGCAGTACGACTTTATCATCTTTGGTATTTCAACATGGGACTTTGGCGAAATACAAGAAGACTGGGAGTCTAAATGGGACGACATAAAAGACGTAAACCTAAATGGTAAAACCATTGCTTTATTTGGCATGGGCGACCAACAAGGTTACGGACAGTGGTTTCAAGACGCTCTAGGTATGCTGCACGACGAAATAAACACACAAACATTTACACAACTTGGCTTTTGGCCGAACGACAGCAGCTACGAGTTTGAAGCCTCAAAGGCACTCACCCCAGATGGCAAACAGTTTGTAGGACTCGCCCTTGATGAAGACAGCCAGTACGAGCTGAGCGATGAGCGCATTGCGACTTGGGTTGAGCAAGTAATGACCGAGTACGGTGAAACGCTTTAACTGCTTGAGCGTAATGCTTGCCGCGCTATAAAACAGCGATTTAACACATTACCAATATTGTTTATGGTAAAAAGCCAAACACGCTTAGGTGTTTGGCTTTAGTAATAATGCACATCGCTAAATTTAACGAATAGGTTTAAAAGTTACGAATATCTACATTTGAGCTGTTAAATTCAAACATATTTATTTTTCCGCATTGTGCCACATGGTTAGTGCTGGCAAAGGGTGTATTGGCTTGGTTTATATCGTTTTCCCAGCCTTGGCCATTTTTAACAAATGCTTTTACCTCAAACCACCCATTTACTGCTTTGCTGCAATCCATGTCTACATCTAGCATCCAATAGTGTTCGCCCCAAATATTCAGCGGCGTAACGCCAAAGCCGTCATTAGTCACTGTTTTTTGGGCACCATATGTACTTGGCCACACGTTTGTAGTCCAGTCGGCTGCGGTACCTTCTGCCTGGGCGCTTTGCCCGCTTTCAATACCGTACCAATCTAGATAGTTATCGTTTAGTTTCCATGGGCTTGTAGTGGCATTTTTTAAATTGTTATGACGAATAGGCATCGCACATTCAACATTGGTTGTTTGACAGTTTCTACCTAAATTTGTATTTGCATAGGTATGATCTATTCCGCCGCGTACAAACATGTCTTGCCCACTTTGAGTTTGTGCGTTAATAAAAATGACGGTACGCTGCCAATCACCACTCGGATTTGAAGTCGAACCTTGTGATAACTTTGCGTTTTTATGAATTGCCATCGCATCCCAAGGTGCCACATTTAGATCAATAGTGCCGTTACTATTAACTGTAATAACCTCACCGCTACAACTTTTAGCATCGCCCGATAATTCACCTTTTAATACATTACAATATTGGCCAGGCGCCATGTCTGTTTGCACAGTGGCATTGAGCGCTGCGTCTTCTTTGTTAATGGCCATATGACCTGAGCTACCGCGGCCAAATGAAATCTGATTATTAGTGTTATCCCACCAATTTGTCACAGCCCAGTTGTCGGCGGTGTTATTTCTAAAATCGACGCCACCCGCTATGTATGACCAACGATGCTCACATTTCCAATTGCTTGCAAAACATTCTAAATTACCGCTGTTATGAACGGGAACACTCGGCCCGCCCGCATCGGTATCACCATGGAAATCATAACTCGACATTACTTTTGGATAGCCATACGGATACGCCAACATAAATACGTTAGCTAGGTCGTATAAGCGACCATCTTCAAAAGTAATTACGTTACCCGCACCACCATGCCCCCGCTGATTATCATGATTATCTACAAATACGACCGCTGACGAGCTTGGCATAAAGCCCCACCCTTCACCAAAATTACTTAACCATGCAAGCGAGCCGTTTCTAAATGTATTACCGAGTTGTGTACTGTATTTAAACTCGGTAACGAGCCCTGTACTTAAATACTCAGAGGCATCAACGGCTTCTGTTCCCTGATCAATCACTTCATGAAACACTAACGGCGAGCCATTTATTTTAGCCATAAGGCTTTGAATATCGCTAGCTGCTACGTGTTTAGCCGCATCAAATCTAAAACCTTTTACTCCAATAGCCTGAAGGTCGTTAATATAAGCAGCGAGAGTATTTTGCACGTAATTTGAAGACGTATTCAAATCAGCAAGCCCTACTAACTCGCAGTTTTGAACGCGGTAACGATTATTACCGTAATCTTCTGGATTTATACTACAGCTTTCATGAAAGTCTTGTGGGCTATAAATTGGGTATTGTTTATTACCAAACGTGCTACCCGCAACGCCATTACCACTGCCAGCCGCCATGTGATTAATTAAGGTATCTACATAAATATCGACCCCTGCACTTTTACAACGGTTAACCATATCTACAAACTGCGTTCGGTTACCGCCTCGGCTTTGCAGTTGGTAGCTCACAGGTTGATAGCGAGTCCACCATTGGTTGCCTGTAATATGCTCGTTAGGCGGAGACACTTGTACAGCAGCATACCCTTTTGGCCCTAAAAACTGCTCGCATTCTTGTGCAACATCGGGCCAACTCCATTCAAATAAATGAACAAACGTAGTGGGTGCAGCAGCTGCAAGATTAGGCAAAAGCAAACCTAGGCTTAAACCGGCGGTGGTGACCATTTTATTCAGCTTCATAGTGTGTGTTTCCAAATGTTGGCGGGCTAAACAACATGCCCTAGCTTATTTACAAGTGGTTAACACTAGTCTTGAGATTGATTAAATAACAACTGAATACGTATGCATTATGGGTAAACTATCCTTTATTATTAGATAATACCCCTCGCAATTACGTCATCTTTAAATAAAATGCCTTACACAAAGTAATGTAATCAGTAGTGTAATTATTGTTTAACTCTCTAATGCATAGCGTTGAATTGTCGGTTTGTGATTCTAGATAACTAAACGTCATTAAACTGCGGCTTATGGGTTTGCTAGGTGTCGCTTTTACTTGGCAATGTGCATTTAAATAAAGCCCTTTTTGAGTAGCAAGCTCAATAAATACTAAAGCCTCAGTGTTTGGCAGTATTAAACTAAACCGTGACTGTGAATGGCTAAGCCGCTTAAACGCGTTAATTAGCTCCTCAAAGCTCAAACCATCGGTGTGACGCGCAGTGTTTCGGGCGGCATTATTGCCTTTTAAACTGTGATTAAAGTAAGGCGGATTAGAAATGATGACATCAAAGGGAGCGTCACTATTAAAGCTTTGAATAGTTTGATGCTTAATAGCTATATTGGGCCACGGACTATTTGCTACGTTTTGTAATGCTTGATTGTATGCGTTTTCATCTATTTCAACCGCAGTAATACTCAATGCTGGCCTGCGCTGTTTACACATTAACGCCAATAACCCCGTGCCTGTACCAATGTCTAGTAACGAGTTTGCACCAGCTAAGTTTGCCCACGCACCAAGCAAAATGCCGTCGGTTGAAACCTTCATTGCGCAGAGGTCGTGTTCAACCTTAAATTGTTTAAATGCAAAACCAGACATTTTTTCACCTTTTCATTCACCAAGCGCAGCATAGCGCGTATAATCAAGGTAATTGTCCACTATTTTAGACACTCTATGCAATTTTCTGAATTTGATCTTGATACCAAATTACTCGATGCCATTGATAAAATGGGCTACGAGAAGCCAACCAGTATTCAACAACAAGCTATTCCTGAAGCTCTTCAGGGACGTGATATTTTAGCGTCTGCGCCAACTGGCACAGGTAAAACAGCGGCATTTTTAATTCCTGCGATTCAATACTTATTGGATTTTCCGCGCCGTGAACCTGGTTTTGCCCGCGTATTAATAATGACGCCAACACGTGAGCTGGCTTATCAAATTCATGAACAGTGTGAACTACTTGCTAAACGCACGCACCTAAAAATTGGCGTAGTAACGGGCGGTATTAACTACGGTACTCACAAAGAGATTTTTGAAAAAAATAATGATGTATTAATTGCCACTCCAGGGCGATTAATGGAATACCTAGAAACTGAAAACTTTCATGCTGAACATGTAGAAATGCTTATTATTGATGAAGCAGATCGCATGTTAGACATGGGTTTCAAAAAAGAAATGAGCCGTATTTGTGACGAAGCTAAAAACCGTCGTCAGTGCTTTTTATTCTCGGCAACCCTTGAGGGCGACAGCGTAGAACGATTTGCAGAAACCACATTAAACGATCCAGCTTTGTTAGAAGCTGAGTCGTCTCGTAAAGAAAAAGCAAAAATTCACCAGTGGGTTCACCTTGCGGATGATTACCACCATAAACTAGAGCTTTTAGTAAACACCCTAAATGGCCCAGACGTAACTAAAGCTATTGTGTTTGTTAAAACGCGTGAACGTTTAGAAACTCTCATTGGTGAATTAACTAATAACGGTGTTAAAGCCGCTTGGCTGCGAGGTGAAATGCCACAAGACAAGCGCATGAAAGCAATGGAAAACTTTCATAGTGGCCGCACTAAAATATTAATTGCAACAGATGTAGCTGCCCGCGGTATTGACGTATCTGACATTAGCCACGTTATTAACTTTGATATGCCACGTACCGCCGACGTATATGTTCACCGTATTGGCCGTACTGGTCGCGCAGGTAAAAAAGGCATCGCTATTTCATTAGTTGAAGCGCATGATATTGGTATTTTGTACAAAGTAGAACGCTACATTGAACAAAAGCTTAAACGCCGTGTAATTAAAGGAATAGAGCCTCAGCATAAAGAGGCTAAGCCACCGGTTAAAAAGCGCAAAGATCCGGTAAAAATGAAAGCAAAGAAAAAAGCGAAAGTTAAAAAGAAAAAGTAACTTAGCACATTTACCAAAGCCGGCGTATGCCGGCTTTTTAATGCGTGTAACATATGTAACCGGTGCATGTAACACCTACCCATTTAAATGTAATTATTGCCCACCTGAATTCCCACTTAATAAAATAACCTTATATTTCAATAAATTAAAATTGGCACTGAACTTGTAATATTAAACACAGAATAGCCAGAATATTTAATGGTTTGGCTAAATTTTTAATTGATATAAAAGGATTGAGTTATGAACCGCTTAAAGTTAACTATCGCGTTAGTTTCGTTTTGTTGTTTATTTTTGTTAGCCTGTGCTACCAAAGTGAGTGCAGCAACACACCTAGCCGTAGTCAGCAGCGTAGCAACTCAACCTAACCTTCAGCAAACCATTACAAGTACGCTTCGTACTAACCCCAACTTTGCATTAAGCAATATTCGCGTACAGGTTAAAGATGGCGAGGTAGTATTACATGGTCAAGCGCAAACCGGTTTTGAACGTGCGCTTGCTCAAAAGTTTTTAGAAAATATGGATGGTGTTAAAATCATCCGTAACAAAATTAGTGTTATTTAAATCGCACTTTTATTAACTCAATTGATCCTAGGCGCAGCATGTTACTCCAACACATGCTGCGCCTTTTTTGTGCCAGTATATACTTGCAACTCACATTAACTACAATAAAAAACTCGCTTTAATTACCTCTTACTTACCGCCTAATACCAATTGTAAATTGCATACATTACAACCTAATATTTGCCAAAATAATCCGCTCTTTAAATAATAAATTTATATTAAGCCTAGGCCTGTTTAACTGACATTATTAAAGCGTGTTCTATCAAGGAGCAACATAATTACGGTGCGCGATTTGTGACCCAGTAAGCTAAGTACCTACTCCTGCATTATTTTAATGACTTCGCCTATGTAGGTATAACTTAAAGTCGTATACAGCTTATACGCCCTACTTGCTCCTTATTACCTATTATTTAGGCAACAAGGAGAAGCAACCTATGAGAGGAACACAAAAGTTACTGCATGTTTTATATTTATGTTGCGTTATCGTCGGTTTCGGGAAGTAACTACACAATAGGCTTAGCCTTATCGATATATCACATAGCCCGCTTTCAATTTCACCCCAAAAGGTAAATAGGCCTTAATCAATAATCAATTAACGTTGCTCTCACCTTCTCAAACACTTAAATAGCCATAAAAAAATGCAGCTTTATAAAGCTGCATTTAGTCGTTGTGACTCATAAGTCATTTTTATTTAAGCCCACAACGGGTATTTAAATGTAAAATTGCGTTGCGAGTGAGTAAATAATTCCCACTGGTATTAATGGCTCATTTATTCGTTTTGGCCTGAATCAGCTCCACCAGCGTTGCCTTTATTTGATGATTGCTGGTTAATTTTATCGCTGATCATGGCATCGAGTTTTTCACCGCCTTTAATACCAAAATCGAGCGTGCGAATAGGGAATGGAATACTAATATCAGCTTCATCCAACGCTTGTTTAACAGCAACTACGCCTTTATGACGCACTGTCATAAAGTCTGGTTCACCTGGATATTTAATCCAAAACCACACCAATAAATTAATGCTACTGTCGCCAAAGCCTTCAGCATAAACATCGGTTTCGTTTTTACGAATGACAAAGTCCAAATCGTTAATCTTATCTACAATAACTTCTTTCGCTTTTTCAATGTCGTCACCATACGAAATGCCTACCGGTACTTCTATGCGTCTAACTCCAAGTGTGGTGTAATTTTTTAACACATTCCTAAATAATACCTTGTTTGGTACTAAAATTAACTGCCCGTAAAAGCTCTCTATTAGCGTGTTACGCAGGTTTATTGAGTGCACTGAACCAAACACGTCGTCGGTTTCTATTACGTCTCCTGTTTTAAAGGGCTTGCGTATACCCATTGCTATGCCCGCAATCAAGTTTTCGGTCATATCTTGAAACGCAAAACCTATGGCTAAACCAACAATACCCGCACCGGCTAATAAAGAGGTAACCGTACCTTTTAAACCCACAAAATCCAGCGCTATAAATACCCCAACACACAGCACAATAACCTTAAATATTGACGCCATTAAATCGGCTATTTGTTGAGAGTCGAGTGAACGGCGCAATATGTTTTTCATAAGGTTGCCAGCAAAGCGCGCTAGCATTGAAAATATAATGGCAATAATAACCGCCACTATAAAATTAGGAATGTGACTTATAACAACATCAAACCAACCGCCGAGTTTTTCTTCGATAAGTTTTTCGGCTTCTGTTATCGAGGGTATGCTGATCATTTTTTGCACCTATGAGTAAATAATAATGTGAATACTTAACTCATGTTTGCAAGTTTAGCGCCAGCATATAAAAAGCCATGCAATGCATGGCTTTTTGGGTATGTGTTTAGCTTTAATTAAACGCGTTAGTTTTGCTCTTCGCGCAAAAATACCGGCTCTAACTCTTTCGTTGTTGCCTCAGCGCTAAAGTAATACCCCGCAACGGTAAATTCTTTTAACTGACTTAACTGCGTTACTTGGTTTTCTATAATGTAACGCGCCATCATGCCGCGCGCTTTTTTAGCATAAAAGCTAATTACCTTGTATTGACCATTTTTGCAGTCTTTAAAGTGCGGCGTAATAATTTGCGCGTTGAGCGCTTTTTTATCTACCGCTTTGAAGTATTCGTTTGAAGCTAGGTTAACGAGGTATTGTGCATCTTGTGATTTTGTTACTTCATTTAGTTTATCAGCAATGATACTGCCCCAAAACTCATACAGGTTTTTACCACGAGAGTTTTCAAGCTTAGTGCCCATTTCTAGTCGGTACGCTTGCATTAAATCAAGCGGTTTTAATAGGCCATATAATCCAGATAATATACGCAAATGACTTTGCGCGTAATCAAGGTCGCTTGCAGTTAAAGTACTCGCCTCTAACCCACCATATACATCACCATTAAAAGCAAGCGCGGCTTGTTTGGCATTATTAATGGTAAAGGGTTGCGACCATTCGCTAAAGCGAGCAGCGTTAAGGCCAGAAAGCTTATCGCTAATTTTCATTAAACTGCCAATTTGCGCAGGTGTTAGTTCACGGCATACTTTCATAAGTTCCTCGCTGTGCTCGAGTAATTCAGGCTGAGTGAACTTATCGGTTGCCGGTGGCGTGTCGTAATCAAGATTTTTTGCAGGTGAAATAACAGTGATCATAGTTAGCTATTGACTTGTAAATTATTTAATGTCAATTTCAACATTAAATGAAACGAAAAGCACGTTTTGTTTATATAAATCCTCCCTTAAAAATTCATACATTGCCGTTTTTTAATTGATAAGGACATAAGACCTATCAAGCATTGTCACACTGTTGCAGTATGGATGGTATATATTAAGGGTCGATTTTTCTTTTAACTTGCTTGGAATGAGGAAAGCAAATGACTTCAGCTCTACAAAGGCTAAAACAACATTCATCTATCGTAGCCGACACTGGCGATATTGAAGCGATCAAAAAGCATCAACCAGAAGATGCAACCACAAACCCGTCGCTTTTATTAAAAGCGAGCGAGATTGAAGCTTATAAGCCTTACCTAGATAAAGCTTGGAGCTATGCAAAAGAAACCGAGCAAGATCCAGCTAAACAACTAGAACTTGCATGTGACTACTTTGCTGTTTTACTTGGTAAAGAAATTAGTGAGATTGTACCGGGTTATATTTCTACCGAAGTAGATGCACGTTTATCGTTTGATACTCAAGCAACTATTGATAAAGCACACACATTACTTAGCCTTTACGAAAAAGAAGGCGTAAGCAAAGACAAAATTTTAATTAAAGTTGCGTCTACGTGGGAAGGTATTAAAGCCGCTGAGCAGTTAGAAAAAGAAGGGACTAAATGTAACCTTACTTTATTATTTAGCGACGCCCAAGCCCGTGCATGTGCTGATGCAAATGTATTTCTAATCTCGCCATTTGTGGGCCGTATTTTAGATTGGCACGTTGCTAACGGCATGGAAAAACCAACGGATCCACTACAAGATCCAGGTGTTCAATCAGTACGCAGCATTTTTGAATTTTACAAACGTCATGACTACAAAACAGTAGTGATGGGCGCAAGTTTCCGTAATACAGGCGAAATTATTGCACTAACAGGTTGTGACAAGCTAACTATTAGCCCTAATCTTTTAGAAGACTTAGGTAACCTTGAAGGCGCACAAGAATATTTACTAGAAAGTGATATTCCTAAAGAGCCGAAACCTGAGCCGCTTACAGAAGCTCAGTTCCGTTGGTTACATAACCAAGATGCAATGGCAACTGAAAAGCTAGCTGAAGGTATTCGCTCTTTTGCTGATGCACAAGAACAGCTAGAAGCACGTTTTAAAGCAATGTAATTGATTTGAACGTACTTTAAAAAACGTCGCAATTGCGGCGTTTTTTTATGCCTGTAAAGTGCCGACTAATAACCCGACCTCCCTCATACATTTTAGCTGTAAACAAAATAACTCTCATCGACTTAAATTTCTTTGTAAATTTTATACAACGTGTTTTTGTATTTAAAAGCAATACTTTACTTGTATAAACCTTCATTTAAACACCACAACTTTGTAACATCTCTGTCACTTTTTTATTCTATTTTAGCTGGGCCTGTGGTATAGGTACTCTTGAGGTCAATAAAATCAATAGGAGAAGTTCATGGATAGCCTAAACGATATATTAGAGATACTAGAAGGTCCTGATGAAAAAAGAAAAACCTCTCAGAAGAACAAAAAAAGAAAATGGCGCGAAATAGAAGCAATAAAAGATAAACAACGTCTACGTAAAGAATTAGAGGAATTTGATTACTTTGCAGACACAATTGCAATTGATGAGCTAGATTTTTAATTTCTATACCCACCAATTACACAAAAGCCCTCATCTATGAGGGCTTTTTTAATGCTTAAACTTATTAAGCTAAACCTGCCAATTTATAGGTTTTTTACCTTGTGCTAACAGCAGTTCGTTAGTTTTCGAAAAGTGCTTACAACCAAAAAAGCCTCGGTGAGCCGACAGCGGCGACGGATGCGGCCCTTTTAAAATATGATTACGTGCACTGTTTATACTTTTACCTTTTTTTTGCGCATGTGCGCCCCATAAAATAAATACTACATCTTCGCAGTGCTCATTAATATGCGCAATTACGTTATCGGTAAATTGCTCCCAACCTAAATGTTTATGGGAATGGGCCTGCCCTTGCTCTACCGTTAAAACAGTATTTAGTAAAAACACGCCTTGTTCTGCCCAGCTTTGTAAGTAACCATGCTCAGGAATAACAAAGCCCTCAATATCTGTAGCTAGCTCTTTGTACATATTTTTAAGCGAGGGTGGGAGTTTTTTTACCTCAGGCATAACAGAAAAACACAGCCCATGAGCTTGCCCTTCGCCGTGGTAAGGGTCTTGCCCTAAAATTACCACCCTAATATTGTTTAGCGGCGTGGCATTAAATGCATTAAATACGTACGGCTCGGGAGGGTAAACAGCAATACCTTCCGCTCGGCGGTTTTCAACTGCATTTAAAGTTTGCTGCATATAAGGGTGCTGTAGCTCGTTTTGTAAAAATGTATCCCAGTCGCTCATTACATACTCTTTATTATTTTTCGTGACGTGTCTATTTTATCACACATATCAGCAAGCCCATCTAACATACGCGGTGTAAAACGGTGAAGTAAATCGGCATTAACGCGAATAAACTGGTTATTTGTAACCGCAGGCACTTCTGGCCATGCCTGCCAATTAACATTAGGCTGCGGGGTATTAGATTTTTCGTCAGGAATAATAATAATTTGAGGCTTAGTTACAATGACATTTTCAATGCTGATTTGTGGATACGGGGTCGTGCTATTAGCAAACACATTATTTACGTGACAGGTATTTACTAGTTGGCCAATCCATGTACTTTCACTGATTGTCATCATAGGCTCAGCCCATAACTGATAAAAACCAGATATAGGCTGCTTCCCTTGCTGGTTTTTAATAATAGCGGCTAACTTTTGCTTAAAAGCTTTAGCAACCTGTTGGCTTTGCTTTTCGTACCCTGTTAGTTTACCAAGTGTTAGTAGCTCAGTTTGCACGGCTTCTATGGTTGTAGGGTTACTTGAATGAACTTTAATACCCAAGCGCTCTATTTGTGCGATATCTTCCTGCTGATTTCCGCTTTTCCAAGCAATCACTAAATCAGGTTTTAAGGCTAATAATTTCTCAAGCGAAATACCATAGTAGCCGCCAATGCGAGCTATATTTTTTGCTTCATATGGGTAGTCGGCATAGTCAACGGTGCCCACAATATTGTCACCTGCACCAATGGCAAATAGGTTTTCAACTATGTGTGGGGCAAGCGCAACTATACGTAGTTTTTTAATCTCAGGCGCTGAGTTCGCCACAGCATTGCCGTGTAAACTAAGCAGCATGAAACCTATAAAAAGCAATTTAAACACTAGTAGTCAAACCCTTCTAACGCTTTTACACCTGAGTCGAATGCGTGTTTTACATTACGTACCTCGCTCACAGTATCGGCAAGGTCAGTCAATGCTCTGTGCGCTGCGCGTCCTGTGATAATAACCGACTGCATAGCCGGGCGATTATTAAGTGCACTTAGTACTTCGTCTAAGTCGATATAACCATAAGTCACCATGTAGGTTAGCTCATCAAGTAACACTAAGTTAATACTGCTGTCGGCAAGCATGCGCTTTGCCTCTTGCCATGTTGCTTGTGCTGCTAAGGTATCGGCCTCTTTATTTTGTGTATCCCATGTAAAGCCAGTATTCATTACAGCAAATTCAACCCCTGCGCCTAGTAATAAATTACGCTCACCACACTCCCATGTCCCTTTTATGAATTGACACACAGCGGCTTTTTGACCGTGGCCAACACAGCGTGCTACCACGCCAAAACCAGAAGTCGATTTACCTTTACCATTGCCAGTAATAACCTGAAAAATACCTTTAACCTCTTGCGCGGCTTCAACACGGGCATCTACGTGTTCTTTTACTTTTTGCTGGCGCTGTTTGTGTTTGTCGTTTGTTTGTTCAGTCATTATTATGCCCTTTATAAATCGAGGTAATTTGCGCTATATCTAAATGTGTTTCGCACATGGTTGCTAAACGCGCTAACTGCTGTTCGCGGTGTGTATCAATACTTATTGGATCAATATTTAAATCTGGCTTTACCCATTTTAAAATTTCCATCGTGGCGTTGGGCTCATCAAATAAACCGTGTAAATAAGTGCCCGCAATTGCATTATCGTCACTTATAAAACCATCTGTTTTAAACCCATTTGGATGCTGACTAAAGGTAATTAAAGGGGTCTTTAATGCATTGCCTTTACTTACTCCCGCATGAATTTCATAACCACTACATAAAGTTTGTCGATTATTTAGCTTTAAAGTGGCCGTCACTTTACTTAATACTTTTTGCGATGTGAGTGTGGTTTCAAACTCACATAATGCCAACCCACTCACACTTTTTAATGACGACTCAACACCCTCGGGGTCGTAAATTATATTACCCAGCATTTGCATTCCCCCACAAATTCCAAGTACTTTTCCACCATAGCGTAAGTGGCGTTTTATCTGATTATCCCACCCTTCGTTTATCAAAAAATTTAAATCGCCAAGTACGTTTTTACTACCAGGCAATATAATAAGATCAACATCAGGAATGACCTGCGTATGGCGTATATAGTTAACATTAATATTTGGGTGTAAACGCAGTGCGTCAAAATCAGTATGATTACTAATATGCGGCACTAATAATATTGCAATATTGATAGTTGCATGGGTAACGTTATTGTTTATTGCAACAGCATCTTCCGCGTCGAGAGTTAAATCGTGAAGGTATGGCAGTACTCCTAAAACAGGTTTACCCGTGTATTGCTCTAACCAGTCAAGCCCTCCTTGAAGCAAACTTATATCACCTCTAAAACGGTTAATTACAAAACCCTTTACACGTGCTTGCTCAGATCCGCTAAGTAATGCCAATGTCCCCACTAAATGAGCAAATACACCGCCTTTATCTATATCAGCAATAATAATCACTGGGCAGTCTACTTTTTCAGCGTAGCCCATGTTAGCTATGTCGTTTTCACGCAGGTTTATTTCAGCAGGGCTTCCCGCACCTTCAACCAATAAAAGCTCAAACCGTTCTGCTAAACGCTCGTGTGATGTAATGACAGCGTCCATGGCGACTTTTTTATAATCGTGGTACTTACCGGCTTCCATGTTGCTAATCGCTTTACCATGAATAATAACTTGAGCGCCTGTATCGCTATTGGGTTTAAGTAATATCGGGTTAAAGTCGGTTTCGGGCTCTACCTTAGCAGCAATAGCTTGCAAAGCTTGCGCACGGCCAATTTCGCCACCGTCGTTTGTCACTGCGCTATTAAGTGCCATATTTTGTGGCTTAAACGGTGCGACTTTTATGCCTTGATTTGCAAATACTCGGCAAAGTGCAGCCACTAAGGTGCTTTTTCCCGCATCCGAGGTAGTACCCTGTATCATGAGTGTTTTCATGGCTACACCTTAGACTTTCGAAAAAAGAGTAAACTTAAGAAAAACGCACTCCCCATAGCGGCCGTGATCACCCCTACTGGCAACTCTTGATTTTGAAGTAAAGAACGAGACAGTACATCGACCCACACCATAAATGTGCCTCCTGCTAAGCTTGTTATTAATAGCCCTGCTACGGTGCCTTGTGAAATAAAAAAGCGCACAATATGTGGCACCATTAATCCAACAAAACCAATACCGCCACACATTGCCACCAGCACAGCGGTTATTAGTGAGCTTAAAATTAGCATCAGCACCCTAAATCGATGCACTTTAACACCAAGGGTTATGGCACTTTCGTCACCTAATAACATGGCATTAAGCTGGCGCCTAAAACTAATCATTACGCAGGTGCACAGTGTAATCACTAAAAAGGGTATCCAAAGCGTTGCCCACTGCGCACGTGCAAAACTTCCTAAGGTCCAAAATAAAATTGCAGCAACGGCTTGCGGCTCGCTCCAATAAAGCAACAAACTCGTAAATGCACTAAATAAAAACGAGAGTGCAACACCAGCAAGTAACATAGACTCAACTTGCCCGCCCTGCTGCCTTGTGGCAATTAATATAAGTAAGCTCATTGCTAATAAGCTACCAAGCAAGGCTGCGGCCGAAAGCATAAAACCCGCGCTAATTCCCACAAATGCCATAAGTACAACTACACCAAACGAAGCACCTGACGATATACCGAATAAGTAAGGATCGGCTAATGGGTTACGTGTCACGGTTTGTAAAATTAGCCCAGCGATAGCTAACCCGGCACCTGCTAAAAACGCCAATAATGTACGGGGCATTCTTAATTCAAAAATAATACGGCTGGTGAATGAAGCATCATTTAAATAAATAAAACTGTTAAATACATCCTGTATTGAGGTATCTGCAGCACCAAAGCTCAATGCTAAAAATAAACTTACTAAGGCAATAGTAATGCAAATAATCAGTGCAACTGAATGGCGTACATGCATTGCTAACATATTATTTGTAACCATAAAAGTAGGTAATATGAGGCGTAACTTTGCCCAATTGAGATTCTTGAGGATGGTTACTAACCTGAGCGCATACACCAAATACATCGTCAAGCATGTGCTCAGTCAGTACCTCTGCAGGAGAGCCGGTATGCGTTATTTCTCCATTTTTAATGACGACAAGCTCATCACACATAGCACTAGCCAAATTAAGATCATGAAACGAAGCAAATACTGTAACACCAAGAGACTTTGCCAGCTCCATAACCTGTATTTGATATTTAACATCAAGGTGGCTAGTGGGCTCATCCATAATTAACAGCTGAGGTTGCTGAACAATAGCACGTGCAATGAGTGCGCGCTGCTTTTCGCCTCCAGAGAGCGATTCAAAATTTTGATTTGTGTGCAGCTCAAGCCCTACCGTTTTTATAGCTAGAGTGATTTGTTGTTTTTCGCTTTGCGATGTTGAACTAAATAACGATTTATGAGGTGTTAGGCCAAGAGCCACAACATCAAATAACGACAAATTAAAATGCGATGGCGCCTCTTGTAAAACAACAGCAACGCACTTTGCATATTCGTCACTTTTAAGCTGCCAAATATCATGGTTATTAAATTCTACAACCCCTTCATTAGGCTTATTAAAACGATATAAACAACGCAGTAAACTCGATTTACCTGCACCATTAGGGCCAATTAAGCCCACAAATTTACCTTCGGGTATTTGCACATTAATGTGTTTGAGAATAGGTTTATTTGCTATTCCCCACGAGAGATTTTGAACGTTTAATAATGGTGCTTTAGTTTGCAATACTCTGTCCTAGACACGAGTACCCACTTGTAATGCAACCACCAAAAAGGAGTACATTAAAATTAGCATGAGTAGGCCCGCTCATTAAAAATTGATTTGTATCTGACTTAAAGCATAGCGCTAATTACAGTTGCGGGAACAGTTGAGGAATTGCACCTCATTCCAAATGAAGCTCTATTATGGGCGGGTAAGTAAATAATTTAAAGCAAAAAAAACCGCGCTAATTACAGCGCGGTTAAAAAGGGAGTGTTTTAACTCGTCGTTAAAACTTATATTCCATACCTAAACCTAAGTAATCTTGGTCTACGTTGTTGTCCATATCAAAGCTTGAGTAAAAGCCAAATACTTTAATGTTTTTGTTAAGCTTGTGATCAACACCCACTGAAATAGCTGTTTTATCATCACTATCGTCAAAGTCCATTGCTTGGTACTGAACTTTAAACGTGTTTTTACCCATGTTGTATGCTGCATTTAATAAGTAACCGTCACCTTCAGCTGAACCGTCTACTTTTTCTTGAGTTTGGTACATAGCACCGAGTTTAAAGTCTTCAACTTTACCTTGGATTGACGCACGTACTACATCGTAACCATTTACTTCGCTGTCAGCTGCAATTGAGGCATATACCGCACTCTTTTTAAGTGCTGAATCACCGTAAGTTACTGCCATTGAGTAACCGTTATCAGCATCTACATCATCCTCAGCAATAAAAGTAGCAAGTACTTTAAAACCTTCGTATGAGTTAGAAGTATATGTAATTGAATCACCTAAACGGTTTTCACCCTTGAATACGTTTTTAATATCGCCTTCAAGGTCATTAAATAAATCGAGTTTACCTTGCGCTTGTTTAAACGCCGTGTCGTTACGACCCACTACTACCTGACCAAACGAGCCTTTAACACCAACATATTGGTTACGCGCAGAAATATTATCGTCGTCGCCTTTTGAGTCTGCATCTGTTACATCAACTTGAAACTCAAACTTATAAACTGCTTCTAAGCCATCGGTAATTTTTTCTGAACCTTTAAGGCCAAAACGAGATGCATTACTTTTAATTTCAGTGAACGACCCTTCGCCGTCATCTGTAGACTGAACAGTCACATTTGCTTTACCGTAAACATCAACGTCAGCAAGTACATTAAAAGATAAACCACTTAGCAAAGCGACACATAAGCTCGATTTTACAAATTTCATGTTATTTCCTCGATAATCACAAAAGACTAATTTTTAAAACGACTGCAGTTTGTCACCACTAAATGACAGAAATATTACAAATGAAATATTTTTGACTTTTAAAGTTAATAAAACTGCATTATTTATGAAATCAAAAGGACATGAACATCAATCATACAAATATGTACCCACTTAAAATCCAATTACTAAGCATGTGCCTTAATAGTAGGTAGTAAATTTATGAGTGTTTCTATCAGTTCCTTTTGTTCGTTATCTCTATGGTAGGCTACAAATATATCTCTTGACGTATTTTCTACGTTTTTTACATGAAATAATTCACCATTTTCTAAATGTTGCTCAACCAAAACATGTGGAATAAATGCGCTACCACCACATTGTAGTATTAAATCTAACGCAATTCGTCCGGTACTTGTTCTAAAGTAAGGAGGCGTTTTACCGGTAAACTGGCGTGCATGCCAAAGTGAAAATGTCGTTCCCCAGTCAACATACACGTACTGATTATCAAAAAAGTTTTCGTTTGTTGCAGTGTCATACCCACTTACAGGAATAATAGGCAGTTCACAAATACGCTCAACAACTAACTCATCTACTTTTGGTGGATCAAATAAAATGGCTAAATCAAGCGTGCGCTCAAGCAATAATCGCGTGCTTTCTTGCTGGGCTTTAACTTCAGCAACCAAAGAGACTCCCGGCATAGCCGACACAATATTAGTAATACCAAACTGCAAAAAGGCATCCCAAATATTAGGCGTCCCTGCCAAGCTAATTTGTTTATGCATATTATCAGCAAGGGCTACATCTACTTTGGCGCGCTGCATACCAGTTATGATCATTTGCGCATGAGGCAACAACCGCTCACCAGGCGCTGTTAATTGAATATTATTACGCTGGCGAATAAATAAATTAACACCAAGCCCTTGCTCTAATTGACGAATACGAAAACTGACCGCCGACTGCGTTATATAGAGGTTCTCTGCGGCTTTACCGAAATGACGCGTGCGCACTACTTCAACAAATGTTTTTAATAAATCGATATCCACTTTTTTATCCTCACGATAAAAATAACTTGTTTAAAAAATTGCCAAACTTGCATCATACTCCAACTAATTAATAGGGTATGAGGATATAGCTATGAGCATTAACATTTCACTACTACGCCAAGCATTTGTTAGCCAACGTCAATTTTATGATGATCAAAATTTTCCACGTGGTTTTAGCCGCAGCGGAAATTTCACCTTATTAGAAGCCAGTATACTAGAACAACATGGCATTGTTTTAAAAGGTTTATATAGTAAGACGATTGAACCACAAAATGAGCACCAAGAAAATTTTGTAGCCGTAGTAACTGGCTCACAAGAACCAACTAATCCGATTGAGCGAGCATGGCTAAAATACCTAAAGCTTACGACATGTAAAACGAAGTTTCATACCTTATTTGGCCGCTCAAAAATATCGAGCCCTGCGCCAATAAATAATGAAAGTTTTTCAGAATCAGATAGCCTATAACACACTCAGCTATTTGCTTTTTGGCGCTTTTACGGTTACAAAGTGTATTAAGCAATTTTTTTGCATAATATAAACTGGGTGTTCCGTGAAGCGAAAAATATTAATAGTTGAAGATACACCTGCTATAGCGCTTGTGCAGAAACATATAGCGCTAAAAGTAGGCTACGAAGTAGATGTAGCAGAAACGTTAGCACAAACAAAAATACTAATTAGTCAAAATAATTACTTTTGCGCTGTTGTAGATTTTATTTTGCCTGATGCGCCTAATGGTGAGGCAGTACCGTGCACAATTAACGCAGAAATCCCCACCATTGTCATGACGGGTAGCATTGATAAAAAAACACGTGATACTGTTGAAAAATTTCCAATAATTGATTACATAATAAAAGAAAATAAACAAGCTTATCAATATCTTGAAAAACAGCTTAAGCGTTTGCCTCGCAACGAAAGTGTAAAAGTATTAGTTGTTGATGATTCTATATCTACCCGCCACTATATTGTGAGCTTATTGTTACGTCATAAATATCAAGTATCTGAAGCTGAGGATGGCAAGCAAGCACTTGAAATGTTGGCAAAGTCACCCGACATTTCAGTGATCATCACTGATAACGAGATGCCCAACATGAATGGCGATGAGTTATGCAGTGAAATTCGCAGATTATACAATAACGACGAAAAAGCAATTATTGGTATTTCAGGCGCTGACTCGTCGGAGCTATCTACTTTATTTTTAAAAAATGGCGCAAATGACTACCTCCATAAACCCTTTAATAACGAAGAGTTTTATTGCAGGCTAAGCCAAAACGTCGACATGCTTCAACAAATAGCCACAATTAAGCGCCAAGCGAATACGGATTACCTTACTGACCTACCTAATCGTCGTTACTTTTTTGAGCAAGCAAATACGTCTTTAAAAGCGCTCAGCCTCAAAAAGGCAAACGGCTCACTGGCTATGATTGATATAGACCACTTTAAATCTATTAACGACACATATGGCCATGATACAGGCGATCAGGTTTTAAAAGGACTGGCTATTTGCTTTAAAAAATACTTTAAAAAATATTTAGTCGCGCGTTTAGGTGGCGAAGAATTTGCCGTTTACTTTGCTGATGAAAACACCCCAGAAGCACTGAAGAGACTGGAAGGGTTTAGGTATTTTGTAGAAAATAACAGCCAAGAGTTTAGTAAAGAAAAAATAAAACTGACCATTTCAATAGGCTTTTCTGGCGGGCCCGTTTATCAAATGGATACATTATTAAAACAGGCCGACCAAAAACTTTATGAGGCTAAAGAAGCTGGTCGCAACCAAGTAACTAGCTAAATAAATAGTTAAGCAACTTCGGCGGCTGTAATGGCCGCTTTTTTACGCTTACGTGATTGATGATAAGAATCCCAACTAAAGATAGCCAGAGCACTCCAAATACATGCAAAGGTAATAAGCCTTTCTGTATCAAATACCTCATCGTAAAACACCACAGCAAGTATAAACATTAAACTAGGCCCTATATATTGAAAAAAGCCTAGGGTTGTATATTGCAAGCGCTTAGCGGCACCTGTAAAGCAAAGCAGCGGCAATGTGGTAACAATACCAGCACTAATAAGAAGTAAATTAGTAAGCCAATCGTTATTTGGCAGGCTTGAAGTAGCAGAAGGTGCCATCATCCACCAATAAACCAACGCCACTGGTAGTAATATTAACGCCTCGAGCAAAATGCCCGGCAACGCCTCAACGGGAAGCTTTTTTCGTAATAGGCCATAAAGTGCAAACGATATAGCGAGTGAAAAAGCAACAACAGGGAACGAGCCAAAACTCACCAACTGTAATATCACACCCGAGAACGCAAGCCCAACAGCCACACCTTGAAATTTTCGGAGGCGTTCACCTAAAAAAAGCATGCCTAATAAAACATTTAACAGCGGATTTATGTAATAGCCTAAACTTGCATCGAGCATATGGTTATTGTTAATCGCCCATATAAATAATCCCCAGTTAAAACCAAGTAGCCCCGAGGTGACAACCAGCATTAACATCAGTTTGGGCTGTATTATAATGTGCTTAATTTTACGCCAGTACTTTAGAACACTCACCACTAAAATTAAAAATACGACTGACCACACAACACGATGCATTAATATTTCAAATGCAGTCACATGTTGTATTAACTTGAAGTAAATGGGAGCAAGACCCCACATAACAAAAGCAAGACAGGCAAATATTGCGCCTTTACGCTGCTCGGTAACAATTGGCATAGTAAACACTTAGTGATTTAAAAGGTCGCCAGTTTACTCGCCAAACAGGTTTTATCCAACTAAATACGTGCCCGTGCCAAAAGCGATTTGTACAGATTGCTCATTATGTAATTCCATTCGGCACACGCACACTTTATTACCTGAACGAATAAGCGTGGCACTGGCGGTAAACACATCCCCTTTTCCTGGGCGCAAATAATCGGTGCGTAAATCAATAGTGCCCAGTGTTGCTAATTTTTTTTGTACACTGTTCATATCTAAATCGGTCAGCTTATCTATCACACTCGCCGCTGCGAGCATACCACCGACGTTATCGAGCACCGCTGAAATAATCCCACCATGAAGAATTTTTTGGGCTGGGTTACCTATAAAAACATCCTGCCACGGGAATGTAATTTTAGCTTGTTCTGGGCTAAGTGATTCTACCGATATATTTAAAAATTGATTAAACGGCATACCATTTACGAATAGCGCCCCCACTTGTTCAATTAACATTTCTTTATTCATTATTATTCTCTGATATTAATAGGTACATCGAGTAAAACATACCTTGTTTAAAACTACGAGCGTAAAGCTAAAGACATCTTATAAAAAAAACACTAAAATACCCGCCAATGAATACATCTACACTATCTTCAAGCACCTTAGTGCGAAAACCCGAGACTGTCCTCAAACAAGTGTTTGGTTACAGCGAGTTTCGAGATGGCCAAAAAGCCGTTATTGATGCCGCTTTAAATGCTCAGGACACACTTGTTTTGCTACCCACTGGTGGCGGAAAATCTGTGTGTTATCAAATTCCGGCGTTAGTTCTTGAAGGGGTGACCATTGTTATCTCGCCACTTATTTCGCTTATGCAAGATCAAGTCGCGCAGCTTCAAGCTTTGGGTGTAAAAGCGGCATATGTTAATAACAGCCTAGCTCGCGAAGAACAGCAACGTGTTTATCAGCAACTTCACCAAGGGCTTATTAAACTATTGTATGTAGCCCCCGAAAAAGTATTACAACGTGATTTTTTAGAGCGATTATCGCATTTAAAAATAAGCTTATTTGCGATCGATGAAGCGCATTGTGTGTCGCATTGGGGTCATGATTTTAGACCGCATTATTTTCGCTTAAACGAACTTAAGCAACGCTTTGCCCATGTGCCCATGATGGCCCTTACAGCGACGGCCGATAAAGCCACACGCTTTGATATTGTTGAACAGTTAAAACTTCAGCAGCCTTACATTCATACTGGCAGCTTTGATAGACCTAACATTCGTTACACCATAGAAGAGAAATTTAAACCTATGGTGCAACTATTACGCTACTTAAAAGAACAAAAAAACCAAAGTGGCATTATTTATTGTACTAGCCGAAAGCGTGTTGACGACATAGCAGAAAAACTTGCCGACGCAGGCCTTAATGCAGCCGCTTACCATGCAGGTATGAGCAACGAACAACGCCAGTTTGTGCAAACAGGGTTTGCCCGTGACGATATTCAAATAGTGGTGGCAACCGTGGCTTTTGGTATGGGGATTAATAAGCCCAATGTACGTTTTGTTTTGCACTACGACATTCCCAAAAGTATAGAAGCGTACTATCAAGAAACAGGAAGAGCAGGACGCGATGGCTTAGCCGCCGAAGCAATTATGTACTTTGACCCTGCCGATATAGGCCGTGTAAGGCGCTTTTTTGAAGATATTGACGACGAGCAACGTCGCCGTGTAGAAGAGCAGCGCTTTAATGCCATGGCAAGCTTTGCTGAGGCACAAACGTGCCGCCGTCAGATACTACTTAACTACTTTAGTGAATACCAACGCGAGCAATGTGGTAACTGTGATATTTGCTTAAACCCACCAAAAAGCTTTGACGGTACGCTTGTTGCCCAACAAGCGCTTTCGTGTATATACAGAGCTGAACAGCGATTTGGTTTAGGATACATTGTAGAGCTATTACGTGGCGCCAATACGAGTCGTATTCGCGATAACAACCACCATCAGTTGAGCACTTACGGCATAGGTAAAGACAGAAGCAGTGAGTTTTGGCTGAGTATTTTACGCCAATTAATCCACCAAGGATTACTAAGCCAAGATATAACACAAGGCGCCTCTTTGCGCTTAACCGAAGCCGCCCGCGCTATATTAAAAAGCGAATACGCGCTGCAATTAGCTGAACCTCGCTTACAAGCAAAACACGTATATCAAGATAAGCTAGCGCAATTTAATTACGATAAAAAACTATTTGCTCGCTTGCGTTTATTACGTAAAGAACTTGCAGATGCCGACGATGTGCCACCGTATGTGGTATTTAATGATAAAACGTTAGCCGAAATGGCGCAGCTAATGCCCACGAACGACAGTGAGTTTTTAAAAGTATCTGGCGTTGGTTTTACCAAGTTAAACAAATACGGCGGAGCTTTTTTAACAGCAATTCGCAACTACTTAGCCACACAATAAGCCAATTATGAGCAAAATAGATTACGACCACACGCACCAATGCATCATCATTACCCCAACAGAGCCGCCACACGATGAAGACTTTGAGCTGTGGAGTACCTTATTTTTACATTCAGACGATATCGCTATTAGCGAGTATTCGGCGGGAGCGGATAGGCATCAGGTACGTTTTTCTTATAGCCAACAAGCGTTTAACCTAAATTACGAACACTACAGCCAAAGTATTTGGATTAACGGCGAAGGCCCAGAAGCTGAGCACTTATTAGCAGCGCTGGCCTATTACTTAAGCTAAATTAATTATTTTGTTAACACCCATGCTTTTTACTTACAATTAAATAACAATGATGTAAGCTGATATCACGGTAGTCGTTTGCTACGCAGTAGATAAGAGGCTTAATGGTTAGTAATACGTGGTTTTCGCCCTATTGTGGTGGGTTAATTTGTCTTTTTTTATTAATGCCTTGCGCCTTTGCTGAGCAATTTCCTTCAAACATTGGTAGCTGTCCTCTTGAGTCATCAATAAATTTGAGCGAAGAAAAACTACGCCGCCAACTTAACGATGAAACAGTGCTTGTTGCCGCAAAGCCTGATGCAAAAATTGCCACCATTACGCTTGAGCAACTCAACGTATTTAATACCCACCTTGAAGAAGAAAATAACGCATTGTTTAGGTTTGCTAACCGGGCACACATTCAAACTGAGCCTGAGGTAATTAAAAATTTACTACTTTTTAGCTCTGGCGACCTTTACGATGCCAAAAAACTTTCTGAATCGGAGCGCCTGCTGCGAAAAGAAAACTACCTATACGACGCACAAATTAGCGCAACAGAAAACTGTGATGGCGACATAGATGTAAAAGTAATTACCCGTGATTTATGGACACTCTTGCCAGAAATAAACTTTAGCCGCAGCGGAGGCGAAAATAAATCGAGCATTGGTTTTAGAGAATCAAACTTGCTTGGGTGGGGTAAAAGGTTGTCTTTTTCTCGTACAACCGATAGCGATCGTAGTGGCTATTTATTTGTATATGACGATCCTAATATTTTTTCTAGCCGTTACCGTGGTCGCGTAGAGTATGCCGATAACAGCGATGGTAAGCGTCATTTACTTGAGCTTACTTATCCATTTTATGCCATAGACACACCTTACAGCTACGGTATTTTAAGCTACTCAGAGCAGCGAGAAGAATCCTTATACCGGCGTGGTAAAGAAATTAGTGAATTTGATCAAACAACCGATCTCAATCGCATTTTTATTGGTCATTCTAAAGCATTAAGTAATAGCTGGACCCAGCGAATTAGCTTAGGTTATGTAGATGAGCAGCATACATTTACTGCTATTCAAACCACGTTTGAGCCTTTAGCTAAAGATAGAAGCTACAGTTATCCCTATATTAGCGGCCATTGGTTTGAGGATAATTTTATTAAGGTACGAAATTTTGACAGTATTTATCGCACTGAAGATTTAAACCTAGGCTGGAATGCACAAGCATTACTCGGTTACTCAGATGAGTCATTAAGTGATGACGATAGCCGCTTGGTGTATTCGCTTAATGTTAAAACAGCGCATTTTTCTGGCGATAATACGCTTTGGCGTTTTAGCACAAACCTAGAGGGGTTTTGGAACAAAGAACAAAAACAACTCGAAAATTTTAAAGCGACCTCGCAAGTACAATATTATCTAAATACGAGTGTTGATCAGTCTTGGTATGTCAAAGGTCGCGTACAATATGCAAAAAATCTAACTGCCGACCAACAGCTTACCTTAGGTGGCGAGACAGGCCTGCGTGGTTACCCTATGGATTATCAACATGGCGACCGTAGCTTTTTAGTGAGCCTAGAAAAACGCTATTACTGGGAGTACGATTTGCTACAACTATTTAAAGTAGGTGGCGCAGGCTTTATAGATATTGGTAGGGCATGGTTTAATGACCAAACAAATGGTGAAAGTAATCATGTACTCAAAAATGTAGGCGTTGGTTTGCGCCTAGCACCAAGTAGAGCAAATGCAGGAACTATGATCCACCTTGATATAGCCGCCCCCATAGATAGCGCCGACGATGTCGACTCTGTGCAGTGGCTTGTCAGTGTAAAAAAATCTTTTTAAATAGCTACTTAGCACCAAAATAACACGCTAAACTAAGGCCTTTAAGCTAGTTAAGACTCATCTAACACGTTGCTTTATTTACTACTTTTAATTGTCACATAACTGCAAAAGGCGCTCTTTTGGAATTTTTAGATGTTTTAGAATTACTCACCAATCAATATAAACTTATAGTTACCATTATTGCCTTGTTACTATTTCCAGTGCTTTTAAAGCTAACTAAAAAGCTACTTGAAAAAGCCATTAAAGGTAAAGTTGATTTGCACCGTAAATACCGCGCAGAGTTACTTCTTAAAATTATTCTTGCCTTTGTCATGTTATGTCTAGTGCTGGTATTTTGGGGTATTGAACTAAGAGGATTATTGGTTCTAGGCTCGTCACTATTTGCAATGTTAGGTGTAGCGCTATTTGCAGCATGGTCATTATTAAGTAACCTGACCGCGTTTTTATTAATGTTTATTCAAAACGACTGCCGTGTTGGCTTTTGGGTACGCATTATCGATGGCGCAAACCATATTGAAGGGCGAATTGTCGAAATGGGTTTAATGAATGTCGTACTTGAGCATATTGATGGGCACCGCGTCATTTACCCTAATAACTTATTTGTTACCCGCCCTGTTTTGGTTTTAAACGCAGAACCTAAACCATCAAAAGCACCTGCTGTTAAACGTATTATAGGCCCTAAAAAATCATAATTTTTATATAAAAAAAGCCGCTTTAATGATTAAAGCGGCTTTTTACTAATTGCTTAAGTATTAGTTATTTAGCTCTGCAGTTTTTAGCTCATCTTCTAAATCATTTATTCCATCAATAAATGTTTCTAGCTGCTGCTCAACCACGCTATTGTCGTTTGCAAAGTAAGCAATGTGGAATACAGCATCGCCTTCATTTACTAATGGCATAGTTTGCTGACCTATAATAATCCCACTTCGTGGCGCACGCAGTTCTAGCTCAGAATCACCAAGTGGACTACTTATAAACGCCAGTACTTGCCCTTTTGTCACACGCTCTCCTAACGAAACTTGAGCGCGCACAATACCATCTACTTCAGCACGCACCCAACTTGTTGAACGCGCAATGATAGGCTCAGGTATTCTTTTAGGGCGTTTACCACGCATCATTTTTAAATGACGCATTACATAATCAACACCTTGTACACCTGCGGCTATTGCAATCGGGTCAAAACGCAGCGCTTCACCCGCTTCGTAAGTAATAACCGGTATGCCTAAATTCGCCGCTTCACTTCTTAATGAACCATTACGCAATGACGCATCTATTACTGCTGGTGTGCCAAAGGCTTTGGCCATCTGCGCCGTAGCTTCATCCGCCAAATTTGCACGTATTTGTGGCAAGTTTGTTCGGTGTATAGCACCCGTATGTAAGTCAATAATATGTGTGCAATGCACTGCAACTTGATTGAAAAACATATACGCCATACGACCCGCTAGCGACCCTCTTTCAGAACCTGGAAAACTGCGGTTCATGTCACGACGGTCGGGTAAATAGCGCGACTTATGAATAAAACCAAACACGTTAACAATGGGTACCGCGATAAGCGTGCCACGTAGCTGGCTTGGATCTATTTTAGCCAGTAATTGACGTACAACTTCTACCCCATTTAATTCATCACCATGAATAGCGGCACATACCATTAGTACAGGGCCTTCCATTACGCCATTAACAACCTCTATAGGTATATTAAGGGGTGAGTGGGTATAAAGCTTTGCAGCTTCTAAAGCTAACGTTTTGCGTTCACCAACACCAATGCTTTCACCTAATAAAGTGAAAGGACGGTTAATTTTAACCTTTGCCACGAGTTGCGGTTCCTTTGATTGAGGCATTTTTTTCGATGAAATCAATCACCATGCCCGCAATGTCTTTACCAGTTGCTATTTCTATACCTTCAAGACCTGGTGATGAGTTAACCTCCATCACTAAAGGCCCACGAGATGAGCGAAGTAAATCTACACCCGCTACATTTAAGCCCATTGCTTTTGCTGCAGCAACGGCGGTTTTACGCTCTTCAGGCGTAATGCGAACTAGTGTAGCGCTACCGCCACGGTGAAGGTTTGAACGGAACTCACCTTCTTGCGCTTGGCGCTTCATTGCCGCAATGACTTTATCGCCTAACACAAAACAGCGAATATCCGCACCACCCGCTTCTTTAATGTATTCCTGAACCATAATATTGGCTTTTAAGCCCATGAAAGCTTCGATTACACTTTCAGCAGCTTTGCGCGTTTCAGCAAGTACAACACCAATACCTTGTGTGCCCTCTAGTAATTTAATCACAACCGGTGCACCACCAACCATTTCGAGTAAATCTTTCACGTCATCAGGTTTGCTCGCAAAACCCGTTACAGGCATGCCTACACCCTTGCGTGATAATAACTGTAACGAACGTAATTTATCGCGTGAACGAGAAATAGCCACAGATTCGTTTACTGGGTATACCCCCATCATTTCAAACTGGCGTAAAACGGCACAGCCATAAAATGTTACCGATGCGCCAATACGCGGCACAATGGCATCGAAATCTTTTAAGTTTTCACCGCGATAGTGAATTTCTGGCTGTTCAGAGTTTATATTCATGTACGAGCGAAGTGCGTCTATCACTTTCACTTCATGCCCACGAGCCTCTGCAGCCTCGATTAAACGACGTGTTGAATATAGCTTTCTGTTACGAGATAAAATACCGATTTTCATAGTTAAAACCTTAACTAAATTTTATAGCATTAGTGCTTAATAGCTGCTTTTTATGCAACTTAAGCCCAATACTTTTATAATAAATGAGATAATGCCGTGTCAACAATGACACGATTCTCCATGGCTGTTCGACCTAGCAACATTCTAAACTTCATGGTTGCACGGCTTGTGAGGGTGACTTCAATAGGCCAGCTATGTTCACCCGCATGTAATGTTGTTTCTATAAAATAACGCAGCTGTTTTTCACCACTGGAACTGGTTACGTATTTCATTTTTTTCACTTTAGCATTACAAGTAATTTGAGTTTCTTCGTCATCTTGTAACGGTTGAGCTGTAAATTTAACCCACTTTTCGCCATCAACTTCGTATTCTTCAATGTTAATTGCATGAATACATGAAGTGCGTGCACCAGTGTCAACTTTAGCCTTGATCCGCTCAATACCAAGCTCAGGTAAACTTAACCACTCACGCCAACCTATTGTTATTTTTGTCGTCATAAATGTGCCCTTAGTAAAAAAGAGGTTTATACGCTACGGGTGAAAAAACACCAACAAAATAAATTTATCTAATCGATGAGTAAATTAAATTGATCTTTTAAGGTAACTCATCACACAATGCGCGCCTTGCTGAGCATAAAATTAAATCAGCACTATGACTCTACTTAAATTGAATATGTTTTAACTTATTAAAAGTAAATATGTTTTGGGTATGTAGATACACTATAGTTTACTGTATTAAAAATACACTCTTTTGAGATCTTATTATGATTAATGGTTTGCTTCATGCCCTAGTGCTTGATGAAAAAGGCGGTACACGTGCTGTTAAAAGCAGCGAAGACCTTCACAACTGGCAACCTGAGCAAGGTAAATTATGGGTCCATATGGATTACAGCCAAACCGACGTAGTCAACTGGCTCAAACACTGTGAGCTTTTAACCGATTATGAGCTAGAGTCATTTACGGCGGATGAAACACGCCCACGTATCACGCAGTCTGCAAATGGACACATGCTGTTTTTGCGCGGTGTAAACTTAAACCCAGCGCAAAGCCCCGAGGACATGGTGTCGGTACGTTTATTTATTAACGAAAATATAGTCATCACTTCTCGTAAGCGTCGCCTTTTATCTATTGACGATGTACTTAACTCGTTAAAAGACAATAAAGGCCCGTGCTCTATATCAGAGCTTGTGTGTGCTATTACACAAAAGCTGACTTCACGTATGCAAAGTGTTATTAACTCTTTAGATGAAACACTTGATGGCTTTGAAGAAGAAATAGACGAGCCAAGTAAGCGTTTTGACAACCAAGCGCTATCGCAGTTACGCCGCCAAACTATTGCGCTTAAGCGTTATTTAAAGCCTCAAAAAGAGGCGCTCACTACAATGGTAAACGGTCATTATGAGTGGCTTTTAGATGACGATAAGGCAAAGCTAAACGAAACCACTAACTTACTTATTCGCTACCTTGAAGAATTAGACAGCTCAATAGAGCGTGCACAAATTATTCAACAAACAGTTACTAACCATGTTTCTGAGCAGTTAAACCAACGTATGTATGTGATGTCGGTAGTGGCTGCCTTGTTTTTACCGCTAGGCTTTTTAACAGGCTTGCTTGGGGTAAACGTTGGGGGAATTCCAGGCACAGACAACCCTTACGCATTTACGCTATTTATTGTGTTTTTAGTGATACTTACTGGTGGTATTGGTGTGTATTTTAAAAATAAAAAGTGGCTCTAATAGTATTAAGTGATCTATCTGGAGGCTGAAAAATCATGTCGATGACAGGGCAAATATTTTGTTATTCTAAATACCTAAGTTTAAACCAGTGCCTCCCTGGTTTAGCCCTTCAAGTTTATTAAGTATTGATATAAACCTGATATAGCCATCAATTAAAAACTAAAAAGGCGCGCATTGTTAAATGCTCGCCTTTTTTAATTTTTATACTTGAATCGCTAATTACTCTTGAAAGTAAGTGCCCCAACCGTCGTACTCAACGTCGCATTCAACAGCAAGTGCTGCTAGTTTATCAACGTCTTCCATAATGACGTCTACGTCTAGCTCAGCTTCTACTACTATGTCGAAGCTCCAAATTTTGCTGCCGTCTTCAAGCTCAAGCTCTGCTGGCTCTTCAACATCGTAGCCTAATTTAAAAGCAGCCAATGCGGCTTGCTCTAGTTTAGGGAAGTCTTCACACACAAAGTGGTGCTCTACTTCATAAAGTATTTCAGGATCTGATCCATCTTCAAGTAATGAACTTACGATGTCTTCACTTATTTCGCGCCAGTTTTCCATTATTTCTCTCTCACTTGAGCATCTAATTCGTTTATTTTAGCAGCCATAACAGTATGTACGTTTTGAGCGTGCTCTCGCGCACTTATACTTTTATCAAGTGATATAGGCGCTAACATTTCGATGTAAATTGTACCATTATCCCAACGATTTAGCTTAATGGTTTTATGCGTTGTATTCATACACACGGGAACCACTGGCACGTCCGCACTCATCGCGGTATGAAAAGCACCTGTTTTAAAAGGTAATAAACCGCGCCCATAGCTTCGTGTACCTTCTGCAAATACCCATATAGATAGCCCATTTTTCTTAATTTTTTCAGCTGCTTTTGAAATAGTACCAGCCGCTTTTGAACGATTCGCTCTATCTATTAAAATATTACCTGACAGCCAATAAAGTTGACCAAAAAACGGGATCCACTTTAGGCTCTTTTTACCAAGACTTACACAGTTTTTTGGTACCATTGCTGGTACTGTAAATAAATCATAACTATTTTGATGATTTGCAACGTACACTGCAGGGCCAATATTTTCAGCATCTTGATGGCGTGTCAGCACTAATTTAACACCGATCATTTTGGCCATAGAACCAAACCAACCTGCAATTATGTGAACATTATTTGGGTGAAAAGGCCTGACTAATGAAAGTAATAAACCAAAAATACAACTCAATAATATAAATATAAACATAATAAAAACACGTATTACAGCTAACAAACTCGTTCTCCAAATCAATTGTGTGCGGTGCGCATGTCATTACGCACTATGACACTATTATAGCGTTTTTTTGTGACACAGACGAGACAATAGCGAACAACTGTACGCTCAAATAGAGTCAATGCTAAAATTAATTGCTTAACACATAACAATAAAATGGTAAAAATTGGGCTCTAAAAACAAAAACGGCCTGCAATTGCAGGCCGTAATACGTGAGCTCAGAGCTTATGATTCATCGGCTGTACTTTCAACAGGCTCTTCATCTTGAGGCGTTAGCTCAATAACGGCTTCATCAACACGCTGCAAGCCTCGCGGTAACTTGTTACCTCGACGACCTCGTTCACCATGATAATGCTCTAAATCTGTTGGTTTAAGGGTTAGCTTGCGTTTACCTGCATGCAATGTAACGCTACTTCCTAGAGGGACAACAGCCAGTACTTTTACAAACTCTTCACGAGCCTGTACCTTTGCACCAGGGATAGAAATAATTTTATTACCCTTACCTTTACCTAGTTTAGGTAAATCGCGTAGTGGGAATAAAAGCATGCGTCCTTCGTTAGAAATAGCCATACAGTAATCGCTAGCTACATCGCTCACTCTAATTGGTTTGAGTAAAATACCGCCTTTAGGCACACTCACTAACGCTTTACCGTTTTTGTTTTTACTCACAAGATCTTTAAAATCAGTGATAAAACCGTAACCCGCGTCCGATGCCATAAGTAATACTTGGCTATCTTCAGCCATAACAACGTGCTCAAAATTTGCACCTGTTGTTAAGTTAAAACGCCCAGTCATTGGCTCGCCTTGGCTACGTGCCGACGGTAAACTATGTGCATCAGTTGCAAATGCACGCCCTGCTGAATCTAAAAATACGGCGGGCTGATTACTCTTACCGCGAGCTGAAGCTCTGTAGGCATCGCCTGAGCGGTAACTTAAACCTTGCGCATCCAAGTCATGACCTTTACCAACGCGTGCCCAACCTTTGTCTGAAAGAACAACAGTCACTGATTCTGATGGAATTAAATCTTTTTCGTTTAAAGCTTTCGCCTCCGAGCGCTCGATAACAGGAGAACGACGATCATCACCATACATTTCTGCCGCTTCTTGAATTTCTTTTTTAAGCAACGTTGACATACGGCGGTCTGAGCCAAGCGTGAGTTCTAATTTATCACGCTCTTTAGCAAGCTCGTCTTGCTCACCACGAATTTTAAACTCTTCAAGTTTAGCTAAATGGCGAAGTTTTAACTCTAAAATAGCTTCTGCTTGTATATCGGTTAAATCAAAGCGCTGCATTAAAATAGGCTTTGGCTTATCTTCACTGCGAATAATTTCAATCACTTCATCAATATTTAAGAATGCTGCTAATAAGCCTTCTAAAATATGTAAGCGCGCCAGTACTTTATCTAAACGATACTGCAAACGACGACGAACAGTCTCGCGCCTAAATATGAGCCACTCACTTAAAATACTACGCAAATCTTTAACCTGCGGACGACCATCTAACCCCAGCATATTTAAGTTTACGCGGTAGTTTTTTTCTAAATCGGTGGTCGCAAACAGGTGAGCCATTAATGGCTCAGCTTTAATACGATTAGAGCGCGGTATAATCACTATACGTGTTGGGTTTTCGTGATCTGACTCGTCACGTAAATCAGCAATCATAGGCAGTTTTTTTGCGTTCATTTGCGCTGCAATTTGCTCAAGTACCTTACCACCTGAACATTGATGCGGAAGCGCGGTGATCACAATATCGCCTTGCTCTTCACTATACACCGCACGCATTTTAATTGAGCCTCGGCCGGTTTTATATATTTTATGAATATCGGCTTTTGGGGTAATTATTTCGGCATCGGTTGGGTAGTCAGGTGCGTGTACTAGCTCTAATAATTCATCAAGCTCTGTCTTTGGTTTGTCGAGTAATAAACAACATGCACTGGCTACTTCTCTCACGTTATGAGGCGGAATATCAGTTGCCATACCAACAGCAATACCGGTAATGCCATTAAGTAAAATATGCGGTAAGCGTGAGGGCAATACAACCGGTTCATCTAGTGTACCATCAAAGTTTGGTGTCCAATCTACCGTGCCTTGGCCAAGCTCTTTAAGCAGTACTTCAGAAAACTTAGATAAACGCGCTTCAGTATAACGCATTGCAGCAAATGATTTAGGATCATCAGCAGCACCCCAGTTTCCTTGGCCGTCGACAAGTGGATAGCGATACGAAAACGGTTGCGCCATAAGTACCATCGCTTCATAACAAGCACTATCGCCATGAGGGTGATATTTACCGAGTACGTCACCCACGGTACGAGCTGACTTTTTATATTTAGCTGCGGCCGATAAACCTAATTCGCTCATCGCGTAAATAATACGACGCTGCACTGGTTTTAAGCCATCACCAACATGTGGCAAAGCACGATCCATGATCACGTACATGGAATAGTTTAAATAGGCGTCTTCAGTAAAGCGCCCCATTGTTTGTTGCTCTATTCCTTGCATTAGCAAGGTATCTGTATCACTCATTAAAGCTTACCTAGTTTTTCTTATAGCTTACGCGGTAGATTACATTGGCGTAATCGTCACTTACTAACAGACTGCCGTCACCTAACTCTGCAAATGCAACTGGGCGTCCAAATGTTGTTTCGTCTTTCATAAAGCCGGTAATAAACGGCGTGTATTTAGTCACACGGCCTTGCTCTATTGTGGCTATAGCTACTTTGTAGCCTGCTTTTTTACTACGATTCCATGAGCCATGTTCAGCAACAAATAACTGCTCTTTGTAGCTTGCTGGGAATTGTTTTGCGTTGTAAAAATGAATACCTAATGGTGCCACATGGGCAGGCAATGCGAGCGCAGGAGACGTGTAATCAGCAATATTTTTTCCTTTACCAAATTCAGGATCACTAATCGCACCGGCATGAATATAAGGGAACCCAAAGTGCTCCCCTTCTTTACTTACGCGGTTTATTTCATCTGGTGGAATATCATCGCCCATCATGTCGCGACCATTATCACTAAACCACAAAGCCTGAGTGCTTGGGTGAAAATCAAAACCAACGGTATTTCGAACGCCCTGCGCTATTGTTTTAATTTGCTTGGTTTCTACGTTTAGTGAAAAAATACGACCAAAGCGCTCGTCTTCGGCGCAAATATTACACGGTACACCTACAGGAATAAGCAATTCGCCTGTGGGTGTGAAGCGTAAAAACTTCCAGCCATGATGGCGCTCTGATGGCAATGCGTTGTAGATCACATCAAACTTCGGATCTTTTAATTGGGTGTCTATATTTTTAAAGCGAATAATACGATGCACTTCACCTACGTATAAATCACCCTCTTTAATAGCCAGCCCTGAGGGCATATTTAAACCCTCTGCAATCACAATTTTTTTATCGGCTACGCCATCGCTATTATGATCGATAAGCGCATACACATTACCTGCTTTGCGCGAGCCTGCGTAAACAATGCCTTTTTTTGATACTGCAATTTGGCGCGCATTTTCAACGTTGTCTGCAAATAAACTAAGTTCAAAACCAGGTGCAACACTAAGCTTGTCTAGTATGTTTTTAGCCATTGCAGGCGCACTTATTAAACTCAGTAACAATACACTTGCTAGTAGTTTATTCATATCTATCTCCTAGTGGCCAACACGCATCATTATACTTGTGCCTTGTTACCATGATCTTCTAACCATTGGCGCCTGTCTGGCGAGCGCTTTTTAGCAAGTAACATATCCATCATTTCCATGGTTTGAACTTCTTCATCAAGTGTTAGCTGAACTAAACGTCTTGTATTTGGATCCATGGTGGTTTCGCGAAGTTGCAGTGGGTTCATTTCACCCAATCCTTTAAATCGCTGTACGTTTACTTTACCGCGTTTTTTTTCTGCTTCAATACGGGCCAAAATACTGGTTTTTTCATCTTCATCTAGGGCGTAAAATACCTCTTTACCAATATCTATTCTAAATAGTGGTGGCATTGCTACGTATACATGACCTGTTTTTACTAACTGCGGAAAGTGTCGAACAAACAAAGCACATAAAAGTGTGGCAATGTGAAGACCATCAGAGTCAGCATCGGCCAATATACAAATTTTATTGTAGCGTAGCCCGCTCATGTCGGCTGAATCAGGATCGATCCCTAAAGCCACCGAAATATCATGTACCTCTTGCGATGCTAATATTTGCCCTGACTCAACTTCCCACGTATTTAAAATTTTACCACGCAGCGGCATTATTGCTTGAAACTCACGATCTCGCGCTTGCTTAGCCGAGCCACCAGCAGAGTCACCCTCTACTAAAAATAGTTCAGTACGGTCGTTATCTGCTGCACTACAGTCGGTAAGTTTGCCCGGTAATGCGGGGCCCGCTGTAACGCGTTTACGCACTACTTTTTTAGCGGCTTTTAAACGACTTTGTGCGTTTGATATACACAGCTCAGCTAACAACTCTGCTATATCTGTATGTTCATTTAACCAAAGGCTAAATGCATCTTTTACAACACCCGAAACAAGTGCCGCACACGTGCGTGAAGACAGTTTTTCTTTTGTTTGGCCGGCAAACTGAGGGTCTTGCATTTTAACCGAAAGCACATAACTACAGCGCTCCCATATATCGTCTGGGGTAAGTTTTACACCACGAGGTAATAAGTTTCTAAATTCACAAAACTCGCGCATGGCTTCAAGTAAGCCTTGGCGTAAACCATTAACATGTGTACCGCCTTGCGCAGTGGGGATTAGGTTTACATAGCTTTCAGCTATCGATTCACCGCCCTCTGGCAGCCATACCACAGCCCAATCAACACCTTCAATAGCGCTTTTAAACTCACCTACAAATGGGTCTTGTGGCAGCGTTTCGAAACCTTTAACCGCTTCAATTAAATAATCTTTTAACCCGGTTTCGTAAAACCATTCTTGCGTTTCTTTTGTTTGTTTATTAACAAATTTAATACGCAAACCAGGGCAAAGTACCGCTTTGGCTTTTAATAAATGATTAAGCTTGGTAATAGAGTAATTAGCAGAGTCAAAATAGCTGGCATCGGCCCAAAAGCGCACGGTAGTCCCGGTGTTACGTTTACCAACAGTGCCTATAACGTTTAAATCTTCAACTTTATCGCCGTTTTCAAAGGCCATTCTGTATTGCTGCGCATCACGGCGAACTGTTACTTCTACACGTGTAGATAATGCATTTACAACTGAAATACCTACCCCGTGTAAACCACCTGAAAACTGATAGTTTTTGTTTGAGAATTTACCACCGGCATGCAGCTTAGTAAAAATAAGCTCTATACCTGGAATACCTTCCTCTGGGTGAATATCTATGGGCATACCACGACCGTCATCACTGACTTCAAGCGAGTTATCTTCGTGTAGAATTACGTCAATCTTAGTTGCATGGCCCGCCATAGCTTCATCGACACTGTTATCGATTACTTCTTGGCCTAAATGATTTGGGCGCACAGTATCGGTGTACATCCCGGGGCGTCTTTTTACCGGATCTAATCCATTAAGTACTTCAATGGCTTCGGCGTTATAATTTTGATCACTCATAGTTTTTATCTTTATATGCGCTAAGGCTATGCTTAACTAGTTTTACGTGATTTTAAGAAAATCTACAATACTTGCAAAGGTTTGTTCAAAGCCAAGATAGCTATGATCGCCACCAAACTCGATCCTTTGCTTACATTGCGAATAATAGTTTACTGCGTGTTGAAAATTTAACACTTCATCGCCTGTTTGCTGTAATAAATACAGTAATTCAGGGTGCTTTAGGTCATCAACAGCCAACGCTTTTAAAGCCGCTATGTGGCTGCTATTCAATTCATAATGATAATCTTGATACGGATTATAATTTAAACCAAGCAACGGCTTTAATAAAGTGTATGGCGCAACCGCGGGATTTATAACCACAGCAGGAATTTGATAACGCTGCGATAAATACGTGGCAAAAAATCCGCCTAATGAGCTTCCTAATAAAACAGTATTAGGTGTAAGTAATTGCTCAAGCGCTATGATGGCTTGTATGGGCTCATGGTTTAGGCACGGTACACAATAGTCAACGTCATAGTGTGCCATAAGCTCGCCAAAGCGCACAGCTTTATATGATTTATCTGAGCTATTAAAACCATGAATATAGATTACCCGTTTAGCCATACTACTTCCATATCTGTGCTTATATTCTCTTTATTCGTGCTTACACATATTAGCCTGTATGCTGGCCCATGGTCTTGCTGTATCCATTGGGGGCTGTGTTTTTTAAACTGCACTGAACTGGCTGGGGTCGCGTAAATGGGAAGCGCTCTAAACGTTTGCATGTATTCGTTATGCACATGACCATGAAACAAGCCTAAAACGTTTTCGCTATTAACTAAAATATTAAGTAATTGCGGCCCGTTTTCGAGCATGTGTTTGTCTAGGTAGCCATCAATGGGGAGTGGGTTATGGTGACAAAACATAATTTTGGAACTCGCCGAAGCAAACAGCTGTTCGGTAATTTCATTCAAATGCGTGCCTGTTACCCACCCTGCAGGCGTTGGCCCTTTAGAATTAATAAGAAGTAACTCAACGCCATTTGCCACTATATGTTTAGCGCGATTTATTTGCCCGCCACTCATTCGATTAAGCTGAGCAATGTCATCATGGTTACCTGGAACCCAAAAAACAGGGCATGTTAAATCACTTTGGTTAATCAGCTCACTAAATAAAAAATAGGACTCTGGGCTATGATCTTGCGTAAGGTCGCCGCCAAATATTACAAAATCAAGGGATTGCTTAGCCATATGAGCCAGCGCCTGTTCAAAGTAATACGCCGTATTTACGCCAAAGTACTCACCTGCTTTATTTGAGAATAAATGACAATCGGTAATATGTGCTATGCGTAACGACGACTTATCAATGAGGTAAGGTTCATCAAACCAAGCCATTATTTACATCCCAATTCAGCGTTGCTTGTCCGTGTTCTACACAGGCTACAAGCCAGTCGTATAAAAATGCATTAAGTTGATATTTTTCATCTTTTTGATGCATTTTTGGATTAGGGTAACCATAAGAAGGCTTAATACGCTGATGATAATCGTGATGGATAATTTCAGCCACTTTAGCATCGTGATACAACCTCACAGTTAAATAAAGCGGTGCAATCCCCTTTACCATGCCGCTTAGCTGCTTAATAGAAATATCCATAGTGTATTTTGCACTGCCATCAATCTTAGTCGCAAACTCACTGTTCCCCAACTTCACTTCTCGGCTGCAGCCAATCGCTCGTTCAGCCGGTAACAATTTTAAAAGTCGTAAGTAATTGTGCTCACAAAGCGTTAAATACTTTGGGAGGCTTTGGATATATCTATTTGTTGCTAATTGTACTGTCAAAATACCACCATTATACTGTGAGCCAATTTGTAGCTATGAAGAAGAGTCTGTCCACTTGTGTTTCATTTTTTCATGGTTAAGTGCAAGCCACTGCATGCAAATAACAGTTGCAGCATTATCCATTTCACCATTGTTGAGGCGAGTTAGCGCATCATCAACGCTGAGTACATGAGTTTTTATATCTTCACCTTCGGTTTCAAGGCCATACACACTAGACTCAACGTCACTTAAATCGGCCCGTGCAAGATATAAATGTAACCGCTCTGTTGTACCACCAGGGCTTGAAAGGTACGAAAGCATAAATTCAAGCTCTGTTAAATTAAGCCCAGCTTCTTCGTACGCTTCTTTCTTTGCGACCGATTCATAATCGTCACTGCCGTCAGTCATTCCAGCAATACATTCTAGTAGCCAAGGTGAATGTTTGCTTTTAATAGCCCCTATACGTATTTGTTCTATTAAAAGCACAGTGTCTGATATGGGGTCGTAAGGCAACACAGCAATGGCGTCTCCACGCTCTAAAATCTCGCGACTAATAAGTTCTGATTTACCGCCCGCAAACAAGGCATGTTCAAACTGATACAAATCAACCTGAAAAAAGCCTTTATACAAATTTTTGACCGGCTTTACGCTGACATCTTTATGCGTAAACTGAACAAGTTTTTTATCTGGCACGTAAGCATCCTCTACTTATTAAAAACTTTGAAGTACGTTAATATATTCTGTTACATTTCGACGCACTGTTTTACTCTTTTTATTTTTAGTTATTACGTAAAACAGGTTACCATGGTTTTAGTATAAAAATTGTCTAAGGACCGAACAACACATGAAAAAGAACATTCTTGCGGCGCTAGTTAGTTTATCATGCGCATTAGGCACAACAGCAGCAAACGCTGAAGATTTACTACAAGTTTTTGAAATTGCAACGGCCAACGATCCTACCGTTTTAAAAGCAAAAGCCCAAGCAGACGCACAATCTTACCAAGCAGATACTGCAATGGCTGCATTATTGCCGCAAATTGGTTTAACAATGGGTTATACAAAAAGTGACTCAACCTCTTTTCAAAGTGTGACGGATTTATCAAACCAAGTTAAAGTCGAAAGCGACTCTGATCAGTTCACCCGTGGCCTTAGCTTAAGCCAAACTTTATTTGATTTGGGCGCATGGAACTCGTTAGACATTGCAGACAAACAAGCTTTGCAAGCAAATGCTCAATACGACTCGGCTAAACAAAACTTAATTGTTCGTGTTGCTGAAGGCTACTTTAACGTTTTAAGTGCGATTGATAACCTTGAATTTATTAAAACGGAAAAACGCGCCATCGAACGCCAGCTTGAACAAACTAAACAACGTTATGCTGTTGGTTTAACGGCAATTACCGATGTACACGAAGCACAAGCACAGTTCGACAACTCTGTTGCACAAGAAATTATTGCCAATAACTCAGTAGAAACAGCGCGTGAGCAACTACGAGAAATTACGGGTAAATACCACGCTAAGTTAGACTTTTTAAATACAGAGACATTTTCTACAACTAAGCCAGCTCGAGACTCTAGCGACTTTTTAAGTATTGCTAAAGATAAAAATATTAGCTTGCAAGTTGCTAAAGTAACCGTAGATATAGCGCAAGATCAAATTAAACTGGCAAGAGCGGGTCACTATCCAAAGCTAACCCTAAGCGCAAGTTATGGCGACTCTTTAACAGATACAGATATAAATGGTACAAGCCTAACTAGACAACCTCGTGCAGACTCAACCTCAGTAGGCCTTAACTTTAGCCTTCCTTTATACTCTGGGGGGGCAACAGTAGCAGCTACCGATCAAGCACGTGCATTTTACGTGGCAGCTAGCCAAGATTACGAAGCCAATTACCGCGCAATTACCCGCACGGTTATCACGTCTTACAATCAAGTAGTGTCTGACATTGCAACCTATAAAGCGCTAGAGCAAGCAGTTGTATCTGCCCAAAGTGCTTTAAAAGCAACAGAGGCAGGCTTTGAGGTCGGTACGCGTACAATTGTTGATGTACTTGTAAGCACACAAAACCTATACAATGCTAAACGTAACCTTGCTGATGTACGTTATCGTTATGTCCTGTCTACTCTGCGCTTAAAGCAAGCGGCGGGTACACTAACAAGCAAAGACCTGGAAGCTATAAACCAGGGTTTAAAAGCAGTCTAAGCAGTCAAAAAACACATACAAAGCCAGCTACATGCTGGCTTTTTGTATTTTACAGCGCTTAGCGTTAAACTAGCGTTTTTAATTTTAGAGCAATTTTTGTGGTCACCTCATCTCCTTTTAAAGCATCTTTTTTAGGCCCTCGATACTGGCTAACGTGGATTGGCGTTTTTTTCTTATACCTAATTTCTTGGCTTCCGCAAAAACTTCAATTAGCCCTGGGCAAACTACTTGGCCGTTTAGTTCATAAATACATGAAACGCCGCCGACACATTGCCGAAGTAAATATTAAACGCTGCTTTCCTGATATGAGCGACGAAGATCAAAAAGCATTGGTGCTAAAAAATATGGAAAACACTGGCATTGCGATGGTTGAAACCGGAATGGCATGGTGGTGGCCGCAGTGGCGAGCGAAAAAAGCTTTAGGGTCTTTAAAAGGGCTTGAACACTTTGAACGAGTGCAACAATCTGGAAAAGGCGTACTGTTACTAGTACCTCATGTTTTACACCTTGAAATGGCAGGCCGATTAATGGGATTGGGTTGTATGGGTATTGGTTTTTACCGCCCGCACAACAACCCATTAATGGAGTACTTTACAACTAATGGTCGCCTTCGCTCTAATGAATACTTGGTTGGTAAAAAGGACGTAAAAGGCTTACTAAAAGCCTTAAAAAATAAAAAAGTGTGCTACTACCTACCCGATCAAGACTATGGCCGTAACCGCTGCGAATTCGTCCCTTTTTATGCAGTGCAAGATACCGCAACTACAACAGGTACACTGATGTTCGCTGGCAGTAAAAATTGCGAAACTATGAGTTTGATTACCCGCCGAGATGAAAGTGGAAAGTACCATTTAGAAATTATTCCAGAGCTTGAAAACTTCCCAAGCGGTGATGACAAAGCCGATGTCACGCGTGTTAATCAACGCATGGAATTATCAATTAATGCCGCACCAGAACAATACATGTGGCTACATCGCCGTTTTAAAACGCGACCAGATAAAAATACTCCTTCATTTTACAATTAGTAATGGTATAACAATAACAGGAACAAATAAGGGTGGTTGTTGTAATGTGGTTTTGGATTAGGTACTTGTCATTTGCAGTCATATTAATAGCGCTTGCTGCGTACTTTTTAATGGGAAATGTTCCAACATTAGATTTAAAAGAATCTAAAAATGCCGCTGCCGAAGGATTATCTCGCTTTTATGCCTCGATTCGAAATCAAGTTAAAAGCAACAAAGAGCGCGACCAATACGTATTGAGTTTAAAAAAGCCAGATCAAACTGTCGATAGAGTTTTAGAACAGCGTACGCGCACTGTTACCCCCATGCCTGCAAGTTGGACAGGAAGTGTGGAGCCTAGGCGCTTCGAAAACGGTTCAACATTGAAAGATGTTTTAGTTGAGTATGCTAAAAGCGAAGGCATTGAGCTCTATTGGTACTTAAGTAAAGACTATGTCGTTAAAGATCATTTTAGGGTCGACAGTAATTTCACCTCAGCCCTGTACCAAGTAGGCAGAGCTATAAATGATGACTTTGAACACGAGGTTTACACCTACTTTTGTAATAAGCAAAGAGCGGCAGTAATTACTGAATTGCCCTCTGAGTTTGTGCGTGCTAACTGCTTAAAACTCAACATTTGAGTTAGATAAAAAATCACGCTTTTGCGTGATTTTTATATAAGTACATCACTTAGAGCGTGTTTGCTTATAAAGCAAACAAATATGATTGAACAAATCCTACAGCTCAAAAACCGCTTTCCAAATGGCAGTCACATTAGTGATGTCTTGTAAAAACTGCTCGCGTTCAACTAACTTTCCTTGCTGATCTAAGCTGAGTACGTGGTAACACGAACGGTAGTCAATATACGCTTTAATTAACTGCTGCTTTTGCTCTTTTGTAATACAGCCTATTTTAGCAGCATCAGTAAGTATTCTTACATTATCTGAAAATACACTTAGTTGCTCGCTATCGTGTGCATTTTTAAGAACAAGGTATTGCGTAATAAATTCAATGTCGGCCATGCCTCCAGCATCTTGTTTTAGGTCAAATAACTGCGTGTTACCTTTTGCAAGGTGGCCGCGCATTTTCTCTCGCATTTTAATGACATCATCTTTTAACACAGGCGTTTCACGCGCTTGGCAAAGTATATTTTTACGTATTTGCGAAAAGCGTTTTTCTAACTCATTTTGACCTAAAATAATACGAGCACGAACCAGCGCTTGATGCTCCCATGTCCACGCTTGTGTTTGTTGATAGTGATTAAAGCTCTCTAAATTGATAGCAAGTAAACCCGAAGCACCCTCTGGGCGAAGACGTGTATCTAACTCGTATAAAATACCCGACGCCGTTCGCGTATTAAATAAGTGCATTAAACGTTGGGCAAGTTTTAAATAAAACTGGCGAGAATCAATCGCTTTATCGCCATTGGTTTGACTCGAGCCATCGTGATTGTGAACAAACACAAGATCTAAATCTGAGTCGTAGCCCACTTCAAAACCACCCGTTTTACCATAGGCAATAACGGCAAAACCCTTGTGTTCATTGTCAGTGTTTGGCGGCATGCCAAAACGCTTTACCGTGTTATGCCATGCAATGTTTACGGCCTGCTCGACTATGGCTTCTGCCAATGCGGTTAAGTGATCGCTTACTTTCATAACATCCAGAACGCCAGTGGCGTCTGCGGCAGCTATCCGTAATTGATGAGTTTGTTTAAACTGCCTTAACGACTCCATTTGTAGCTCTAAATCGTCGTGCTCTATGCGTAAAAAATATTGACGTATTTCGTCTTTATAAGCGCTAAGTGGTGTTGGTTTATAAAGCACGGCAGGGTCAATTAATTCATCAAGTAAAATTGGGTAACGAGAAATATGCTCGCCAATCCACTTACTATGACAACACAAAGAAACTAACTGCTTTAACGTGCCTGGGTTTTCATATAGCAGTTCTAAGTAGGCAGTACGCGAAATAATTTTATTAAGAATTTGGCACACAGTACCAAATACTATGGCACTAGCATTAAAGTCGCTTAGCTGTTTAAGCATGGCTGGCATGAGTTTATCAAGAATCTCACGCCCTCGATTTCCAACTTTTACTTTAGACAAACGTAATTTAAAGTCTTGCAGTGGTTCTTGCCATTCGTCTTTAGGTTCATTTAAAAAACTGACATCACAATGATCCCACGCACTTATAAATGCACCTTCACACGTGTCTAGTGGCTCTGTTTCTTCCCCTATTACCTGAATAAACTCATTGTGTACCTGCGCCATTACATGCTCAATTTCATTTACTGACGCTGCAAAATCTGATTGTGCTAATAGATAATTTAATCGTTGTTGGTTTATTTCATCATCAGGCAAAGTTTGCGTTTGCTGGTCGTCGAATATTTGCAGGTATTGCTCTACTTTTCGTAAATAAAGATAATTACTTTTCAGCTCTTTTGCTTCGTCGTTATCAATAACTTGGTTTAGTGCTAACTGGTTTAACGCATTAAGTAATGATTGCGTCTGTAAATTAGCCTCTCGCCCGCCACGTACCATTTGCAGTGCTTGAACAATAAATTCAACTTCTCGTATTCCGCCAGCCCCCAGTTTTATATTATTGGTTAAACGTTTACGGCGAACTTCTTGCGCAATCATGAGTTTCATTTTACGAAGCGATTCAATAACTGAAAAATCAATATAGCGTCTGTATACGAAAGGTTTAAGCAATTGATTAAATTCATCCCAATAGTGATTGGGCTTACCAATTAAACGACTTTTAAGCATGGCGTAACGCTCCCAATCACGCCCTTGCTCTTGGTAATAATCTTCAATAGCGTTAAAACTCATGACCAATGGGCCACTTTCACCAAATGGCCTAAGGCGCATATCAACCCTAAATACCTGCCCATCCCCTGTTGTTTGGTTAAGTGCTGCTATTAGCTTTTGAGCCACTTTTGTGTAAAACACCTGCGCCTCAATACTTTTTCGCCCGCCTTGAGTTTTAACACTACGAGGGTATGCAAATATAAGGTCGATATCTGAAGAATAGTTAAGTTCTTTACCACCTAACTTGCCCATACCAAGTACCATTAAAGGCAAAGATTGCCCTTGCTCATCTATAGGCTCACCATTAAGTGTGGCCACTTGCGCATGGGCCCACTCGTTAGCGCTTTGAATTAACTTATCAGCAAGCTGGCTAATATACTCAATGCTATCTGCAATTGGGTTTTCACAACATAAATCTAAAAAAGCGACTTTAAGCCAGTATTTTTCACGATATTTGCGAAGTATTTGATGACACTGTGCTTCGTTTATATCTGCCAGTGTTAAGTTTTCGAAGGGGGAAGGTATGTCTCTACTTTTAATTTCGTCTTCACATAGTAACCCGCTTTTTAAATCAGGCTGAGACTGAATACAGCGCCAAGCAAAGTCGCTTAACGCTAATAACCTTACAACTTCGTTTTCTATAGGATGCTGCGGGTACAGCTGGTCATAGCGCTTTAACCCAAGTTTTTGTAATTGAATAGGAAGTTGTATTGCGTTACTCATCAATCCTCTCTTTTATATCATCAGTAACCGTACTAGAATGATTAAAACCTTAAAGGTTAACTCTAATTAGGACAACCATGTCATATTTATCTTTATCTAACACTAGTTTTGTTGCGATTACTATTAGTTTTGCTGTTATTTGCTTAACTATTTTTTCATTAAGAATAATAACTCAAATTAAATTAAAACAAGCGCTTAAAGATGAATTAGCCCAGCATGATAACTTTGCAATGGGGATCAATTTTGCTTCAGAGATTTCGGTTGTTATTGCAACCATTGCCTTTTTATTTGATGAAATAAGTGTAAGTACCGCACAATCTAATCCACTTAAAGTAGCAATATTAGTGTTGCTGTTGTTTTCATTTATAAAAGTGGGACATTTGATTCACCGAAAGTGGATTTTGCATCGTTTTAACGAAGAAGCTGCTATTTTAAAACAAAATGTATGCGCCGCCTTAGTAGACTCTGGCATGCTAATAGCTAATTTCATTATGACTTTAGGCCTTTACACATGGACCCACACTCAAGGCTTCAGTAACTTATTAATCGCGTTAGTCAGCTTTTTTTTACTGCAAGGTATGTTTGCACTTGATAGTAAAATACGCGAACATCGTTTTGCAAAAGCCAATCAAGGCGCTTCGCTACAAAGTAATTTTAATTTAGAAAATACCTCTATTGGTATTCGCTATGCTGGTAAATCAATTGGTTTAGCGCTTGCCTCGTATGCAGGCTTGTCGAGTGCTACGTTTCAAAACGGTAAAATGGTTGAAAACCTGTTTACACTGGTAATGCATTGCGGTGTAATGTGGATACTGTTATATGCGTTAACATTTATTGTAAAAAAAATATCACTACCCAATATTGATGCTGCACTTGAAGTTGATCATCAAGACAACATAGGTATTGCTTGTATTGAATTTGCTGTTTTTTGTGCAATAGGCTATTTACTAATTAGCATGTTTTCTATTTAACATTAAACATTTTTCGCTTGGGCTTACACAAAACTTGCTTACATAACACTTTGCTTAATTGCACTGGGACATTATGCCATTTGAAGTTACTAACTATCTATTAATCGATATAGATAACGAATTTAGCAGAGCGTTTGCTGGTCACTATTTTAATAGTGCAAAGCGAGATGCCCCAAGTACCTTAGTCATTGCAGGTGCCAATACTCGCCAGTTAGTTAAAATGATGTTTGATGAACTCATTAAAGATTATTGTTATTGCGATTTTGAAAACGAAATTAGCGTTTCTGAGCTTGCCAGTTATTTACATGAACATCACGACATTAAAGGTGTATTGTTTAATCAAACCGATTATTTACTGGCTGATGAAAAACAACGTTTTATTTATAACTCACTGCATGAAAAACGTTTTTTAGTCACTCAAGATGAAAGCGGTTTTGCTTTTAGCCCTGTAAAAGACGAAGGCTTTTCAAACCACCTATCTTGTCATACCGACATAGCCGATACATCAGTCGATATTATTGAGTTAACAGAGTTACTTAATAAACAATAAATAATTGCACCTAGCTCGCAGCTTACTTAACATAGCGGTATATAACTTTATCGCAAACTTATAAGTGAAATCACATGCGAGTTCCTCATATTTACCAAGCGTCTCCTATTACACTAAACACTCCCGTGTCACTCGATGACGATGCAGCTGGCCACATAGGCAGAGTACTTCGCATGAAAGTAGGCGAACATGTGTCTATTTTTAATGGCGAAGGTGGTGAATACCTAAGTGAAATTATAGAAGTGAGTAAAAAAAATGTAGTGGTTATGCCACAGCAGTTTAATCCTCACGACGTAGAATCACCATTAAAAATTCACTTAGGCCAATGCGTATCGCGTGGTGATAAAATGGATTTTACAATTCAAAAGTCCGTTGAGTTAGGTATTACCGAAATCACCCCTATTTTTAGTCAGCGCTGTGGCGTAAAGCTCATTGGCGACCGCCTTGATAAAAAGCATCAACAATGGCAAAAAATAGCGATTGCGGCAGCCGAGCAGTCAGGGCGTAATTATGTACCGGTTGTTCACCCCCCTATAGACATAAAACAGTGGCTTGAGCAATCAACTAACGCGATAAAGCTCACGCTTCATCCTCGCGCAGAACACAGCATTAAAACCATTACTGTACCTAAAGATGGCGTTCGGTTTTTAGTCGGCCCAGAAGGCGGCTTTACTGACGAAGAAATGGCACAAACTAAACAACAAGAATTTGTTGATATTCGTTTAGGGCCACGTGTTTTACGAACTGAAACCGCCGCTTTAACGGTCTTAAGTGCATTACAGCTACAATTTGGTGATTTAGCTAATTGAAATAGCTAAAAACACCCTCATATCAAAGCTATTAGTAAACTCTAGTAGTAATTACACATAGATTAAGGCACAGCGCATGGCAATTAAATTAGGTATTATTTCAGATCCTATTAGTGGGTTTAACATCAAAAAAGACACCGGCTTTGCAATGATGATGCAGGCGCAAGAGCGTGGCTACGAAATTTACTATATGGAGATGGATGATTTATCACTTCGTAAAGGTAAGTCTTATGCCACCGCTGCCAAAGCGCGTGTATTTAACAACGAAGAAAAATGGTACGAACTAGAAGAAAAAACCACCATTGCCCTTGCCGATCTTGATGTAATTTTAATGCGCAAAGATCCGCCGTTTGACACTGAATACATTTACGCAACGTATCTTTTAGAGCGCGCTGAAGATGAAGGCACGTTAATTATTAATAAACCACAAAGCTTGCGTGATGCTAACGAAAAGCTGTTTACTGCATGGTTTAGCGAACACACTCCAGATACCTTAGTTACGCGCAGCCAAAAACAAATTCGTGAATTTTTAGCTGAGCATAAAGACATTATTTTAAAGCCACTTGACGGTATGGGCGGCGCGTCTATTTTTCGTGTAAAAGAAGATGATGCAAACATAGGTGTTATTTGCGAAACTCTGACCGAACATGGCAGCCGTTATGCCATGGTACAAAATTATGTTCCTGCTATCACACAAGGCGATAAACGCGTTCTTGTGGTTGACGGCGAAGTCATTCCCTACTGCTTAGCACGTATTCCACAAAACGGAGAAACTCGCGGAAATCTTGCAGCAGGCGGTCGTGGTGAAGCTCGCCCATTGAGCGAGTCAGATATGAGAATTGCACAGGCCGTTGCGCCCACGCTTAAAGAAAAAGGCCTTGTATTTGTTGGCCTTGATATTATTGGCGACAAGCTAACCGAAATTAATGTAACAGCACCTACGTGTGTGCGTGAAATTGAAGCCGCGTATGATATATCAATCACAGGTATTCTTTTTGATGCTATTGAGAGAAAATTAGCTAAATAGTCTAGCCTCAGGTTAAATAAGTTAAAGTGACTGAACACAATGCGTTTAACGTTTAAATATTAATGCAGCACTTGCTGTATTAATATTTTAATAAAATCAGTTAACTTATTTAGTTATAAAATACAGGGTTGTGCCATACTCAAAATTCATTAACTGAAAGGGTGAAATCTATGCAGTCATTAGAAAATCATTTTTTAATCGCCATGCCGTCAATGCAAGACCCTTTTTTTAAACGTGCTGTTACGTATATTTGCGAGCACAATGAAGATGGGGCTATGGGATTGGTGATAAACCAACCCATCAACGTAACCGTTGGTGAGCTACTTGATAAAATAGAAATCGATAACGACAAAACCCAGCAAGCAGCTAAAGTAGCTGTGTTTGCAGGTGGTCCAGTTAAAACAGATAGAGGTTTTGTGCTTCACTCCCCTAAGCTCGGGTATACCTCAAGCCAAAAGCTCAGTAGTGATATTATGATCACCACCTCTAAAGACGTGCTAGCAAGTTTAACGACAGCACATGCCCCTGAGCAATTTATTATCACCTTAGGGTATGCAGGTTGGGAACAAGGCCAACTAGAACAAGAACTGCTTGATAACAGCTGGCTAATTATAGAAGCGGATCCGGCCATTATTTTTAACACGCCCGCTGAAAAACGATGGGAAAAAGCCGTTTCAATGCTTGGCTTTGATATAGGCCAACTCAGCCCTGAAGCCGGGCATGCTTAAATATCCCCTTTCTAAATTAAGTTCATAATATAAATTCACTTGGAAATAGATACGCTATTACAAGTGAATTTTTTTATGTAAACCTTTAACATAACGGCTTGAAAAGCAGCCTAAGTAAAACATTATCAATGACAAAAAGAACATTTAAGCCACAAGGCGAGCGCACCGTAATGGGATTTGATTTTGGCACTAAAAGTATTGGTATTGCCGTGGGGCAAGAACTCACTGGCAGCGCATCAAGCCTTAAAGCCGTAAAAGCGCAAGATGGTATTCCAAACTGGGATCATATCGCAGTGCAAGTAAACGAATGGCAGCCAGATTTAATGGTGGTCGGTTTACCGCTTAATATGGATGGCACTTCACAAGAGGTGACATTCAAAGCTAAAAAGTTTGCTAACAGATTACATAATCACTATGGCATTCCTGTGCAAACACAAGATGAGCGCCTAACAACTGCTGACGCAAAAGCCCGTTTATTTGAGCAAGGCGGTTATAAAAATTTAGGTAAAGGAAATGTAGATAATATGTCTGCGGTAATTATTTTAGAAAGTTTTTTTGAATCATTTTACGGTGAGTAACGCTGTAATTAGGTGTGTTAAATACTAAAAAAGCGCGGCTGGAAAGTCGCGCTTTTTTAATAACAATAACTAATTAGTTATCGTCATCCCCCATTCCATCAATAGTGACACCTTGTAAAAAGCCCGCACCTTGTTGTTCGTTATTGCGCAGTTTAATCATCAAGCGTAAGTCATTTGGTGAGTCAGCATGATGCAGTGCATCTGCATAATTAATACGTTGCTGCCTGTATAACTCAAAAAGGGCTTGGTCAAAGGTTTGCATGCCCATATCGTTAGATTTAGCCATGGCCTCTTTAATGCCGCCAATATCGCCGTTTTTAATCAGCTCTGCCACCATAGGTGAATTAAGTAATATTTCTATGGCGGCAACGCGGCCGTCACCATCTGAGGTAGGTATTAATTGTTGAGCTACAATGGCGCGTAAGTTAAGGGCTAGATCGTATTTTAGCTTGTCATGCTTTTCTTTTGGTACCAAATGCATAATACGGTCAATGGCTTGGTTGGCATTGTTGGCATGCAGTGTAGCCACACATAAATGCCCTGTTTCAGCAAAGCTTAATGCGTATTCCATGGTTTCTTGCGATCGTATTTCACCAATTAAAATAACATCAGGAGCTTGACGTAATGAGCTTTTAAGCGCCGACTCAAAACTATCTGTATCGAGCCCTACTTCGCGTTGGGTAATAATACTTTTGCGGTGCTCATGAACAAACTCAATAGGATCTTCAATTGTTAAAATATGACCCCGTTGATTTCGATTTCTGTAGCCAATTAAGGCTGCTAATGAGGTCGACTTACCGGTTCCTGTTCCACCAACAAACAAAACTAAACCGCGCTTAGCCATAATGACGTCGGTGAGTGTCGAGGGTAGGCCCAAATCACTGACATCGGGGATCTGTGTCACAATTCGGCGAATAACCATACCTGCTCTATCGCGCTGCCAAAACGCAGAAATACGAAAACGCCCTTCGTCGGTTGCAATAGCAAAGTTACATTCTTTAGTAGCATGAAACTCCGCTTTTTGCTTTTCGCTCATCGCAGACTCAACCAACTGCAGAGACTCTTCGTCAGTGAGTTTGTCATCGCCCAATTGAATTAGTTCACCGTTTATTTTTGCACTAACAGGTAAACGGCTAGATACAAATAAATCAGAGCCTTTTTTCTCAATCATAGTGATTAAGTAACGGTTTAAAGATAAAGTCATTCTAATTCCTTAACCACCAAATTGTGTTTTGTCTTGCGCTTTAGCTTGCGCTGCGGTGTTGGTCACAATGCCTCGGTTAACTAAGTTTGTTAAACATTGATCCATTGTTTGCATACCAATTGAGGCGCCAGTTTGAATAGACGAGTACATTTGTGCAATTTTGTCTTCACGAATTAAGTTACGTATGGCGGGTACACCAATCATAATTTCATGAGCTGCCACTCGCCCACCACCAATTTTTTTAAGGAGCGTTTGTGAAATAACCGCACGCAATGACTCAGACAACATAGAGCGTACCATTGCTTTTTCTTCACCAGGGAATACATCAATAATACGGTCAATGGTTTTGGGCGCTGAGGTTGTATGCAACGTACCAAACACTAAATGACCGGTTTCAGCAGCGGTCATCGCTAGGCGAATAGTTTCTAAATCACGCAGCTCACCCACTAATATAACATCGGGGTCTTCACGCAGCGCACTACGTAGTGCGTTTGAAAAACTGTGTGTATCACGATGTACTTCACGTTGGTTAACTAAGCTTAACTTGTTATCGTGAACAAATTCGATTGGATCTTCAATCGTTAAAATATGGTGATGCTTATTTTGATTTATGTAATCAACCATGGCCGCAAGTGTTGTTGATTTACCCGAACCTGTTGGCCCGGTAACAAGCACTAACCCACGCGGGTTATCTGATATTGTTTTAAAAATATCTGGCGCGCCTAAATCATCAAGTGTTAATACTTCACTCGGTATAGTACGAAATACTGCCGCGGGACCGCGGTTTGAATTAAAGGCATTAACACGAAAGCGAGCAAGATTAGGAACCTCAAACGAAAAATCCACCTCAAGGTTTTGTTCGTAATCTTTGCGCTGAGTATCGTTCATAATATCGTAAACTAAACTGTTTACGTCTTTATCTGCAAGGGCTGGTATATTAATGCGGCGAACATCACCATCTACGCGTATCATAGGTGAAACACCCGACGATAAATGTAAATCGGATGCATTGTGTTGCACACTAAACGCTAATAATTCGGTAATATCCATTTATGACTCCACAACTGGCTGATAATTATATGGTTACAATAGCAGAACGACTCACTTGCGCCTACGCAAGAATTTCAAACGCGGCAAAAAACACGCACAGAAGCAAAAATGAAATAACCTTACTGGCGGTGTCTAAAACCAAACCTAGCGACGATATCGTTGCTGCCTACAATTATGGCCAACGCCAGTTTGGTGAGTCTTATGTTCAAGAAGCTGTAGATAAAATAGCTCAACTGCACACATATAGCGATATCATTTGGCATTTCATTGGCCCTATCCAGTCAAATAAAAGTGCTTTAGTGGCAGAAAATTTTGATTGGGTACAAAGCGTTGATCGAATCAAAATAGCCAAGCGCCTCAGCGCTCAGCGCCCAACCAGTAAACCACCACTTAATGTACTTATTCAGGTAAATATTAGCGCCGAGGAGGCTAAATCAGGTTGTCATCCCAATGACATCGCAAATCTTGCTGAATTTATTAGCCAATGTGATCAGTTAAGATTACGTGGTTTGATGGCTATTCCTGCAAAAAGTGACGATCCAACGACACAAACTCAATATTTTGAGCAATTACAAACTTGCTTTGATAAACTAAAGGCCCAATATCCACAGTTAGACACTCTATCTATGGGTATGAGTAATGACGTTGAAGCCGCAATTAGTGCAGGCTCAACTATGGTGAGGATCGGAACAGACATTTTTGGAACACGAACTTAAAAGGTAAAAACAGATTTATGTCAGATAAAAAAATCGCATTTATAGGCACAGGTAACATGAGCTACGCTATTATTGGTGGCATGGTAAAAAACGGCTTTGACGCAAACAACATCATTGCGACTAACCGCAACCAAGAAAAGCTTGCAAAGGTAGCAGCCGATTTCAAGGTGCAAACCACCAGTGACAATAACGAAGCCCTACGCGATGCTGATGTAATTGTTTTGTCTGTAAAGCCACAAATGATGGGCGATTTATGTAAATCGTTTCAAGAGTCTGGCATCGATTTCAGTAATAAACTATTTATCTCAGTAGCTGCTGGTTTAACAGTAAGCCGCTTGCGCGAAATGCTAGGGCAAGATGTAAAAATTGTACGTTGCATGCCTAATACGCCGTCTTTATTAGGGCGTGGCGTCTCTGGCTTATTTGGCGCTGGCGAAACGCAGCAAGAACATGAATTTGTTCAACAAGTATTTGAGTGCACAGGTATTGTGGTGTGGGTCGAACAAGAAGCGCAAATTAACGATATCATTGCAGTAACAGGTTCATCACCAGCTTACTTTTTCTTATTTATGGAAGCCATTGAAGAAAAAGCAAAAGCGCTTGGCTTTAATGATGAAGATGCTCGTCGTTTAGTACAACAAACAGCACTAGGCGCAGCAGAAATGGCGTTAAGCCAACCAGAAATTAGCATTTCTCAGCTACGCGCAAACGTAACATCTAAAGGCGGTACTACACATGCCGCAGTTGAGTATTTAAAAGACGAAGGCTTAACTAAAACCGTTGGCGATGCGATGGATGCGTGTATTGCTCGAGCGATGCAAATGGAAAAAGAACTTTAAAACTACTTTATTATTAAAGGTTACACTATGAATGCCATGCAATTTTTGATCAGTACTCTGTTTGATTTGTTTTTAATGGTGGTACTACTGCGTTTTTGGCTACAGTGGGCAAAAGCCGATTTTTACAACCCAATGAGCCAATTTGTGGTTAAAGCAACGTCGTTTGCAGTCAACCCTTTACGTAAAATTATACCCGGGTTAGGTGGGCTTGATCTAGCCTCACTATTGCTGGCATTTATTGTAGCTATTGCCAAAATTAGTACTTTAATGTTGGTAATTTACGGCGCATGGGCTGCGCAACCCGTGTTTATTCAAGCTCTAATTACCGTAATAAAAGAAGGCTTAAACTTAGTATTTTGGGTATTAATTATCCGTGCTATTTTAAGCTGGGTAAGCCAAGGCTACAACCCTATTGAAGCTGTTTTCCACCAGCTTACTGAGCCAATGCTCAAGCCACTTCGTAAAATTATTCCACCAATGGGTGGGTTAGATTTATCAGTACTTGTATTAATTATTGGTATTCAGTTTTTGCAAATGCTGTTAATGGACTTTTTAGCTTAAGCTTTTGTTTTAAGTAAAAGAGGCCTTATGGCCTCTTTTTTATATTTTTGGAGTGAACAATGAATCGGTTAATTAAATTTTGTTTTATTGCTTGTTTAACATTCGCATTTAACGCACACAGCGAACAAACATTGGGCGGGCAATATAAAGAACTTGGCCCGTGGCAAGTACATTACATAGCTTTTCCATCAACCTTTATTCAGCCACAAATTGCCAAGGCTTATGGGCTTGAGCGCAGTGGCTATAAAGGGATTGTTAATATTTCTGTGTTAAAAAACAATACAGGCAACGCAGCTCAAAAGGCCAAGTTATCTGGCACAGCCAGAAACCTACTTGGCAACAAACAAACGCTTAACTTTAAAGAAGTAATTGAAGGCGAGTCGATTTATTACCTTGCCCAAGTCGATTTTACAAACGAAGAAATACTGCGCTTTGAAATTGAAATACAGCAAAGCAATCAATTTCAAACACTGCAATTTCAGCAAAAATTTTACGTAGATAAATAATATTATGAACAAAACTTTAGTCCTTGCCACGGGTAACCCTGGCAAAGTAAGTGAGCTGGCCAACATGTTAAGCCCACTTAATATTAATGTAGTTCCACAAAGTGATTTTAACGTTGGCGAAGTAGCCGAAACAGGTACTACCTTTGTTGAAAATGCTATTATTAAAGCCCGTCATGCAGCTAAAATTACGGGTATGCCAGCCATAGCTGATGATTCCGGCTTAGAGGTTGATGGTTTAAATGGTGCACCGGGGGTTTACTCTGCTCGCTTTGCTGGTGAGAGCGCAAGCGATCAAGACAACATAGATAAACTACTTAATGATTTAGGTAATAACCCAAATCGTAAAGCGCGTTTTTGGTGTGTATTAGTATTAATGCGCCACGCCGATGACCCTACCCCGCTTATTTGCAGCGCAAGCTGGGAAGGCGAAATTACACAAACCCAACATGGCGAAGGCGGGTTTGGTTACGACCCGGTATTTTTTGTTGAAGAGCAAAACTGTACCAGCGCCGAGTTAACCAAAGAGCATAAAAATGCTGTGAGCCACCGCGGTCAAGCACTACAGGCTTTGCTAAATGAGCTACAACTAAAAGGCGGCCTGTGACTCTTCCTCCTCTAAGTTTATATGTGCACGTACCTTGGTGTGTGCAAAAGTGCCCCTATTGCGATTTTAATAGCCATGGACAAAAAGGTGACATACCAGAAGCCGAATATGTTCAGCATTTAATAGACGATTTAAAAGCCGACTTACACTTAGTGCAAGGGCGCAAAATTCACAGTATATTTATTGGTGGCGGTACGCCAAGTTTATTAACTGGTGATGCTTACAAACGCCTACTAAGCGAAGTAGATAGCCTTATAGGCCTCACTGATAACTGTGAAATAACCCTCGAAGCAAACCCAGGTACAGTAGAAACAGGCCGCTTTAAAGAGTACGTAAAAGCGGGTATAAACCGCATTTCAATTGGCATACAAAGCCTGCAAAGCGACAAGTTAAAAGCGCTTGGCCGCATTCATGGTGCTAACGAAGCGACCTATGCAGCAGAGCAAGCCAAGGAGGCTGGTTTAAATAGCTTTAATCTTGATTTAATGCACGGCTTACCAGGGCAAACCCTAGACGATGCATTAAGTGATTTAAGGCAAATTATTGCCCTCGATCCGCCACATATTTCGTGGTACCAACTTACCATAGAGCCCAATACTCAGTTTGCATCTAAACCGCCAACACTTCCTCAAGATGAAACTCTGTGGGATATTCAAGAACAAGGCCAAACACTACTTGCAGAAGCAGGTTATATACAATACGAAATTTCAGGGTATGCAAAACCGGGCTATCAATGCCAACATAACTTAAATTATTGGCGGTTTGGCGATTATCTGGGGATTGGCTGTGGTGCCCATGGTAAGGTTACCAATGCAAAAACCGGCATAATTACCCGAACTGAAAAGGTCAAACATCCCCGTGGCTACATGGATATGGTAAAGACTTATTTGTATAAAAGCTGGCACGTTGAGCAAGACGATTTGGCCTTTGAGTTTTTTATGAATCGCTTTCGCCTTGTCGAACCATGCCCGATTGAAGACTACAGTGCGCTAACTAATCAGCCATTGCAAAGCCAACAAGCAGCTTTAAATAAAGCCATAAACACCGGTTTATTAATAGAAAAAGACGGTCACTGGCAAGTGAGCCTTAAAGGGCATCGCTTTTTAAATGACCTGCTAGAATTGTTCGTATAATGCATTGGGCGTTATACATCATGTAAAGCGAATACATGAAAAATTAAAATACCCTAATGGGTTTCTAACAACAAAAGGGAAAACAATGCGTAAACTTACCTTTATTGCGGCAGCTGTGAGTGTTGCACTCCTTGCTGGTTGCCAACAAGCACCACAACAATCTGTAACAACCCCAATTGTACAAGCGCAACCTGTACAAAGCGAAATTGACAAAGCCAATGCGTTTTTTGAAGATACCTTTAACCGTGATGTGATGAGCAGCCCGGTTTACCAAACTTACATGGGTATTAAAAAAGATTACGATAAGTGGGATGACGGCAGCGAAGAGCAAAAACTCAAAGACCTCGCTGAAACTAAAGCCGACTTAGTTGCCCTAAACGCGATTAACCGCGACCTGCTAGACGATGCAACTAAAGTAAGCTACGACTTAAAAAAACAAGACTTAGAAAGCTCAATTGCTGACTTTAAATGGCGTTACCACAACTACCCTGTAAACCAAATGTTTGGTACACACTCTATGGTGCCTGCATTTTTAATAAATCAGCATTCAATTAGTAATGTTAAAGAAGCAAAAGACTACATTTCGCGTTTAAATGGGGTGCCTACGGTATTTGACCAATTGGTAACTGATTTAGAAACACGAGCAGACAAAGGCATTATTGCGCCTAAGTTTGTGTTTCCACATGTTATTGATTCAAGCAAAAACATTATTCAAGGTGCACCATTTGAAAAAGGTGACGATTCAACACTTTTAGCAGACTTCAAACGCAAAGTAACGGCACTTGAAATCAGCCAAGACGAAAAAGATGCACTTATCAGTGAGGCAACTGACGCGTTAAAATCAGCAGTTAAACCAGCTTACTCAAAGCTTATTAACTACCTAGCACAACTTGAAAAACGTGCTGACGACCGTGATGGTGCTTGGAAATTACCTGAAGGTAATACCTTTTACAATAATGCACTTAAACGCACAACTACCACTGATTTAACTGCAAAAGAAATTCATGCTATTGGGCTATCAGAAGTAAGCCGTATACATGACGAAATGCGTGAGATTAAAGATAAAGTAGGCTTTAAGGGCGATTTAAAAGCGTTTATGCAGTTTATGAAAACTGATAAGCAATTTTACTACCCAAATACAGCAGAGGGTAAACAACGCTACCTTGACGAAGCAACAGCCATGATCGACACAATGAAAGTGCGTCTTGATGAGCTATTTATTGTGAAGCCAAAAGCCGACCTTAAAGTAAAAGCAGTTGAAGCTTTCCGTGAAAAAGCGGCGGGTAAAGCATTTTACCAACAGCCTGCGCCAGATGGTTCACGCCCAGGTATTTACTACGCAAATCTTTATGACATGGAAGCGATGCCAACGTACCAAATGGAAGCACTGGCTTACCATGAGGGTATTCCGGGTCACCACATGCAAATAGCTATTTCGCAAGAACTAGAAGGTGTGCCTAAGTTCCGTAAGTTTGGCGGCTACACAGCCTACATTGAAGGTTGGGGTTTATACTCTGAGCTTGTACCTAAAGAAATGGGTATGTACTCAGACCCATACTCAGACTTTGGTCGTCTTTCTATGGAATTATGGCGCGCGTGCCGTTTAGTGGTTGATACAGGTATTCACGCAATGAAGTGGACTCGCCAAGAAGGGATTGATTACTACGTGAATAACACCCCTAATGCCACTTCTGACGGCGTTAAAATGGTTGAACGTCACATTGTAATGCCTTCGCAAGCAACGGCTTACAAAGTAGGTATGTTGAAAATTTTAGAACTACGTGAAGACGCTAAAAAGCAACTTGGCGACAAGTTTGATATTCGTCAGTTCCACGATGTAGTGCTAAAAAATGGCCCTGTGCCACTAAACGTACTAGAAAACTTTGTAAATGAATGGGTAGCAAGCAAAAAAGCTTAATCCCAATTTATAAAGCTAACTAAAAGGTCGCTTATGCGGCCTTTTTTGTATTTTGTACCAATTGGCAATAATAGGTTAAGCTAAACAAAAGGTATTTAAGAGGCGCAAAAATTATGGAGTTATGCATACAGTTACTTAACGCACGTATTTCAAAGCATCAATTAAATGAACTTGATAATGACTTTAAGCAGTTAAACCAAGCACAACAAACATTACAGCTTAATCATCTATACGAAAGCGCTTTGCGTATGAGTATTAAGTACGATTTTATGCAAAATGTAGCAACACGTATTTTAACAAGCAATACCCCACCTGCACCTTTTATTAATCAGTTAACAACCACAGATGCCTTGACGTTTTTTACTCCGGCGCTTAGAGAAAGTAAGGGCTTCTTGGCACAAGATACCCAAGGCAATAATGTGTTACACACTGTATTTAAACACGCTAATGCCCAAAAGCTGGCATTTAACTATATACGCTCATTAATGTTATTTGAATCTAATGACGACTTAGTAAAAGCGCTTGCCCAACCCAATGCTCGTGGCTTAACACCTGTTGCTTGTTATATTGCGTATGCAAATAAACCAAGCACGCCGGTTAAGCATGAATTTTCAGCACTGTTAGCCCTGATGGAAATAGAACAAAAACAAAACCCAACAGCTAAACAGCACTTGGCAAATATATTAAAAGGAACAGATCTTAACGAAACCAGTATTTTACTTAGTGCTGCTTACCTGCAACGTTCAACCGCGCAAGTTGCACATTTAGTTAAAGCGGTTTAGGTCGTGAGAACCTTGATAGATTAAGCGTTGGCTAATCGAGTAACTATTTTACCAAGGTACGAGATATGTAACCTAATGAACTACATAAATACCATACACACCGATGTAAATTTAATCTCGAATAATAAATAGATCTTAGTCGTTTAAGTAGTATTCAATAGTGGTTACGACTCTTACGTTTTTTATTTGTGGTGTATTTGAATCGCGATTAGTAATACTAAACTGCCCTTGGCGAGCTGTTTTTATTTTGCCTAATTTTGAATTGGAATCCCTAGCAAACTTGTTAGCCACTTCGCGGGCTTTTTCAGTTGCTTGTTGCACCATGGCCGGTTTCACATCGTTTAGCCCTGTAAAAATATACTCAACACGTGTTTCGTAACTATCTTGTATTATGGCAATATTTTGTTTAGCTAATTGGCTTACTTTGCTCAGCGCATTTTGCACCTTGTCTACAGCGCTAGAATAAACGGTCATATTTGAACGAACAATGTACCTAAATTGCTGATTTTCATTGCCGTACTCGCGCGCTTGTTTATCAACAATAGATTGGCTACCAAGTGATATTTCGGCGTCATCAAAACCATGCAGTTTTAAAAATGCGATCACGGCAGCGTTTTTTTTCTCAACCCTATTTACCAACTTTTCAAGGTCGTTATCTGCATCGCTAAATTGCAAAGGCCATATAACAGTATCGGCAATCACCTCTTGCTCTGCTAATCCTTTAACTTGTACTGTACGCTCCATTTCTTTTACATTTAGTGCTGCACTTTTTAAAATAAACCCTAAGCTAATTAAGCCTAGGCTTAAAAAAATAGCCGCCAGCACAGTGTGAAAACCAGGTGTTTTAACCACAGTACACTCCTTGATTGATATCAATAATACGTATCTATAAACTCGAAATAACCTGCTAAACAGGGTACATTGAGACAATGTATAACGCAAAATTTTAAAGCTAAGGAAACGCAATGAGCCTAAAGCGAATTAGTCAGTTTTTTAATCCAAGCTCAGTGGCCGTGATAGGCGCGTCAAATAATGCCTCTCGTGCCGGTTTTGTCGTTATGCGTAATTTATTACAAGGCGGTTTTAAAGGACCAATCATGCCTGTAACGCCAAGCTATAGCGCTGTTCATGGCGTACTTGCATACCCGTGTATTAATGATCTGCCTAAGGTGCCTGATCTTGCCGTTATTTGTACCAATAAAAATACCCTGTTCGACATTATTAGCCAACTAGGCGAGCTGGGCTGTAAAAGCGCTATTATTATTGCCGATGGCTTAACGAACGATCAAAAAAGTGATCTAAAAGCATGCGCCCATAAACACAACGTTACTTTATTAGGCCCTAATAGCTTAGGGCTATTAATTCCTCACATTGGTTTAAATGCCAGCTTTTCTCATACAGTGGCAAGCCCAGGTAAAATTGCCTTTGTGTCGCAATCTGCAGCAGTTTGTTCCACTATTTTAGATTGGGCTAAAAATAAAGATATTGGCTTTTCATACTTTGTTTCTGTGGGGGGGTGTTTAGATATTGATTTTGATGAGCTGCTCGACTTTTTAGGGCGTGATTCAAAAACTAAAGCTATTTTACTTTATATTGATAATATTGAAGACATCCGTGGCTTTATTTCGGCCGCAAGAGCGGCTGCATTTAGTAAACCTGTTATTGCCATAAAAACTGGAAAGACAAATGCTGGCGCTCTTGCTGCAGAGATCCATTCCGGTGGAAAACAAAGCTCTGATGCCGTATACGATGCATTATTTCAACGTGCGGGTATGCTGCGCGTTAACGACCTACGAGAGCTATTTGCTGCAACACAAACGCTCGCCATGCACCCAAAATTATTGCAAGTTGAACAGCTCACTATTTTAACAAATGGTGGAGGCCCGGGTGTTATGGCGGTCGATGAGCTAATTCAACGATCTGGGAAATTAGCGGCGCTTAGTAGTGAAACACGCAGTGCGCTTAATCACGTTATTCCCCGCTCGGAAGCAACCTCCAACCCGATTGATATTTTTGGTGACTCGGCACCAGCGCGTTACAAACAAGCATTAGAAATATTATTGCATGCAAAAGAAGTAAAAAACTTATTGATAATACATACCCCATCGGCACTGGCTCCAAGTGAAGACTATGCCAGTGTTATTGTTCAAGCGCTGCAAACGTTGCCCAAAATGGCTCGCCCTTATGTGTTTACCAACTTTATGGGTGAAGATGCTTCATTTGCAGCCAGAAAAATATGCGCTAATAATGCAATTCCTACTTATCGAACACCTGAAGGCGCTGTCGGTGCGTTTATGCACTTGGTATCGTATCGTCGAAACCAAAAACATTTAACGCAAACGCCAGAGTCGAACACCGACGATGCAAAAATAAACAAAGCTGCTGCCACAACGTTAATAACTGAATATTTAGATGAAGAACAAACCTATCTACCCACTCACAATGCAAGCCAAGTACTAAGCCACTATGGTGTTGAATGTATTGAAACTAAAGTGGCGTACACACCCACTGAGGCAAAAGAGCAAGCAATAGAGCTTGGTTTTCCCGTTGCCCTCAAGCTTATAAGCCCAAGTATTGCTTCTAAGTCTGAAGTCGGCGGCGTGGTTTTAAATCTCAACGATGCCAATGAAGTTGAGCAAACCGCATTTGCGATGCTTATTCGTATTAAAAACACTTATCCGGATGCCACTATTGATGGGTTTTCACTCCAAAAAATGGCACCGCGTGCAGGTGCAAACGAGCTGCGGATTGCAATTAAAACAGAGCCTAATTTTGGCCCCGTTATTTTACTTGGTGAGGCAGGTACAGGGCTTGAGTACGCTCAAGCGGCAGTGGCTCTCCCTCCCCTTAATATGAACTTGGCTAAATATTTAATTGCTGCCGCACATGATAAAGGCGTATTAAAAGATCGCATTTTACCTGAAAAGGTAGACAAATATCGTTTATGTGCGTTGCTCACGCGTATTTCACAGCTCGTTGTGGATCAACCCGATATTAGCGCAATGGAACTTAACCCAATACTTGCAAGTAACGGGCAATTTTTAGTACTTGATGCCACCATAACGCTAAATCGATACCAGTCAAAAAGTAACCGTAAACGGTTATGTATTCGCCCCTACCCTATAGATCTTGTAGAAATAGTAACGCTAAAAAATAATACTCAAGCAACGCTTAGGCCAATAAAACCTGAAGATGAGCAAGCCCATAAGGCATTTGATCAATCACTCAATAAAGAGGATCGTTACAAACGCTTTTTTGGCGAGTTACCTCAATTTAACCACGATCAACTCGCTAAAATGACTCAAATTGATTACGACCGAGAAATGGCGTTTATTGTTTGCCAACGCTTAGAAGGAAAAACACGCACCTTAGGGGTGTCGCGTGTGATTATGGATCCCGACAACGTGCATGCCGAGTTTGCTATTGTGGTTAGTTCTGACTGCCAGGGCTTAGGGCTAGGTCGAATTTTAATGAATGCTGCAATTAACCATTGTAAACGCCAAGGCGTTGAATGGATTGAAGGTATAACACTACCAGAAAACACAGGTATGATTGAACTTGCCCGCAAGCTGGGCTTTAAAGTAAGCCGCGATTTTGAAGAAGGCAGTATTAACATGGTGCTCAACACAAAATAAACTCAGCAATATAACTTACGTTATGTTCAGAGCGCCTAAAATCAGTAAGGCGCTCTAATATTACTTTAACAACTTAACGTTCACTGTGCCCAAAAGGGCTAATAACACTATTTTTGATATTTATGGCCGCTTATCTATGATCTTCGTGTAGATTACTACCAAAAATATCTTGCCAGTCACGTATTATAAGCGCTGGCACATCTTCACTTGGAACCGGCTTACTAAACAAATAGCCCTGAAAATGCTTGCACCCTAACGTGGTTAAAAACAGAAGCTGCTGCTGGCTTTCAACGCCCTCAGCCACACACTCTTTGCCTAAACTATGTGCCAATGTGAGTGTTGATTCAATAATTGCCTCATCATCAGAGTCAATGCCGATGTCTTGAACAAAACTTCGATCAATCTTAAGCACATCTATAGGAAAACGCTTTAAGTAAGTCAGCGATGCATAGCCGGTACCAAAGTCGTCCATATAGAGTTTACAGCCTAACTCTTTTAGCTTTTTCATACTTTGCAGTGCAAGGTTTGAGTCACGCATTAAAATAGATTCTGTTATTTCAAATACAATAGCCTCTGATGGCACGTTAGCATTAATAAGCGCTTTTTTAATCTCTGGCACAAGCTCTATAAATTCAAAATCTAATGCCGATAAGTTAATCGATAAATACAAATCAGGAGATGCTTTTCGCCATTCGTTAAGCTCATTCAATGCTCTGCCAAAGGTTTGTAGCATTATTTTAGTTATTAAACCAACACCTTCAGCCGCTAACGAAAACTCCTGTGTTTGGATTCGTTTATTTTCAGGCCAGCGAAGTAATACTTCAAAGCCTTCAGTTTGATGTGTGTGAGCATTTATAATAGGTTGGTAGTAATTACAAAACTCATGCTCTTGATAAGCTTTTGTTAACTGTGATTCTAAATGAAGGGCTTTTTGAACATGCTGATTCATTTCTTGTTTGTAAAATTGATAATTACTTTCAAGCGCACCTTTGGCATGATAGAGCGCAATGTTTGCCGCCTTCAGTAAGGCACCACTTTGTGTTGCATCATCAGGAGAAATAGCAACACCAATGCTTAAATTAATATTCACTACTTGGTCGTTAATACTTATATTTTGATTCACGCAATCCATAAGTTTGGTACAAATAAGTAATACCTCTTCTATTTGGTGAATATCTTCAACCAGGACCACGAATTCATCACCACCAAATCGTGCAATACTGTCTGATGAACGTAGTGAGCATTTTAATCGCTCTGCAACTTTTTTAATAAGTTCATCGGCGACTTCGTGGCCTAATGAATCATTAAAATATTTAAAGCGCTTAATATTAATATGTAAAAGCGCAGCTTTGCATAAGTGCTTTTGGGCTTGCTCAAGGGCATGCTCAACCCTATCATTAAACAACGTACGATTTGGTAAGCCGGTTAACACATCAAAGTTAGCGAGTTGGTGCAGTTCACTTTCTGCCAGTTTTTGTGCATGTATATCCGTTAAAATAATCACGTAGCTGCTTAAGCGTTGTTCTGTATCAGCAACCGCACTTATTTTAACTAGCACATGGCGCGACTCTCCATTGTGAAGGCGTACCATATCTTCACAAGAAAAATGCTCCCCTTCTGAGAGCTTTTTCATAATACGTAAGTAATCAACACGGCTTTTAGGCGACATACCTAAGTTTAACGCCCTGCTTGAAATGGGCTCTGCAGCAAAGTTAAAAGCGGTTTGAAGTGATTTATTAGATGCACGAACATTAAAGTTTTTATCGAGAATAAAAACCCAATCACGAGTTTGTTCAAATGCAGCAGTAAATAAGCGTGCGTGCTCTTCAAATACCATTTCACGGGTCATGTTAGTGTATGTACCCGCTACTTTTTGAGGCGTTTTTTCATCCCACTCAACCACTTTGCCAAAGTCTTTATACCAACGCCAATAGCCTTTGGCATGGCGTACACGGTATGTGCAGTTAAAGTAGCCTTTATCAGTCGACAAAAACTCTAACCACTCTAAACGAAATAGTTGTTTCTCTTGCGGATGTATTTTAGCCAAGTATTCATCAAGGCTTACAGTATCGTGTTTATAACCCAGCTCATTACTTAAACGAGGCTGATAAATACTTGGATTACTTGACTGCCAATCCCATACGCCAGACTCACTGCCTTCAAGGGCAAGCTTTAAACGGGACTCACTGTCTTTACTTTCTTTATGCGCAGCCAATAAGATACGTTGAATTTTATTACGTCGCCTGACCCACATGGCAATAAAAAATAAAAATAAAGCGCCGTATAACACCATAAAGTAAGGCGCACGCCAAAGTGGGTATTTAACCTTTATTTTTAATGTAGCTGGCTTGGTAAAAATTCCCGTTAAGGGGTCTTTAGCCCAAACTTTTAATGTATAACTACCAGGGTTTAACTTAGGAAATAGTACTCGGTTGTTATTTCTTGCGTAGGTTTTTTGCCCGTTATCAAGCTGGTACTCATAGATAATACGTTCTTGATTACTAAAAGCCATTGCAGAAAAAGCCACTTCAAGACCAATGTCATCGTGGTTTAAAACGACTTCATTTAGAGGTTGCCTTAAATCGCGAGATAACTCTCGGGACATTAAATTTACCCGCGTTATATTTACATGCTCTATAAGCGGCTTATAACTTTGGTTTTCCATTGGATGAAAATACGTTATTCCTTTTAACCCTCCATATACAATGCGGCCATCGTTAAGCTGCGCCATTGCTGAGCTATTAAATTCAGCTGATAAAAGCCCCTCGGCTGTACTAAACTGCTGAAAGTGGAGCGTTTCTGGATTTAAACGCCATATTCCTTTATGGCTACTCATCCAAATCATACCGTCGTCGTCAAGCACCATACTGTAAAGTAATGTACCTAGTTTATTCTTATCCAGATCAATAGTATGAAGGTGTTCATACGTTGATGAATCAATACCAATTAAGCCAAAGTTAGAAAGAGAGATCCACAACACGTTGTTATTATCAATTACGTATGAAAGCACACTAATTGCAACGTTTTCATGTTGTTTGGGTACTTTATAAATCATTTCTAACGCTAAGTTGTTAGGGTTTAATTGATATAAAATACCGGCATTAAAAAAGAGTGGCCAGTCAGGTTTATTTGGTAAAGCGGGTAAAAAACCATGCGCTAAAAAAGGGTTAAATTGTGCCAATTCACCGCCCAATCGTGTCACAATTTTAGTGTCTATGTTATAAACAAACGCGCCATGGTCACGATGCATAAAATATAAATCGCCATTTGGCATTAAAGCAACACCGTGTACCCACCCTGAGATATGATCTTGATTTGCCGAATTTTTTGTTTTAGGTTCAGTGACTTGGTACGTATTTGGATCAAAAATATACAAGCCTCGATTTGTATTAAGCCAAAGCATATTTTTATAGGGCATAATTTGCCAAACACTAAACTCGCGTGTGTAAGCGTCAGCTTTATAATCTTTTAAATATACTTTGCTGGTATTGGTTTTTAAATCAACCTCAGTTAAGCCATTATTGGTTGCAAGCCAGAGCTTTTCGTTAAATTCGGTTATTCCCCATATTGAATGGTGAGATAAACCTGCGCCACCCAGCACACTGCCATCAACATTGTTAAAATGATACGTATCTTTTGATAGATAAAAGGCACCATCACTTTTTGTGGCCACCCATACGCCACCAGACTTATCTTTGGCCATATCAATAATGCTGGTGTCGGCTAAGGTATATTTACTTTGAGTGATTCGTGTATTTTTTATTAACTCACCACTGTTTAAATCAAATTTGAATAACCCTTTGTCTGTCGCAAGATCGATTTCACCTTGGTTGTACTCTATTTTCCACACATTTAGGTCGGCAAGTAGCACTTTATTTTTGAATGCGATATCGGGACGTTCAAACATGCTTGGTAAATCACTAATATCAACCTGATACATACCTTTGACCGCACCGACTAATAATTGGTTATTTTCACCCAGCTCAAACGACTTAACATTATTTTGGTAAACATGCGCCGCCTCGCCTTTTAAATGCTGTAATGGACGAGTTAAATCATTAGCAATATCATGAACGTAAGCACCGTGAGAGGTCGCTATAAAAATGTAACCGTTATAATGAAACAAGCTTCTTACTAATGTATTTTTGTATTCTTTAGGCAGCTCAAAAACAGATTCAATCACACCGCTTTGAATATCGAGCTTCGCAAAATCTCGACCTCGTCCAATCCATAGTGTTTTTGAATCAGCCGCTAGCATGGTAAATACTGATTGATTAAAAATTTGCTCTTCGTTGCTTGGAGGACTTAAAAATTGCTTGTAAGTATCTGTGGCTGGATCATATCTAAAAAGGCCCTCGAGTAATGAGGCAATCCAAATATAACCGTCTACGTCTTGGTATATTCTGTCAATAATTGCTTCTTCTAGCTCTCCATTTGGGCCATTAATCGGGGTTACTTGATACCCATCGTAACGGTTTAACCCCCCTTCGGTAGAAAGCCACAAATACCCGTTGTTATCAATGAGTATGGTATTAACGTAACTTTGTGATAGGCCTTCACTGGGTGATAAACGCTTAACTTGTGCACCAGCCTGGCAACTCACTATAGTTATTAAAACTAAGCAGCAACTTAAAATCCAATTAACGCCCTTACTCATGGTCATTCCATATGGTTTTTTATTTTTATGGGTACTCTAGTGCGACAATATTGCGGTGCTTATACATATCAAAAAGTACGTGTAGATCAGCAGTATATGTTAACACTTGGTTAAAACCAATACTGAGGTATAAATCGACTATGTTTTTAAATGCAAAGGTATAAACATGCATGTGTTGATGCTTCAAAAGATCAGTTATTAATTGCTTTGCTAGCCCTTTTGAGCGGTGTTCTTTAGCAACATAAACCGTGGATAAAAACAAAAAATTGGATTTATGTTGCACCCTACATGCAGCCACTATTTGCTCATCTAAGTATATAACCCATACTTGATCTTGCTTATTAGCGCGCCCGCTAGCCCCATGTAGTTTGTAAAATTTATTTACTAAGGGTGTTTTTACTTTATCTAATAATTGGGTGGTATACATTTTTAACTAAGCATTAGTGCCAAATATTGCTCAAACTTTTGTTTTAATACCGTTTGCTCTGCTACTGGACGGCTATGGATTGTATTATAAACTTGCTCGCGTGTTTTTTTATTACGCTTAATTTGGTATGCCCAAAATGAGGCTTCATAGTCGAGCTGGATCTGGTACTTATCTTCACGTGGTAATAAACATAGGTTAAAACTCACAGGATTTCCTCATTCTTTATATGGCTTAGGGTGTAATACATAGCTTGCAGTGCTGGGCAAAAAGCAAGCACCTTGTTATTATACGCGTCTTATTAATTTATCTCAGCAGTAATTGGAAATGATAATGCAAAGTCGCTTTAGTGTATTGTTTCTATTAACGTGTTTTATGTTGAGCACGGCATGTTTTAGCAATCAAAACACGCTCACATTTAACCGTCCTGATAACGTACCGCAAGCAAATTATGTTCTTGAGCTTCTTACACTCGCCTACAAGGACATAGGCTACGAAATACACCTTATCGATTTTAATCCCCAAAATGCTCTTCGCGCTGCTAATAATGGCACACTAGACGGACAGTTGGGTCGAGACAACAGTATAGAGGTAGATTTTCCTAATTTGCTGCCTGTTAACTACCCATTGTTCAAGTTTAAATTAATACTGTATAAAAACTGCCAGCAAAGCATATTAAACCGGCTCGATAACGTCGCTATTTTAGCTGATTGCCCCATACAAGCACAGTACATAAAAAATACGCAATTTGATGGTAATGTAATTGAAGTAAAAAATATAAGTACGCAACTAAACCTGCTTACTCAAGAAAAAGTAAAAGGTATATTGCTACTCGATTTTGCATCTGACAGTCTACCAATCCAGCATCCTGATGTTTGCTACCAAAAAGAGACACTACGTGTAACACCTGTTTATCATTACTTAAACAAACAAAATGCGCACCTAATTGAAGGCTTAGAAGCGGCACTCAATAAACTTCATAACAATGGCACGGCTTATGCGCTTAAAGCTAAATACAATATGTATGATTAAAAATCGAATCCGTGCTGCTTTGTCGTGTTAGTTGCACTTTCAGCTTGCTGTTTTTTGAGTAGATATCGCTTGTAGCGCTGCTGGCACAGGCTCAGCACTTTTTTCTTTTGTGCATTGGTTAAAGAGTTCCATAAAAATCGCTCGTCACGACTACGGTAACACCCTTTGCAATACCCTCTATTGTTAACTAAGCAAATACTTTTACAAGGACTTGGAATATCAAATATTTCAATTTGTTGCATAGCATACACCGCTTAGTTAAGGTCATACTTGCAGTATAGCGTTATTTTTAAACAAAAAAAAAGTAGCAATACTATTGCTACTTTTTACTTTGTTTACTTAATGCTAAAGCGATTCAGGGCTTTTAACATTTATTTGTGCTTTACGATGAAATGGTTTTGCATACATAGCTAATACAAGTGGCTTAAGCTCTTCAGGTACCTGCGCAATACGTTGTTCAAATGTTGCCGTATCTGGAGAGTTAATTACCGACTCTTTACAACCACCAGCAATATAATTGCCTGGATGTAAGTAAAATGAATCTATTATTTGCTGGTCAATAGTGTTAGCAAGTTCCTCAGCGCTATCGCATTGTGACTCAATAGGCTGCCCAAAAGCTAAATGAACATGGCCCTTTGCCGTACTAAAGCCCTCAACAATACTTAAAATATCTTCACCCACCGACTTAACATATTCACCATGTTGTTGCTTATGATAAAGCTCTTTAGCTTTTGCTATAGCGCATGGCTCATATTGATAAGAAATAGACACAGGCACAACTTTTAGCTCTTTAATGTATTCACCAAACTCTTTCTTTTGCTTACGGCCATTAAGTTGCAACATTTTTAGTAATGCAGGATCGGTTTGATCAAAGCCATCTTTAGCGCGCCCTTCTTTTTGTGCAATCCAAATGGAGTGCCCGCCCATTAGTGAGTCATAAATATACGACGACAATTGAGTAAGGGCTTTTAGCATTTCTTTAGGGGCTTTAGCTGAGCGCTTAACAATAAAGCTTTTATTTAAACGCATCAGCTCTGTTATGTAGGGTATTTGCAGTAAATTATCGCCAATAGCTATTCGTACCGTTTTCATTTTATGTTGGTATAACCCCCAGTTAACAAGCGCAGGATCAAGCACTATATCGCGGTGGTTAGAAACAAATAAATAAGCTTGATTAGGATCTAATTTATCTAAACCTGAAAAGGTGACTTTTGACGTGGTGCGTTTTATAAGTTTATCTAAATACGTAGCAACTTCATTTTGAACATCTTCAACGCTCGTTACTTTTCCCCACTTTTTGCGTAGTTGGCTTCTTACCAATGGGCGGGCAATAAATGGCACTGCTGATAGAAAGCGCGGTAGATTATACTTAGCAATAACATCTATAAATGCATCATCACTCATTAAACGCGCTAATGATGCGTTAACCTCATTGTCGTTGTAAGGTCTTATGTCTGCGTACTTGTCTTCTAATTCACTCATTACTGCATCTATAAAGTTAAAAAACGGCACGTAAAATACGTACCGTTTGTTTTATTGGTTTGAGTATAACTCAGGCAAACTCAAATGCGAACTAAGTCAGGCTATTGCATTTTTATAAAAACTAACAAGCACTCTAAAAAGTACATATATAACAAATAATTAAGTAATGCTCTTACCAGTTACCTTTCGCTTTGCTTGTAATGCTATGACAACTAAACGCAGAATAAGTGCGATTAAAATTACACCACAAATAAAGCTTAGCCAATATGGCAGCACCTGATGCTCTTCACCTAGTTGCGGGGAAACAACAAACCCAAACTCAGTTACTAAATAATCCGTTAAAAACCCAAAAATCAATGCAACCCCAATAACCCCTGTCAAATAAGCGAATACAGCACGCTTGCCAAGCTCATTAGCTACAACACCTAACGTAGCAATATTTGTTGCCGGCCCTGCGAGCATAAACACTAACACCGCTCCAGGCGATACTCCACTCAATAACAAGCCTGCAGCAATAGGCGTAGAAGCAGTGGCACAAATATACATGGGTATACTGATCAAAATCACCACAAGCATGGCAACAATGCCACTGCCCCACTGTGTTAAAAATGACTCTGGAACATAGGTCTGTACCAACGCGGCAAAGAATAAACCAATCATTAACCAGACCATGGTATCCGACAGAAGTTTATTGCAGCTAAAACTTATCGCTTGTTGTACTTTCTGCCATTGACTTTGTAATGCCTTGTTTGGTTTATCACAACAACTGGTTTGAACTTTAGGCTCCGCCGTTTTAGACGCACAACAACTGGTTTGAACTTCAGGCTCTGCCGTTTTAGACGCACAGCAACTGGTTTTTGTTTGAGCACTTGCCGCTGGCTTAGTCTGCAGCCTATCGGTATCTCGCCCAACTAACACACCTGCAACAATAGCACTGCAGATAGCAGCTATGGGACGAATAATAGACATAAACGGACCTAATAACACATACGATACTGAAACAGAATCAACCCCTGTTTCAGGCGTCGACACTAAAAACGCAGTAGTGGCACCTTTTGAAGCACCGGCGCGTCTCAATCCTATTGCAGCAGGAATAACACCACATGAACACAAAGGCATTGGCGCACCAATTAAAGCCGCTTTCACTGTGGTCAAAAAGCCTTCTTTACCTAAATGTTTATTTAAAAAATTTGCCGGTAAATATACATTTAATAACCCAGCAATCAGCAAACCAAGCATTAACCAAGGGGCAGATAATAAAAATAACTGCCAAAAATTATTAAGTAAGTCCATCGATGTCCTCCAAGGTTGTTAATATTGAACAGTTATAAGCGGGTTCTTGTCCACCACAGCACTTATCTGCCAGTATCGATAGCGATTGATGAAAACGTGTTAGCTCAGCAATACGCTCTGCAACTAGATCGCGTTTTTGTATCGTTAAATCTTTCACTTCACGGCACGAATGCTGGTGTTTTTTAAATTTAATTTGCAGTAACTCTCTGATCTCTAACAAGCTAAAACCAACATTTTTAGCACGCAAAATAAACTTCATTTGTTTGAGAGCTGCCTTATCATAATCGCGATAACCTGCCTCGGTTCGACTTGATGGCGTTAACAAATTGTGTTTTTCATAGTATCTTAGGGTATCTGTTGAGACACCTAACTGATTTGCAAACTCACCTATTTTCATTTGTTTCTCCAATGAGTATATTCTCAACTGATGCCAACTATAAACCTTAGAGCACGCACCAAGGTCAAGTATTAAAATTATTTTATTTAATTAGGACACAACATGAAAATTACTGTTCTCGATAACGCCACATTAGCAAATACATCACTTGCCTGTTTAGAGCAACTAGGGAGCCTTAAAACCTACGAACTTACTAGCCCTGAGCAAGTTGTTGAGCATAGCCAAGGGGCTGATATTTTAATTACCAATAAGGTCGTGTTAAACCGCGAAACAATTAGCCAACTAAAAAATCTAAAACTAATATGCGTGAGTGCTACGGGAACTAATAATGTTGATCTAGAGGCTGCAAAAGATCACGGCATTGCAGTTACAAACGTTGCAGGTTATTCAACACCTTCGGTTGTTCAACATACCTTCTCTTTAATCACAAACCTGCTTGGTAATACACACCGATATCAAGCTGATTGTCAGCAAGGTGCTTGGCAGAAAAGTGAAATGTTTTGCCGTCTTGACTACAGTTTTAATGATTTACAAGGCAAAACACTAACAATCATAGGCGGTGGTACACTAGGACACGCTGTTGCAAATGTAGCCGAGGCTTTTGGTGCAAATGTAGTTATGTCTGAGCGCAAAGGCGCACCATGTCGTGATGGCAGAACGCCCTTTGACGAAGCCATAAAAACCGCAGACATAATTAGTGTGCACTGTCCGTTAACAGAAGAAACGCGCAATCTAATTACCCTAAACGAATTTAAAGTAATGAAACCAAGCTGCATCATAATTAACACAGCACGAGGCGGTATTATTAATGAGGCGGATTTAACCAGTGCACTAGAGCAAAATATAATTGCTGGCGCAGGCGTTGATGTATTAACAAAAGAGCCTGCTGAGCTTTCAAATCCACTGGCAAATTATAAAGGGAGTAACCTATTGCTAACGCCGCATATTGCGTGGGCAAGCACCGAATCAATTGTGCGATTAGTCAAAGAGGTAAGTTTAAATATTAAAGCATTCAAACAAGGGGAGCCTCGTAGCCGCTTAGTTTAATACTCGCCTTAGCCAATTAACCTGAGCTCTGAATAGTAAATACCTTAATCATTGCTTGGGTTAAATAAACTAAAAAGTGGCTGTTTTTACCAATTTTTTTATTTTTTAAAATTAACGAAATACCCCACACAAGGTAAGCAATTGATTATAAATAAAATTTAAACTTGGCGTATACTTTGCGTTACTATCATTAATAATTAAGTAAAAATGATTAAGGTACATACAAAAATGAATAAATCTCTACTAGCAGCGGCACTTATTACTCCATTTTTAACGGGTTGTGTTATCGCCGTATCTGATGGTGAAGCAGAAACGCACTGGGCAGGTAATGACTCAACTAGCTGGCAAACTAAGCACAAAAATAATCGCGAAGCGATTTCTGAATTAAAAATGGATAGCAGCTACCAGTCGGTATTAACAACACTTAAAACCCCTAATTTTACCGAGTTACTAAAAAAAGGGGATGATGTGTATCAAGTTTTATTTTATGCAACTCATAGCATTCATTCTGATGGTAAAATGACTAAAGATGAGTGTACGCCACTTGTATTCAAAAACGATAAACTTGTCGGTATTGGTGACAGCGCATTAAATATGGTTAGCCACTAAAATACAAAAAGGCCAGTAACGTTACTGGCCTATTTTATTAGTGAGCGACCACTCTATTACGGCCAGCCTCTTTTGCTTCATACAACCCTAAGTCAGCTTCTTCTAATAATGAATGCTCTGAGGTTGAGCGGCCATCTTCCATGGTTGCAACGCCAATACTGATAGTTATGCATTGTGCATTTAACGATGTTTTGTGCTCTATATTTAATTTGTTTACTGCATCTCTGAGCTTATTTGCAAACGTAATTGCTTCCTCTTTAGATACATCAGGTAAAATAGCCGCAAACTCTTCCCCACCGTAGCGGGCAATAAAGTCACTTCCACGTTTACATTGTGCCAATAAAGATTGTGCTACTTTTTTTAAACATTCATCACCGGCTCTGTGACCGTATGTGTCGTTGTATCGTTTAAAGTAATCTATATCCATTAGCAGTACAGATAGCACCGAGCCCCCTCGTTTACTTCTTCGCCACTCTCGAGACAAATTTTCATCAAGGTAGCGTCTGTTGGGTATTTCGGTTAATCCATCTATGGACGCTAACATTTCAAGTAAATCGTTTTTTTGTTTTATCAGTAATTGATTTCGTACTCGCACTCTAACAATAGAAGCACTGAATGGCTTAGTAATATAGTCCATCGCGCCTAGCTCTAATCCTTTTGATTCATCAGCATGCTCTTGATTAGCAGAAATAAAAATAACTGGAATAGCCTGGGTAATAGGATTTTCTTTTAACTTAACAATAAGTTCAAAGCCGTTCATAACGGGCATTACAATATCAAGCAAAATCAAATCAAACTGCGTAGTTCTTACAAAAGCGAGTGCCTCTTCTGCACTTTTAGCTAAAAACACGTCATGCTCTTCACACAACGTTTTTTCAAGCACTAATCTGTTAAGTGGATCATCGTCAACTACAAGCACTTTAGCTTTTTTTGACATCCACCGCCTCCAAACCTCTAATAAATACAATAACCTGCTTCAACTGCATAATAAGCTCTTTTATGATTTGATCTTCAGGGTCATTGGTTGCTTTAAGACTTTGTTCGCACTGAAGCGCACAAGACGATAACCGCTTAAAACCCAAGTTACCCGATACTCCTTTGATACTATGCACTAAACGTACCAATTCACCTTTAACGGTACATTCGTCAATTTGTTGTAATTGGGTCTCACATAGGCTAGCAAATTTATCAATCATAGTATTAAGTAACGCCTCATCAGCGCTAAATTGAGCTAAGGCAAATGCCCTATCAAAAAATACCGTTTTAGTGATCTGCATATCTGCAATAGCATCAAGTAGTACTTTTGCTACAACGGGCTTTGTTAAATGTTTATTCATACCGCATTTTAACGAACGCTCTATATCCGCAGGTTCACAATGCGCTGTCAATGCAAATATAGGCAATTGCTTATCGTCAAACTGTTGACGAATCAAAGTAGTAGCTTGACAACCATCTATATGCGGCATTTGCACATCCATTAAAATCAGATCTGGTTTTAAAACTTGTAGCAGCTCCATACCATCAGATGCATTGGTTGAGGTTACAACATTTACATCAGCTTTTTCTAAAACACTACTTATAATTTCTAAGTTTAGTTTATTATCATCAATTGCCAAGATCAGTAAACCTGACACCTCTCTACTCGGTTGCTGTGCCTGTATATTAGCGTCACTTGCAATTTGCTTTAATGCAAAACCACTACTTAAATCAAATAATCGCTGTCCAAGTGCAGATGCTTTAACATGCTGAGCTAATAAGCCTTTACTCATAGATGAACTAAAGGTTAGCTGATGATTAACGATAATGACCGATACAGTGTGTGAAGTAAGCGAGTCATTTATTGCTTTTACACTTAATAGTTCAGGTAAATCAGCTTCATCAACAATAAGCTGATTACGTCCCGAAAGTTTGATTGGGTAATTCAATGCTTCATCTAAATCAATACTGGTTAACTCTGAATAGGCTGCTACAGCGCGTTTTAAAGCTCGGCTTCGCTGGGATATAATAGCCAGAGCATCAACAGGCAACAGCTGATTTTTTGTATCGTCTACCTGTAAACTAATACTGAAATAAAACTCACAACCAAGGCCTTTTTCACTGTTTACGGCTATCTCGCCGCCCATGAGCGATACAGCATGTTTTACAATAGCCAACCCTAACCCTACACCTTGATGGGCGCGTGTTGATGATTCATCGCCTTGTGTAAAGGCATCAAATAAACGTAATTGGTCAGCCTCATTAATCCCGCTGCCAGTATCTTTTACACTAAAACAGATCGCTTGCTCGGTACTATCTCCCTCAATTAGCTCCATTTTTAAGGTAATACTGCCATTGTGAGTAAACTTAACAGCATTAGTTAATAAATTACCCAACACCTGCTGTAGTCTTATGCTATCGCAAATCAAACTAGGTGCAATTAAAGGGTCAACATCAATAATAAATTCAACCCCTTTTTGCTCACACAAGGGCCCTGTTAAGCTATCGCAAATATCAACAAGCTCCACAACCGTAAATGGGGCTAGTTTTAACTCAGCCTGTGCGCTTTCAACTCTGGCAAAATCGAGCATGCGGTTGAGCATTAAGAGTAAACTTTGCGCAGCTTGCTTAGCTTGATCTGTTTGCTGAATTTGTCTTTGCGTAAGCCCTTGCTCTATAAGCATGTCAAGCAAACCTAACACCGCATTCAAAGGGGTACGTATTTCATGACTTAAGTTAGCAATAAAGCGACTTTTAGCAAGGGTTGCGCGCTCAGCATTGTGCTTAGCTTTAGTTAATGCACTCACATCTTGTAAGTGGATAACATAATACGAAGGATCTCGCTTTTCATCCCACACGAGCGATACACTGAGTTGAAGCCAGCTAGTCAAATTTCCTCGTGCTAATGTTAAATGATAAACCTCTTTCTTATCATCAAGCAGCTGAGCTAATCTTGTTTTAATTTCTTGCCACTGACTATCATCAAATAGTAGTTTAAGTTGCTCACCTACCAACACATCTTGCTCAGTAAATAGTTTTCTTGCTGCTTTGTTTACCTGCAATATAGTCTGATCAAGCGAAAGAAGCACAACACCGTTTGCAGCAAATTCAATAGCACTTCTAAATTTAGACTCAGACGCTTTTAGTGCATGTAAAGTTTGCTGCTGTTCTGTTATATCTCTACCGATCCCCATTGTGCCTAACAAGTGCTGCTGCTCATTGTAAAAAGGCGCAATCGTCAGTTGGTAAGACTTATCATCTGTATCAACGCGTTGCTGAACATTACTGCGATTTTGTAAAACCTGTTTTTCAAGAATACTTATTTGTTCGTATTCGTCAGTTATATCTTGTATACGCCTACCCACTAGCGCGCTTTGATCGCACCCAATGTACGCTTCAAATGCCTTGTTGCACCCTAAAAAAGACCCATCAATATTCTTAAAATATATAAAATCAGGAACACTGTTTAACATTGTGTTTAGTAAAGCTAAATGTCGCTCTTTAGCTTGATAACTGCGTGTTAGTTTTTCTGATTGCAATTGCAGCTTTTCGTCAAGCTCTCGGTTTACATCTTGCAGCGAATCGACTAGTTGTCTGTTTTTAGCAAATACTAGTTTTATTTTAGTGAACCATGGCTGCCAATTAATAGGGATTTGATAATTAGACTCTTTGCTGTTGTCGTTATTGCTTTGCTCTAAGTAATGCATGAGATGTGTCATAGGTTTTAAAAATATGCGCTGACTTAACCAAAAGAACACACAAAACATTAAACTTAGAAACAGCGTTAAAAATGTAAACTCGAGTAAAATTTCATACCGAATAACATTTACAAAACCGGATTTAGACTCATAAAATGCAGCATGTATTGGGAGGTTGCTTTTTGGCTGCATAAAAAAGTTTGTGCCACTGGTTAACACCGTTAATTTTTGTTGTGATGCCGCCATTTCAGGCCAGTATTCTTTAAGTGTGATCCCCTCAGCTATTGCATTTTTTGTGCTTGCAACAACCTGATCAAACCGATTAACAAATATATATTCTCCCTGATTTGGCGTAACTTTTTTTAGCCAGGCAGAAATAACCTCCACATCGTAAATAACGATAATATAATCACGCGAGCCAAGTTCTCGCTGGCGTCCGATTGAGTAGTAAGCCTTCCCGTCTATATTTACAATCGGGCTTGAAGATAAAAGGCTGCCTGAAAAGTCTGGTTTAAATCGCCCTTCAAGAATCTCTGTTAGTAATAAACTCTTGCTCTTATTACGCCTCGCTACAAATGCAGCGCCATTTTCATCAACATACGCAACGGCGCTAAGCGACTGCATAAGTGCCAGAGTTGTATTAAACGAAGGACCTAATTTAACTAACTGTTGCCACTTTGAAAGTTCATTTGGTGAAAGATTAAAATCCCCTTTACCTACAATCTCGGTGCCTTGTTGAGTAAAATGGCGATAGTAATAACCTTCATACTGATTAATACCTTCAAATAAATTACGATTAGCAAGACTCAGTGCAGGCTGCTCGTATAAGTTAAGCATATTAGCCATTAAATCACTGATTGATTGCATGCCATGATTTATTTGGGCGGATATATTAAGAAAATCAGCGTCACGTTTTTCTACTGTGCGCTCAAGCTTGATATTGTAAAGATGTAAACACAGTAAAAAAGCAACGATTAAAGGCACCAACAGGGCAACAATTAAAGAGCGATAATAATGTTTGAGAGGTAAAAAATTCAACGTGCAGTCTGCCATTTGGCCCGAAAATCAATCATTAGACTATCGAGCCAAATAGTTAAGCGCAAGTTATAAATTCTCTTCTGCAAATGAAGCCAACCGACTCCTTACAACACCATTAAGATTTATAGTTGCACTGCCTTCAAAGTTTTTAAAACGCTCCACTATGTAGGTTAACCCTGATGTTACTGGCGTTAAATAATTACTGTCTATTTGCGCTAAATTACCGGTGCAAATGAGCTTGGTGCCTTCTCCGCAACGAGTAATAATGGTTTTAAGTTGAGACGCTGTTAAATTTTGACTTTCATCTAAAATTACCACCGCATTTTGAATACTGCGCCCACGCATAAAATTAACCGACTTAAACTGTACATTGGCCTTTTCCATGATGTAATTTCGGCTCGATATTGGGTTCTCGTCACCTTTATGGAGTACTTCTAGCGTATCGGTAATAGCAGCGAGCCACGGCGCCATTTTTTCCTCTTCCGTACCGGGTAAAAAACCAATAGACTCTGCAATTTCAGGGGTATTTCGGGTCACAAGCACTTTATCGTAAATACCTTTTTCTATAACCAACTCAAGTGCACAGGCAAGCGCTAATAACGTTTTCCCACATCCAGCGGGGCCCGTTAAAATCACCAGTTCAATGCTAGTATCAAGTAATGCATCAAGCGCCATACCCTGATAAATATTTTTGGGCTTAACGCCCCATGCATGATGATGCATTAACCGCTCAACACTAATATCTTTTATAGTAATGTGCTTATCATCAAACGACTTTACCCTAGCTGCAAAGTGATTACTCTCGTCAAGTAAATACTCATTACAAAATACATCGGGTATTAAATTTTTAGGCACATGATGAAACGTATCTCGCCCGTGCTGCTCTGTATTACATTGCCCTACATGTCCCCAAAAATCACCCTCTACTTTTTTATAACCGCTAGTGAGCAAATTAATATCATCAATAAGCTGATCTGTTCGGTAATCCTCTACATATTTAAGCCCTGCGCCTTTAGCTTTTAAGCGCATGTTTATATCTTTGGTAACCAATATTACTTTTGAATCGCTATGCTGCTTTTGTAAATATACAGCACAGTTAATAATTCGATGATCGTTTTCATTACCTGGCAAACCCGAAATTGAATCTGCGAATAAATGATCGTTAACAATAATGAGCGTACCGGCAGAGCTCGACTTTGCTTTTTTATTACTGGGTAAGGCTACACCTTGTAGCATTTGTTCAGGGGTTGCGTTTTTGAGTACCTCATCTAAACCACGAATTGCAACGCGGGCATCGCGGCTTACATCGTGTTTTCTATCTTTAATATGATCAAGCTCTTCAAGTACGGTCATCGGAATAACCACGTTATGTTCTTGAAAAGACAAATAAGCGAGGGGCTCGTGGAGGAGTACGTTGGTGTCTAGCACATACATTTTACTTTCAAGGTTCGAAGCTTTTTCCATAGCACTTTCCTTACGTTTTATGATTTTTATGCTATACCAAAATAACTAAGTAAAACGGGCAAAAATCAAAACCTGCAATACTTAATTGCCAAGGCATATTGAAAGTTTAGTCTATTTGTCATAAAAGTCCGTTTTATTACAACCTGAATTTAGTTTTTATTTACCTTTTTAATAGGTTAAAAAATGGCGGTTTTATTCTTTATAATTAACACTTATAAAATTAATTAAAAGTGAGCTAAATAGCGCCTTGCAGTGGTGTTAGCTTACAGGTAACATAGCCGCCCTTTTCATCATAGACGAGACATACATGAATTTTTCCTTAGGTCAGCGTTGGATCAGTGATACAGAGTCAGATTTAGGATTAGGCACCGTTGTTGCCATTGAAGGCCGCCAGGTCAGCATATTATTTCCAGCCAGTGGTGAAAACCGTGTTTACTCTACAGCAGAAGCACCTGTTACCCGTGTGGCATTTAATCCAGGCGATGTGATCAAAAGCGTTGAAGAATGGGAATTAGAAGTCGAATCTATTGAAGTACAAGGTGAGTTACTTTGCTATGTGGGCACCCGTGTTGATAACGGCGAAGAAGCAAAGTTAAAAGAAACCTTTTTAGATCATTTTATAAAATTTAATAAGCCACAAGACCGTTTATTTGCCGGCCAGGTAGAGCGTTTTGATCGTTACACGCTTCGTTACCAAACATGGCAACATAAATTTGAACGCGAACAATCACCTATAAAAGGATTGATTGGTCAACGCGCTAACCTTATTCCGCATCAGCTTTACATTGCCCAAGAAGTGGGTAAACGTTTTGCACCACGCGTATTATTATCTGACGAAGTAGGCTTAGGTAAAACCATTGAAGCAGGCATGATACTGCATCAGCAAATTATTAGTGGTCGCGCCAGCCGTGTACTTATTGTTGTACCTGAAAACCTTCAGCACCAGTGGTTAGTCGAAATGCTACGCCGCTTTAACTTACGTTTTTCTATTTTTGATGAAGAGCGTTGCGACGAAGCCTTTGCCGACTCGCCAAATGTATTTGATACAGAGCAGCTAGTCCTTACTAGCCTTGAGTTTTTAACCAAGAAAAAGCGCTGGTTTGAACAAGCCACATTGGCTGATTGGGATCTATTAGTTGTTGATGAAGCGCACCACTTAAGCATTAATAACGGTAAACCAAGTACTGAATATCAACGCATGGCTGAGCTAAGCCAAGATATTCCGGGCCTTATTTTACTTACAGCAACGCCTGATCAACTAGGCCATAGCAGTCACTTTGCGCGTTTACAATTGCTCGACCCAGACCGTTTTTACGACTACGACGTATTCAAAGAAGAAGAAGCCAATTACAAAGATGTAGCGCAAGCGGCAAACCAGTTATTGCAAGAGCAAGCTCTTGACGACAATGCAAAAACAACGCTAATTGAGCTATTAAAAGAAACCGACATTACCGTCATTCTTGAAAAAGCGCAGCAAGGTGATTTACCAGCGCGTAAAGAAATACTTAACATGCTACTCGACAGACACGGTACTGGCCGTATATTGTTCAGAAATAGCCGCAGTGGCATTGATGGCTACCCAAGTCGTAAATTGCATGCCTATCCAATGGCATTACCAAAGCAATACAAAACGGCCATGTCGGTATTAGGTAACATGAGTGGTATTCAAAACGCTGAGCTGAGCGCGCATCGTGCTCTTTTTCCTGAAAAAATATTCCAAGAGTTTGAAGGTGAAAGCGCAAGCTGGGGCGCCTTTGACCCTCGCGTAGATTGGTTAATCGAAACACTTAAAACACTTAAACACGAAAAAGTACTTCTTATTTGTGCCAAAGCCGAAACGGCTATTAGCCTTGAACAAATACTGCGTGAACGTGAAGCGATTAAAGCCTCGGTATTCCACGAAGGTATGTCGATTATAGAGCGTGACCGCGCGGCCGCCTTTTTTGCAGACGAATACGATAACGCACAAATATTATTGTGTTCAGAAATTGGCTCAGAAGGTCGTAACTTTCAGTTCTCACATCACCTAGTGTTATTTGATTTACCATTAAACCCAGATTTACTAGAACAACGTATCGGCCGATTAGACCGTATTGGGCAAACACAAGATGTAAACATTCACGTGCCATACTTTGAAACCACGGCGCAAGAAGTGTTACTGCGTTGGTACAACGAAGGCCTTGATGCGTTTGAAACCACATCAACGACTGGCCAGCTATTGTATAAAGAATTTCGTGATGACTTACTCGAGTTTATTTCAGCCCATAACTGTGATGAAGACGAACTTGACCCACTCCTTGAGCAAGTAGCTCAGCAAAATACTGTGCTACGTAAAAAAATGGAAAGTGGACGAGATCGTTTATTAGAACTGCACTCATCGGGACAAGGCGCCGCCGACTCATTAGTTGCTGATATTGAAAAGCTCGACAACCAGTTTGAGCTGCCCAGCTACATGATTAACGTGTTCGACACCTTTGGTGTAAGCCAAGAAGACAAAGGCGAAAATACAATTATATTAAAGCCTACAGAGCATATGTTAAGCGCGTCATTTCCATCGCTTAAAGATGACGGCATGACAGTGACATTTGACCGTGATACTGCACTTTCACAAGAAGATGTACATTTTATCAGTTGGGATCATCCAATGGTGCAAGGCACGATGGATATGATTTGTGATGATGACTTTGGTAGCGCATCGGTTGCTTTACTCAAAAACAAAAAACTCCCTGCGGGCACCTTTTTTGTTGAGCTTATTTTTGTAGCCGAAGCAATGGCGCCTAAAGCATTACAAGTGGGCCGCTTTTTACCGCCAACGCCTATTCGTATATTGCTTGATAAAGCCAGTAATAACTTAGGCGAAAACGTCGCATTTGACGGGTTTAACCAACAGCTTTCAGCCGTTGGTCGTCAAACAGCAAGTAAACTTGCGGGTGCGCTACAAAGCGCAATTCACCCTATGATCACAACTGCAAAAGACATGGCACAAGAAAAACTCGACGTTATTCGTGCACAGTCGCTAGCTAAAATGCAAACGTCTCTTAGCGAAGAACAAGAACGATTAAGCGCTCTTAAGCAAATTAACCCTAATATTCGCCAAGAAGAAATTACCTTTTACGATAAGCAACGCACCGAGCTAACTGCACACATTGAAAAGGCGCAGTTACAACTAGATGCAATTCGCTTAATCGTGGTTTCTCACTAGGATTTTGGGCTTTTAGTTGTTAGTAAAAATTGCAAACAACAGCAGCTAAGTAAAGCGTGGTATTTATACCGCGCTTTTTTATATTCAAAAAAGTATATAAATTAGAAGCCTTCGTACAGGCTATCAATGTTTTCCTTGAGCCTTTGCCCTTGCTACCCTAAAATAGCGTCCTTCAAAATCATTAAGGTCGGCCGTGTTAGTTAATTACAATCCCCCAATGAACCCGTATTTAACCATACTTTTTCAAGACGACGACTTACTCATTGTTAATAAACCCAGCGAATTATTGACAGTACCGGGTAAAGATCCTAAGCATGCCGACAGCTTAATTAACCGCGTTAATCGCGTGTTTCCAACCGCACGAATTGTTCATCGTCTTGATATGGCAACGTCTGGCATACTCTGCCTTGCTATGAATAAAGCTGCACACCGACATTTAAGCATGCAATTTCAAGATCGCGAAACCGCTAAGCGTTATATAGCTCGCGTTTTTGGTAAGCTTGAACAAGACAATGGCTCGGTTGATTTACCCCTTATTTGCGACTGGCCTAATCGCCCAAAGCAAATGGTAGATCATGAAAATGGCAAGCCATCACTCACTCATTTCAAAGTACTTGAACGAGAGGAAAACGCCACACGCGTAGAGCTCACTCCAATTACGGGGCGTTCACATCAATTGCGCGTACACATGCTAAGCCTTGGCCACCCTATTTTAGGTGACCGACTCTATGCTCATAAAGAGGCACTTGCAGCCGCACCGCGTTTACAACTTCACGCACAAATGTTGCAACTAAAACACCCAGTCACCGAACAAGTAATGACCTTTGAAGCAGAACCCGAGTTTTAATGGGCTCAATTACTTAGGAAAAATTAAACTTTTAAACAAGCATGCCGATACCTAACTAATGACGACTGGTTGAGCGTGTTATGGTGTTTTTGCGATTATTTAAAAAGGTTCTGTGTTACATGGCGTTTAGCTGTGTAGCCCTTTTAGCACTCTGTACAACGGCTGCAGAACATATTGCCCCACCTTCTTTATCAAGTATTGAAAATAGCGATATTAAACGCCTTTTACCTACCGACGAAGTAAAAACAATGCTAGCAGGTGAAACTGAATTTTTAAGTTTACGTAGTGAATACATGAGCGCTGATTTTAGAGGGATTGTATTACTTATTCCCGATTGGCAATCAACCCCTACCAACAATGCTGGAATGAGTTACTTACGCAAAGAGCTTAACAATTTAGGCTACACCACCTATGCGATAACCACCCCTGATATTGATTGGCAAGCGAGTAAAATAGCTGAGCCTGCTGCAGAAACAGCACCAAGTGCCGCCACTGAAACAGAGAGTCAAGCCAACAGTGAGTCAGAGCAGCCTAATGCTTCAAGTAAAAATGAAGCGCCTCATCATGTGGATGCCATTGAAGCCATCAGCGACGAAATACTCGATAACTACAAACTAAATTTACTTGCTCGCTACAAAGCGCTTTACCAAACCGCGATGCAAGAACCCACAAATATCGTTGTGATTGCGCAAGGCACCAGCGCAGGGGTGTTAACTGAGTACTATGCAGACTTTCCACAAGAGCGTATTGATGCGTTTATTAGTGTAAGTAGCTATCTGCCCAATGCAAAACGCAATAAAAGCTTAAGCCAAACAACGTCTCTTGTTACGCCTGCACTTTTAGATATTTATTACGCCAGCGACAACCGTGATATTTTAATTAGCTTAAAAAATCGCCAGCGCTGGGTTAACCGAAACGCTAAGTTTGACTACCGCCAGCGCCAGTTATTTGGGCTTCGTGATCAACCTCAACAACATGCTCGGCTAACAAAAGAAATAGACGGCTTTTTACGCCGCCTTTTTTAAATACTCATAGGCTGCTTGAATGTCTTGGCTTTTTTTAACCGCCAATTCCATCATATGTTTTGGTAAACCTTGCGATACTAATTTATCAGGGTGATGTTGCGCCATTAACTTACGGTACGCTACTTTTACTTCCCGCTCTGTTGCCCCATCGTTAAGTCCTAAAAGCCCAAGCGCTTGCGCACGATTCATATTATTGTTGGGGGGTACATGGTGCCCTGAGCCTTCTTTATAACTGCTACTTTGCCCTTGCTGCTGTTGGTAACGCTGTTGCTGTTTTCTAAAGTTAAATTCAGCTTGATAGCGTTTAAGTACAAACGCAAAATGAGTTTTAGAAATACCTAACTGCTTGCTTACTTCGCTTAATAACTGCTTTTCTTGCTCAGCTAAAACGCCATCAGAAAACGCCATTTGAATTTGTATTTCTAAAAATAATTGCAGTAAGTCATGACGCTTAGCAAAGCGTTCTTTAAAATCATAGACGGTTTCTTTCAATGAAAAGTCGCTTTGTTTACCCGCTTGAAAAGCATGCTGTGCTTCGCGGCGTTCTTCGCCTTTCAACCCCATTTCGTCCATAAATAAGCTAGCGGCTTTAATGTGTACCTCGCTTACTCGGCCATTAGACTTTGCAATATGCCCCATCACTGCAAAGCAGCTTGAAAAGAATAGCGCTTGGCGCTCGTGAACATCATCACCATTAAATAAACTTGAAAAACCACCCGCCTTATCAAAATTATTTTTTAAGCTTTTATCAAATAAATGACCAAGGTATAACCCTAAAATAGCACCAAAAATTTTGCCAAACATAAAGCCAAAACAAAATCCGAGTATTTTTCCCCACATGTAAACGACTACTCCTATTAATTATGTGTCGGCTTAAGCCAAGCGCTCATTTAATGCCGTTAAACGCGCTGGTGTGCCTATGTCATCCCAATTACCAATATGAAGCTCGGTAGACACTAAATGCTTACTTAGTTTTTCTCGTAATAACGGCCCAAGCGGACGAATGCCCGGCTCTAAACCATTAAAAAAGTCAGCCTGATAACGGCTAATACCCGAAAACGTATATTTTTGACTATCTGGCGATAAGTGGCTCAATGTAAAATCCCCATCAAGATTATGTGGGGGATTTTCAATAAGCACCAAATGTGCCTCACCTGGTTGTAAATGTAATTGCACAAGCGAGCTTACATCGTAATCGGTAAATACATCGCCATTTATTACAATAAACGACTCTCCCAATAAAGGAAGTGCTTGAATAATACCACCCGCGGTTTCAAGGCCGCCTTCAACTTCTTGGCTATAAACAATATTTACACCAAATTCACTGCCATCTTTAAAGTACGCTTTAATTTTATCACCATGCCATGCAAGGTTTATCACTATGTCGGTAATGCCAGCGGCCTTTAAGTTATTAACATGGTGCTCTATGAGTGGTTTATTTTGCACTTTAAGCATAGGTTTAGGCATAGCTTGAGTGAGCGGCATCATGCGCTGCCCACGCCCTGCGGCTAAAATCATGGCTTTCATAAATTTACCTGCTCTAATCTTTTAGTCACTTTTGGCACTATCGTATTTTTAACCCAGTCACTGAGTGCATTGAGTTCAGGATAGCGTTCAGCAACATCTACAATATATTCAAGGGTAGGTAAAATATTAGCTAAATAACCTGTCTTACCGTCACGCAAATACAGGCGACAAAATATACCGGCGGCTTTTAAATGACGCTGTAAACCCGTTAAGTCAAACCAAACTTTAAACTCTTCAAACGAAGTATTACTGACTAAGCCTTCGCGTTTAAACTCGTTATATCCAAATGCTAATAGCTGAGCGAGTTCATTGTTAGGGAGCTTAAAATAGCAATCGCGTAACAACGAAACTAAATCGTAACAAAGTGGCCCGCGTACGGTGTCTTGGTAATCAATTATTGCCCACTGAGAATCGCTGTGCATAATATTACGGCTGTGGTAGTCGCGATGAACTGTTACTGTGGGTTGTTCTAGCATGGTTTGAGTGAGTAGATCGCAGCTCGACTCCCACATTTTAAGTTGGTTTGTATCAACGCGTTCAGCAATAAACTCTTTTACTAACCATTGGCTGAATATCGACAATTCAAGCGCTATAAAGTCTTTACCATAGGCCTGCATATCTGAAGCCTCAGGCGTTTGTGCCCACTTGGCTGATAAACTTATTAACTGTGTGTAGTAGTCGGTTCTACTTGCATCATTAAGCATGTCGGCTAAGTGTGTGCTGCCTAAATCAGTTAAAATAAAAAAGCCTTGTTGTTCATCACTTTTAATAATATGCGGTAACAAAAAACCCTGGTCAGTAAAAACTTGATTCAAAGATAAGTACGGTGCGTTATTGACCTTTTGTGGATCGGAGTCCATTACAATAAAGTGCTGATTATTAATTGTTAAGCGAAAATACCGCCTAAAACTCGCATCTCCGGTTATCGCCTCAAGTGTATCTGACTGTTTGCCAAAGTGGGTCGTTATGAAGTGTTGTAAATTATCAAAGCGTGTCATTTTATAAGATATCTATTTTTAACTAAGTTAATTAGGTCAATTACTGTATTTGCCATTATTTTCCTTTATTATGTATAAATTATATTTATACACACAGTATTAGGGTCAATAAATGAGCAAAACCTGGGGCATTTTGATGCTAAGCGTAGTTAGCGCACCATCGCTTGCCGAAACTGAACTGACACACAAACTTTGTGGCACTTCAATGCAAACCAGAGCTTGGCAACCGCTACCTGGCGTAAAACTCGGTAATGTTGACATTAAAGCTGATGATGTAGAACTCCTTGGTACTCAAAGCGCCGAATTTACCGGCAATGTTGATATTAACACCGTTAATATGAGTTTGTCCGCACAAACTGCATTGATAGACAAGCAACGTGGTTTACTTAATGCCACAGGTCCTATTGTATATCGCGATGCTGTTAGTAACGTAAATAGCTCAGGGTTAAATGCCGATTTAAATAATTCAGAAATTAGCCTGTTAGGTGCTGATTACAAGCTAACAGAACAACAAGGTAAAGGCGGTGCTGAAAAGCTCACTATAAATGATTCTGGCTTAGTACTGATGAATGCAAGCTTTACTGCTTGTCCGGGCGAAACCCCAGCTTGGGAAATTGAAGCCGACGAGATTAATTTATCTCGCGAAGAAGGTTGGGGCGAAACTCACAACGCCATACTTCGAATTTTAAATACCCCTGTTTTATATTTACCTTATTTTACTTTTCCATTAGACGAGCGCCGTAAATCGGGATTACTCACCCCGAGTATTTCAAGTTCAGACAAGTATGGCTTAGAAACCATTACTCCTTATTATTGGAATATTGCGCCTAACTTAGATGCCACCATCACGCCGCGTTATATGGCTAACAAGGGTTTGCAACTAAAAACAGAGCTTAGATATTTAACCAAGCAACATGAAGGCCTAGTGGGTATAGAATACCTAAACAAAGACGACTCAGAGCCAGCGCTTGGTGAGCGCTACATGTTTCATTGGCAGCAAAAAAGTTACTTAAACGAAAATTGGCGAGCAAGTGTTGACGTTACCAATGTAAGCGACGATAACTACATTACTGATTTAGAATCAAGTTATGCGAGTAAAACCGACACTCAACTTTATCGTACCGGCGTACTGACTCATTTAGGAGACACATGGCGGACCGATATAAAAGTGCAAAACTTTGAGGTACTGGGTGATCACTTAGAGTCGTACACTGCTATCCCACAAATTAATTTCACACAAACAGCACCATGGAAATTTGATCATTTTGATTTTAGCGTGTCTGGTGAGTTGAGCCATTTTACCAACAGCTCTGCAATTATAGATCAAGCAACTCGAGTTCATATTGAGCCAAAAGCACGGTTTGATTACGACCAATACGCATGGTCATTTTTATCTGAAGTAAGCTTATTACAAACAAATTACGATCAACAAGGTGACCTATCTGGCACACAGTTTAAGCAGAGCGTATCGCGTACTTTGCCAAAAGTACGTTTATATTCACAGCTTAATTTTGAGCGCGATACGTCCTACCTTGTCCAAGACGGTATTCAAACACTAGAGCCGCAAATACAGTATTTATATACGCCTAATAAGGATCAGTCTGATATTGGTTTATACGATACAACCAAATTACAAGACGATTATTACGGCTTATTCAGAGACACACGCTTTTCTGGTGTTGATAGAATAGCCGCTGCAAACCAGTTTACGCTCGGTGCAACAACGCGCTTATTTGATAAAAAACAAGAAGAGATTTTTAACTTTAGTGCCGGACAAATATTTTATTTATCTGATGATGCCAAGCCAACCGAGCAAAGCTTAAACTCAGATACCAATTACAATGCATTATTTGCAGCGCAAACCATGGTACATTGGCATCGTCGTTGGTATTTTTCTGCGGGTATACAGTACAACACTGATAGCAAACAAATGATTCAATCAAATGCCACTTTAGATTACAAAGGTGATAATAATCAGCTAGTGCAATTGAACCATCGCTATGCAAATGATGTCTCAGGAAATACAATCGAGCAAACAGGTGTGTTTACAAGTATTCCAATAAGTGACGAATGGCAGTTTATTGCAAGCTATCATCGCGACCTTGAAAACAACCGAAGTGTCGAAATATTAAGTGGATTGCAGTATGAATCGTGCTGTTGGGCGTTTCAAATTACTGGTCACCGCCAAATCGAAACTAATTTAAATCAGTCAATAGGTACAGAGCAAGCCACCTTTGATTCAGGTATTAGTTTTAATTTTGTACTAAAAGGACTGGGAAGTAAAAGCCGCTATGATGCACAAAAACTATTACAACAAGGTATTTTTGGCTATCGTAGACCGTATTTTCTTAATAACTAGTATCACAAACGTACTATTAGCAAGAGTAGTAAATAGAACATGACTTTAAAAAAATTATTAGTATCAACCGTTTTAAGTATCAGCCTGTGCCAAAATGCATTTGCTGAACCAGTAGAAATTGACAAAGTTGTTGGCATTGTAAACCAAGGTGTTATTTTACAAAGCGAAGTAAACTCCATTGTTGATCGCGTAAAAAAGCAAGCCCAAGAACAAGGTCAACAATTACCTAAAGACGAAACTTTACGTGTGCAAGCCATGGAACGTTTAGTTAGCCAAGCACTGATGATGCAAATGGCTGAGCGCATGGGTTTACAAATTTCTGACAGCCAGTTAGATCAAACGCTTGCTAACATTGCAAAAGAGCAAGGCGGTACAATTAGCGATTTACGACGTACGGTTGAAGCATCTGGCGATAGCTTTCAAGCATACCGTGAAGAAATACGTAAAGAGATCACAACACAACAAGTTACCCGCGCAAACGTTGACCGCCGCATTTATATTAGTGAGCAAGAAGTCGATAATTTATTAAAAATAATGGCTAGCCAAGGTCAAAGTGCGGAAGAGTATGATATTGGCCACATCCTGATCGATATTCCTAACGAAGCAACAGCAGATGAAATATCAGCGGCTAAAACACGTGCTGATAAAGTTATTGAATTACTTAACGACGGCCAAGAATTTAAACGCATTGCAATTTCATCATCAAGCGGCTCAAAAGCACTTGAAGGCGGTCAATTAGGTTGGATGGGTATAAATGAGATGCCTTCTCTTTTCGCTGAAGCTGTAAAGAGTAAGAAGAAAGATGCTATCGTAGGGCCACTTCGCTCAGGTGCTGGCTTTCATATTATTAAAGTTCAAGATGTGCGTGGCCTACAAGTAGTTGAAACAACAGAAGTGCGCTCACGCCACATACTTATTGAACCTTCAATTATTTTAAGCGAAGAAAAAGCACGTAATATGCTTGCTGGTTTTGCTAAAGACCTACGTGCTGGCAACGCTGATTTTGGCGAGCTCGCCAAAGAACACTCTGAAGATCCAGGCTCTGCACTCAAAGGCGGTGAATACGATTGGACTGATCCAACTACCTATGTTCCTGCGTTTAGAGATACATTACTTTCGCTCAAACAAAACGAGATTAGCGAGCCTTTTAGAACCCAGTTTGGTTGGCATATAGTACAGCTACTCGACAAACGTGTTGCTGATAAAACTGAGTTAGCAAAACGTAACCGCGCACATGGCATGCTATTTAACCGTAAATTTAAAGAAGAAAGCTTCAACTGGCAGCAAGAAATGCGCGAACAAGCCCATGTTGAAATTTTCCCTACAGACGAATAAATATGACCTTAAGAATAGCAATTACACCAGGTGAACCTGCCGGTATTGGTCCAGATTTGCTTATTACGCTTGCTCAGCAAGCGTGGGACGCACAACTTGTTGTGCTTGCTGATGCCAAACTATTAAAAGAACGAGCAAAACTTTTAGGTTTACCTATAAACCTCATTGAGTTTGATGAAAGCGCCCCCGCTAAAGCAACACCCGCAGGCAGCGTGTATATTTATCAAGTCAATTTAGGTGATGATGTAGAGCTAGGTGTACTTAACGATGCTAATGGCCAATATGTGTTAGACACCTTGCGTATCGCAAGCGAAAAAAACATGGATGGCACGTTTGACGCTGTAGTTACAGGTCCTGTTCACAAAGGCATTATTAATAAAGCCGGTATTTCGTTCAGTGGCCACACAGAGTATTTTGCACAACAATCAAACACCGCAGATGTTGTCATGTTATTAGCCACTGAAGGACTTCGTGTTGCACTTGTGACAACACATATCCCGCTGGCTTATGTATCGCGTGCAATCACCGAAGACCGCCTTACCAAGGTTGCCACTATTTTAGATCACGACTTACGGACTAAGTTTGGTATTGAAAAGCCGCGTATATTAGTCTGTGGGTTAAATCCGCACGCTGGTGAAGATGGTCACTTAGGCCGTGAAGAAATAGACACAATTACCCCTACCCTTGATATTTTAAGAAGCCAGGGTATGAATTTAATTGGCCCACTACCTGCCGATACATTATTTCAAGATAAATACCTTTCAGAAGCCGATGCCGTACTTGCTATGTATCACGATCAGGGTTTACCTGTGCTAAAATACAAAGGATTTGGTAAATCGGTAAATATCACGCTGGGTTTACCTTTTATTCGCACTTCAGTTGACCACGGTACAGCGCTAGATTTAGCTGGTACAGGCACCGCTGATGTTGGAAGTTTTGAATTAGCGATCCGCGAAGCAATCAAGCTCGCCCATGAAAAAGCACAGAATCAATGACCGATAAAGTACACTTAGGACACCGCGCCCGAAAACGTTTTGGACAAAACTTTTTATTTGATGAAATGATCATCGATAAAATAGTTTCAGCAATCGATCCTAAACCAGAAGATAATTTAGTAGAAATAGGCCCAGGCCTAGGTGCAATCACCGAACCTGTGGCTGAACTTAGCGGACACCTAACAGTTGTAGAGCTAGATAAAGACCTTGCAAAACGCTTAATTGAACACCCATTTTTAGGGCCAAAATTAACGGTAAACCAAGGCGATGCAATGAAATACGACTTTGCAAGCTTAGTTAAAGACGACAAAAAGTTAAAAGTGTTTGGTAATTTACCTTACAACATCTCCACGCCATTGTTATTTCATCTTTTTGAGTTTGCCGATAACATTGAGCACATGCACTTTATGCTTCAAAAAGAAGTTGTAAAGCGCATGGTTGCAGGTCCTGGCAGTAAAACATTTGGTCGTTTAAGCGTGATGACGCAGTACTACTGTAATGCAATGCCTGTAATTGAAGTGCCGCCAGAATGTTTTAAGCCCGCTCCTAAAGTTGACTCTGCAGTTATTCGCTTAATTCCTAAAAAGCCTGAACAACGAACAGCTAAAAGCGTAAAAATACTTAACACGGTATGTTTAGAAGCGTTTAATCAACGCCGTAAAACATTACGAAACAGCCTTGGCAACTTACTTACAGCCGAAGAAATGGCAAGCATAGGTGTTGACGCTACATTACGTGCTGAAAGTTTATCTTTACAACAATTTATTGATATAGCTAACTGGATTTATGACAAAGAGCAGTAATATTGGATCACCTGTAAAGGTGTCTGTAGAGACATTTTATGTTGAAGGTCAATCACAGCCGGAAATAGAAAAATACGTATTTGCCTACTCTGTAACAATAAAAAATCATAGTTTATGTAGTGCTAAGTTATTGCATCGTTATTGGTTAATTACAGACGCAAACGGCAAAGAAGTTGAAGTTGAAGGCGAAGGCGTTGTTGGCGAAACCCCAACAATTGGCCCAGGTGAGAGTTACAAATACACCAGTGGTGCTATCCTAGATACACCTGTTGGTACAATGCAAGGCCACTACACGCTACGCAACGAGTTTGGTGCAGAGTTTGAAGCGCCTATCAATGTGTTTCGTTTAGCTTGCCCTAATATTTTGCATTAGTAAAAACGCTACATGGCCGATTATGCAATAGGTGATTTACAAGGGTGCTTCAAAGAATTCAGCACCTTGTTACAACGGGTTGATTTTAATCCAAGTAAAGATCACCTATATTTAGTGGGTGACATTGTTGCCCGTGGTCCAGATTCACTTGCTTGTCTTGATTTCATCTATCAACATCAAGATAGCATGACCATCACACTGGGTAATCATGACTTACACATGATTGCTTGCTACTTTTTAAATAAGACGACTAACCCAAAAGATAAATTAGCCCCTATTTTTAAAAGCAGCTTACTTAAGCGTTATATCTCTTTTTTACAAACCCAACCACTCTCTTTATATTTAAAAACACATAATTGCTTTATCTCCCATGCAGGCTTAAACCCTGATTGGTCAATTGAAGAGGCATTGCAACACGCACAATTTGCTCAAGATTGCTATCAATCAAAGAATGCAAAAAACTTTTTTGAGCATATGTACTCTCCTCATCCTAAAACGTGGTCAACAACACTTAATGACTATGAAAAATTTAGATACATAGTCAATTACTTTACCCGCATGCGTTTTTTAACCCGCAATAATATGCTTGACCTTAATGCAAAAGGCGCAATAGCAGATAGTAATTCGTTAACACCTTGGTTTATGCACCCTAACATTGCCATACTTAAGAATGAGATTGTTTTTGGTCACTGGGCATCACTTGAGGGTAAAACAGGGGTTAACCATGTTCATGCTTTAGACACAGGCTGTGTATGGGGTAACGGGATGACGTTAATGGAACTTAAAACAAAAAATCTATTTATAGAAAAATGACTCTTTTTACCTAAATAACCTGAAAAATTCCAATACATCTGTTAGATTTATAAACTAATAGTTAAAATTAATTAAAGTAATTGATTTTAATTACTTAACTTATCCGAATAAAAGCCGATAAGTTTTAATTAAAGTATCTTTGAGTGGAAATCCATATGAATCTAACAGTGAGCCAACGTATTTGGGGTGGTTTTATATTTATCACGCTATTACTTTTAATTATTGGCGGCAATTCGTTAATTAAAATAGCGAATATAGACCGTTCTACTCAACAGGTGAACCAGCTATCATTACCGGCATTAAACAAAAGTTCAGAGCTACAAGCTGAATTCATATTAATGAGTAAGGCAGCACAAGCAAGTTTTTATACTTCATCTGCAAGTGAGCTTGAACCCATTAAAAAAAGAGTATTCGAACAAAAAAAATCATTCAACGAACTCCATGCACAGCTTCAGAGCGTTGTTAAAAACGACCCTGAACTAAGCAAAAGTAGTCAAAGTGTTGAGCAAACCTATGAAAACTTTTTAAGTATTGTTGAAAACTTACTCGAAGATAAAAATAAACAACTGGCATTAAATAAAACACTCACTGCACAAATTGAAGCCATTGAGCTTAGCGCAGAAGATGCTAACTCAGTAGTTTTAGACATAATTGATATAGATGGTTTTGAACAAGACCACCCTCGTGCTTTCCAAGCTGCGAATAACTTGGAAAATAACTTTATGTCGGTGGTTACCAACAGTACCGACATGTTAACAGTAAAAACGTTAACCACATTAGATATCGTTAAAAGCGAGCAAAGCTACTATCTTGAAGAAGTAACACGCACTGTTGCTCTAATTAAACCGGCTATTGAGCAAAGCCATAGCGACTTGTTTAATGACCTCAAAGAGCATGTTGAAGCACTTGAGAGTAACGTAAAAGGTAACAACAGTTTAGCCGCGAATAAAAAACGTTTAATTGATTCAATTGCGCTCACTGAAAAAGAGCTAGCCGACTCAGAAGCCGCAACAAAAATAGCACTTAATCAAATTGACGAGTTAGTTTCGCAAGCAAGTAATGTTGCCTTTGAGCTTCAAAAAGGCGTTCGTAATGACGTAGACTCAGCAAATTTATGGACATGGGTTGGTATGGTTATCGCAACTTTACTTGCCATCGCCATTGCATATATAACCGTAAGCCGTATTACAAAACCACTTGCCGAAGTAAACCGAATTTTAGACATTGTAGCCAGTGGCGATATGACTCAACGCTTAGATGACAGCGCTAAAGACGAATTTGGCGAGCTATCAAAAAGCTGTAATACTCTAATAGACAGCTTACGCAGCTTAATTAAAGGGATTATTTCTCGCTCGACCCAACTAGCGGCTGCATCAGAAGAAACTTCGGCAATTACTGCAGAATCAAGCCAAGCTATTAGTAACCAGCAAGCACAAGTGCAGCAGGCAGCAACAGCAACGACTGAAATGAGCAGCACATCGCAAACAGTAAGCAATAGTGCACAGCAAGCATTAAGCGAAATTAAAAACGCAGATAAAGAAGCTGAACGTGTTAAAGGTATTTCCAACAATAACAAATCAACTATTGAGCAATTAGCTCGCGAGGTTGATGATGCCTCTCAAGTTATTAATAAGCTTCACCAAGATAGCGCATCGATTGGCAGCATACTTGATGTTATTCGTGGCATTGCAGATCAAACTAACTTACTCGCGCTTAACGCCGCAATCGAAGCCGCCCGTGCAGGTGAATACGGCCGTGGCTTTGCCGTTGTAGCAGACGAAGTACGCTCACTGGCAAGTAAAACTCAAGAGTCGACACAAGAGATCCAATCAATGATTGAATCGCTACAAACGGGCGCAGAAGCGGCTGTAACAGCAATGACCAAAGGTAAGCAACGTGCGGTATCGTGTGTAGAGCAAACTGACTTAGCAAGTACAGCGCTTGACTCAATCACCTTTGCGGTATCGCAAGCCCATGACGTGAGTGAAGAAATATCTACAGCAGCACTTGAGCAACAACAAGTGGCTGAAGAAATTAGTGAACGTTTGGAGTCAATTGTTGCTATTGCAGAACAAACAGCTGAAGGCGCAAGCCAAACTAATATCTCAAGCTCAGAAGTAGCAAAACTAGCCGAAGAGCTGCGTTTATCGGTAGACGAGTTTAAAGTTTAAAACGCTTTGTATATACTAAAAACCCCGTTAGCACCATGTGTTAACGGGGTTTTCTTTATAGCATTAGAAAGTAAAGGTAGTTACTTTTGGCAATGTGAACAAAAAACGGTACTACGCTGCCCCAGCCTTATTTCTTCCAGCTCATTATCACACGTTAAACAGGGCTTTCCTTTTCGCCCATATACCAATAGCTCTTGAGCAAAATAACCCGGCTTACCATCACTTTGTGCAAAGTCTTTAAGCGTGGTACCACCTTGAGTGATAGCGGCAGCAAGCGTGTCTTTTATTATAGGGATAAGTGCTTGATAGCGCTTAAGTGACACCTTCCCCGCTTCGCGCTTTGGATGAATCCCAGCTTTAAACAGTGACTCGTTAGCGTAAATATTCCCAACCCCTACTACCACAGCGTTATCCATAATAAACTGTTTTACAGGTACTTTTTTATTGCGTGACTGCTCGTATACGCGCTTTGCGAAAAAGTTATCCGTTAAGGGCTCTGGGCCAAGCTTTGAGAGTAACTTATGCACCTCACCTGGCTCTTGCCATAAGCAACACCCAAAGCGGCGAGGATCGTTTAAGCGCAGCGCTTTATCATTAGCAAATACAAATTCAACATGGTCGTGCTTTTTTAAAGGCTCACTCTTATCTACAACCCTTAGGTTACCTGACATACCTAAATGTAAAATAGTGCTACCAAGCTCACAATGCAGCAATAAATATTTTGCACGGCGCTCAATATTGGTAACAGTTAACCCCTCTAGCTGGTAAACATCGTCAGGTACTGGCCAGCGCATACTCGCATTATAAATATTAACCTTGGTTACAACTTGGTTTTTTATATGAGGAGTAATGCCCATTCGGCTCACTTCTACCTCTGGTAATTCAGGCATTAATTAGACCCACTTTGTGAAAAATCAAAACTAGGAAACAACTGTGTAGCTATAGTTAGATCAAGTGCAAATACGCGCTGAGTACTTTTTTCGAGTAAATAATACTGATTATTTCCTTTGTAAAGTAAATATACCCAAGGCAAACTTTCTCCAGCTAATTCAAATGTGGCAACAAACAAAGGCGCATTTGGGTTAAAAACCACAGACTCATTAACTACAGGCAACTGTATTCCTTGCCAAATATTAACAAGTTCTTGTAGTTGTTGCTCTGATGGTTGCCAAAAAACAGGCACATCTTTCTTTATTGCAGTTGTACGCCAACTAGTACCAATACGCTCAATTTTTTGATCAACAAAACTAAGGGTTAAAACAAAGCTTTGTGTAGGTAACACCGCTTGCAATGTGGGCTCTTGTTCACCACTTAAAAACTGCTTATGCCAACCATTTAAAAAGAAAATCATAATCAGCATCGAGAAGATTATAACGTTATTCCACCCCTTACGGCCCAGTCGCATATTTATACACCTAGTAAATTCAATATTTTAAAGTGTAACTAAAACTTAATTGCACTGTCTATATGTTAAAGGGCGCAGACTTTGTTAGAATATCGGCAAATTTAAAGGAGTTCCGTCAATGTCTATGTATGTAGTGGGCCATAAAATCCCAGATTCAGATTCTATTTGTGGTGCAATTGCACTGGCTTATTTAAAAAACCAAATCGATGAGCCTGCAATACCAACTCGTCTTGGTGAAGTTTCACCAGAAACTCAATTTATCCTTGATAAATTTGGCTTCGAAGCACCTGAGCTTAAACTAAGCTACGCGGGTGAAGATGTGTATATTGTCGATCACACAGAAAAAACACAAGCACCTGATGATATCGACCAAGCCCGCGTTGTTGGCGTGGTAGATCACCATAAATTAGGTGACTTAACATCATCTACTCCGCTTGAATGTTGGATCCGTCCTGTTGGCTGCTCAAATACCATTATTAAAATGATGTACGATTTTTACAGCGTAGAAATCCCTAAAGACATCGCAGGTATTATGATGTGTGCAATTTTAAGCGACACCGTAATATTTAAATCACCTACATGTACCACTGCCGATATTAAATGTGTTGAAGCACTTGCTGAAATTGCGGGTGTTGAAGACTTTAAAGAACTAGGCATGGATATGTTCCGCGTTAAGTCTGCAGTAGAAGATACACCTGCACGTGACTTAGTTATGCGTGACTTTAAAGATTTCAACATGAACGGTCACCTAGTAGGTATTGGCCAACTAGAAGTAATCGACCTTGCAGTGTTTGACGATATTAAAGCTGACCTTGAAGCTGATATTGCAAAGCTTAAAGCCGAAGGTAATCGTCACTCAGTATTTTTGCTGCTTACCGATATTATGAAAGAAGGCTCACAAATGCTAATTGTATCTGACGATGCAAACTTAGTTGAGCAGGCTTACGGCGTAAAACCAGAAAATGATAAAGTATGGTTAGATGGTGTATTAAGCCGTAAAAAGCAAGTAGTACCTCCACTACAAGATGCCTTTGCTAAAGCCTAATAGCTTTAATAAATAACACTAAAAAGCCGATATTGCATATGCATTATCGGCTTTTTTGTTTTAAATTTACGGTTACAGTACCAAATCGCTAAATTACGCGATTTATTTTAAGATAAAAAAACGCTACAAACACAGCTCTCTAAATGGCAATGTTGCTGCGCCTATCGACACCGGGAAATTATCAATATTAGACACCACCAGCTTAGGCATTGGGCGTTTAGCACCTCGTCTAAATTGCGCGTAAACCTCAGTACGTGCTATCACTTTTTCAGCCAGCTCTTTAGGTATATGGCCGCCAATAATAATCGCTTCTGCATCTAATAAAGCCGAGCAACAGGTTGCTACTAGATCAAATGAATCTTGAACTTTAAATAGCCACTCTTCTACGCCTGGCCATTCTGGGTCAAAGTTATCGTGCAGGTCATAAATTGAATCAACCGCTACGCCATTTTTTTTCAAAATACGTTTCAGTAACTCTAAATTTGGATGAGCATATAGTTTAGGCGGTAGCATATCGCCAAGCTCGCCAGCGTTACCGTATGTACCACGCAGTACGTCGCCGTTATTAACTATACCGCCACCAAATGCCGCCGATACAAACATATATACAAAGTTTTTATATTCACGGCCAATACCTGCAACGCCCTCGCCTGCGGCTGCGCCTGTGGCGTCGTTAACCACCCAAGTAGGTAGCTGAAAACACTGCGATACAATATCGATAATATCAACTTGCGACCACTCTTCTAGCATATGGTGGGTATTCATTTTGCCATCCATAGAACTAAAAAAACCTGAAATACCCACGCCCATACCCAGTATTTTATCGCTTGGAATATCGCGTTCTGCGCTTATGTCATCCACCAGCTTTTTCGCGCATTTAAGCACGTTATTGATGCTCATATCCGACATTAGCTGCATGTGGGTGTACACAACCTTTCCCGTAAAATCCATAACCGCAAGTGAAATGGCATCAAGCAAAATAGCTAAACCAAAGGTAAACCCGTAATCAGGGTTTAGCGCAATGCCAAACCCAGGTTTGCCTTTTTTATTAGGAATAAGCGTATCGGTTTGCACTATTACGCCGTGCTGAGTTAACGACTTAAGTAAACGCGAGACAGTTTGCTGCGGAATTCGGGTTGCGCTCACAATATGGCTTTGTGTTACGCATTGCTCCCAAAACACCACTTTAATAATATCACGCTCAATGTCTTGAAAAAGCTTATCGCCTTTTCCAAGCTCAAAACCTGAGCGTAATAACTTACTGTTATTTAGCGAAAACATAGCTATTAACCCTAATAAAATTGGAGCTCAAGATTACGTTAAACCACTATAAAGAACAAGTATGGCGCAGCGCCTACTCAATCACAATCACTCTAAAATCGTTAACGTTAGTGTTTGTTGGCCCAGTAATAATTAAATCATCAATAGCTTTAAAAAATTGATAGCTGTTGTGACCTTGTAACTGCGCTTGTAAGTTCTCCCCGGCGGCTTGTGCGCGAGCAATCGTACTGCAATCTATGTACGCACCAGCAACGTCTTTACTACCGTCAACGCCGTCGGTATCGCACGCTATTGCATAAATACCGGCTTCGCCGTTTAGCGCATCAGCCAGTGCCATTAAATACTCTTGATTGGGGCCGCCATCGCCATATACATCGGCAACAGTTACTGTAAGCTCGCCACCTGAGAACAACATAACCCGCTTGCCTTGTTCTTTTTGCTCAAGGGCAATTTTAGCGTGGGCAAGGGCAACGTCTTTCGCCTCTCCTTGAATATCGTATCCAAGTACTTGCGTATCCCAACCTTGATGCTCTGCTACATTTATTGCGCTATCTATGGCGTGCTGCGCATTAGCTACAATAAAGTGCTCCCCAACTGTATCGGCTGCACCCGCTTGCTCAGGTTTTAGTAAATGGGCTTCAATCTCACTTATGACTGGCCAATTGTACTTTTGTAAAATAGCCAGTGCATCAGCTTTAGTGCTGCCATCGCTAACAGTAGGGCCTGAGGCAATATCGCTTGGCTTATCGCCTACTACATCAGAAATAATCAGCGTTACATAATCCGATTTAGCCGCTTGCGCTAACTTACCGCCTTTAACAAGCGAGAGTTGTTTACGCACAACATTAATTTCATCAACACTTGCACCACTTTTAAGTAAAAACTGATTAAGCGCCTGCTTTTTCGCAAACGGTACATCATCAACAGGCAGACACATCAATGACGAACCGCCACCCGAAATAATAAACAAAATAGGAATATCGGCAGGGTTATTTTTTACCAGCTCTAACAGCGCTTTACCTGCTGCTAAACTGTTATCGTCAGGTGTTGGGTGGTTAGCGCTAAGTACTTTTATGCGCCCAGTATCGCTATAACTTTCATAGCCATAACGCGTCACTACAGCGCCAAAGCATTTATCACCATAAAAGCGATTAACCTCAGCGGCCATTTCTGCGGCCGCTTTACCTGCACCTACTACACATAAGCCATTGCTGGCATCTATATTTTTTAAGTACTTGCTCATGCAATCACTTGGTTTACAGGCATTTACCGCAGTGGTAAATAAATCGATTAAAAACGACTTGTTAGCATCCATTAGTCAAAGCTCACGAAAAAATTGAAGGAATAGCAAAGCAAATTAATATCATCACTACAAACATGCTCAGCAGCATAACGATATCTTTACCGGTTAAAATAGAGTTTGAGATTGTCGCAGCGTTTTGCGCTTTAGCGACTTCGTTTACTTCACGAGGAATAACGCGACTGGTTACATAAATAATAATTGCAGTGCTTACAAAGCCAATGAAGTTCCACCAAAACCAAAATACATCAGGCGCAAATATCGACACCAACAAGTTAATTAGTACACCACTAATTAAGCCTATATTTGCATGCAGGGCAGCACTTCGCTTACTTAGCACTGCTATTAAAAATACTGCGAGTATTGGGCCATAAAATAGTGAGCCCACTTTGTTAATTGCTTCAATAATAGTGGGCGCTATGTCACCTGCAAAAAGTGATAAAACAAGCGTAATTGCGCCCCATGCTAAGCCTAAGTACTTAGCCAGTTTTAAATACGTTGGTTGGTCTAGCTCTTTATTAGAAATACGGCTGTAATCTTCAATACTGACCGCCGAAAGCGAGTTAATAGCTGAGCTGAGTGACGACATAGCCGCCGATAAAATAGCTACAACTAATAAACCAATTAGGCCATGCGGCAAGTAATCTAAAATAAATATTGGCATCATCCAATCTGGGTTATCGGCTGGAATTTTTGCTAAAAAGTCAGGATTAGTCATAGCCAGTGTGCCTACAATTAAACCCGACACACAATATAAAATAGTAATAGGAAAACGCACTACCCCGTTGGCTAAAATCATGTAGCGCAAGTTTTTAGGATCTTTTGCACTAAGGGCACGCTGTGCTTGCGTTTGGTCACACCCGTAGTAAGAAGCGTAAAGTACTACACCACCAAAAATCATAGGTAAAAAGCCAAAGCCGTCACCACTAAAGCCAAACGAATCAAGCTTTATAGCTTCTAATCGGCTCGAATCAACATTAGCAATAAAGGTATCAACGCCACCTAAGTGATAAAGCCCAAAACCAATACAGGCAATGGTGCCCAGTACAATGATGATCATTTGAATGGCATCACCATACACAACCGCTTTCATACCGCCTTGTAGTGAATATAACACCGTGATCACACCAGTTAATGCAATAGCTTGCCACGCTTCTATGCCCATGGTGCCTTGTAAAATAAGCGATACGGCATAAATCATAATACCGGTGGCAAATGCGCGGCTAAACTGAAACACCACACTAATAAGCACACGGGTTGAGCGGCCAAAACGCATTTCTAAGTAATCGTAAATACTGACAATACCGCTTTTATAAAGCTTAGGTAAAATAGTCGCTAAAATTAAAATCATCGCCAGCGGTACACCTAACTCATACGAGAGCCATTGCATACCACCGCCTTCACGCAAACCAACAAATGCAGGAGCCGAAATAAAGCTAATAGCCGAAAGCTGAGTGGCCATTACCGACAAAGCCAGCGGTTTCCATCCTAAGCTTTTGCCTCCTAAAAAGTAATCACTTTTATTGGTTTGTTCGCGTAGCATAAACCCCATTACCAATAAGGCACCAAGGTAGAGAGCAACTATTGAAAAATCTAATATATTCATAATTATTTCGCGTATTCACATTAAGAAAACACAGCGCCTTCTCAAAAATAAAAAACCAAATTTGCTATTTGCTTACTTCTAAAAAGTACCTAAAAACAAGCCTATCACTAACTTAGCTGAAAATTGCATCACAATGCAAAAAGCCTATTAACCCCAAAGTAGGTTAATAGGCATAAAGCATTTATTTAAAAGTCGTATTTAACTCTTAAAGTAACGCGTCGTGGGAGAATTGGGCGACCTACAAAATATGGGTTGTCTGACGTTTGGCTATTACCTAAACGCGGCGAGCCTTCGGTTACACCATCAGAGTCAAACAAGTTAAATACCCCTACGCTTAAGCGTACTGTTTGCTCTGGTGCAATTTGCCAGTTATAACCTGCATCAAACCTAAATAAGTGAAATGAATCAAGCTCTACCGAGTTCGAGTCGTTAGCATAGTTTTTACCGGTAAAGTTATGGTAAATCGATGCATCCCAGTTATCTGCGGTATAACTGATAGATGAGTTAAATAATATTTTCGGTTTACGGCGTAACTCGTTGCCAATAATAGAAGAGTCTGAATCAAACTCAGTAAATTCGTGGTCGGTGTAGGTCATGTTGGCATCAACAGCCCACTCGTCGGTAATATCGTAACGACCAGTAAGCTCCACACCCGTTGCTTTGGTCGATTGCATAACTGGCAGCTCTAATACGCCCCCGTTACCATCGTTTACAAAGTCTACGCTGCGCCTGTCTTTTAAGTCGGTTCTAAATAAAGCAACGCTACCGCTAAAGTCGTTATCAAAAAACTTAACACCTAGCTCGCCTTGCTCAACAATTTCGGCTTCGTAGCTGGCAGGCTCGCCTAAATCGTTAAACTGAATACCTCTAATTTCTGGGAAGAAAAACCCGCGAGACGCATTGGCATATACATTTAAATTATCAGTTAAGCGATATAACGCCGCACCCGATACCGCAAATTCAGAGGTGTCTACTTCGCCGTAGGTCATTACACCACTGCCCGTAGTGTTAACTTGTAAGTTAGGGGCAAGCATTGGGTCATCAGAAATCTGAAGTACTTGTCTACCTTCACGGCTAATTTTGCCGTCTATTTCTTCATAGCGTACACCAAAGTCGATAACCCAATCATCGCTTTCCATTTGATCCGCTACGTAAAGTGCACGGCGCGTAGCGCTAATAGTTTGGTTAGTGTATGAAATACCAGGCCCACTAATGCCATTTTGTGTGTACTGAACAACATCGCCATCGGCATTGGTGTACGTTAAATCCACCAGCTCTGGGTTATTGTTAAACTCACCTAAGTAGGTCGTAATAACGTTATCGTCATCGGCTTCACTGTGTGAGAAAAACGTACCTACCGTGATATCGTGGCTAAAATCGCCAACAAAAATACTTTTAATAATATTAAATTCGGCAGAAAAATCTTCTGCTGGGCGGTCGCGGTCTAAAATGCGGTTAGCAAATAGTAAGTCATCGCTTGCAAGTGCCTGACCCGATGCGGTGTAAGTAAACGCTGCACCACTTGCATCACCTAAACCACGGTTAGCTAAAAAGTCTTCTTGGCTCTCAGGGACGTTAATAATACCGTCGCCATCTAAAAATAGGTTAAATTCGTGCTGGTACTTTGCGTATTTGCTGCGCATGTTAATAGCAAAGTCGTTGGCTAGCTCTTTTTCAAATACAACTGAAATAGAACCACCTTTAGTAACCACACCATCGCTAATTGGCGATTCATAACGACCATTTGCAGTGTCATAGGTAAGGTTAGATACATTAGCAGTTTGTAATGACTCCACTTCGCTGCCATCGTTACCAATTAAACGCTCGCGGCTGTCGCCATCAAGCGGAATAGGAAGGTAAAACTGCGCTTGATCGTCAATGTATTGGCCATAAACTGTAAATGAGCCTGAGCCGTCATCAAATTCTTTACGAATATTACCGCGAAGCTGAGTACCTTTAGTCTCAAGTCCTGTATCTAACGGGCCCTCGTCGTAACGGTAAAACCCCGATAGCGCATAGTAAAGGCCATCTTCGTTAAGCGGCCCGCTTGTAGCAAAATCTACACGAGTACGACCCTGATCAGATAGCTCCATTTGCACGGTACTTTGCGGATCATCACTGCCTGTTTTAGAAATGTAGTTAATAATACCCGCTACAGAACCTTGGCCAAATAAGTTAGATACACCACCACGTACAAACTCTACACGCTCAATACCTAAGTCATTACGGTAGTAGACATCAAATGCCGACGAGTTTAAGCCAAAAACACTCAAACTAGGTGAACCGTCGTACGACAGTGGCGTAAACTGAAACTGACCCGACGAAGGTAAGCCCCTTACTTGTAGGTTTGTTGCAACCTCACCACCGCCCCCTTCTACTTTAATACCTGGGATGTAACGAAGTACATCTGCTTGGCTGCTTGATGAAAGCTTTACTAATTCGTCTTCGCTAATTGAGGTTACAGATTGTGGAGTATCTGAAATTACACGCCCTTTACTGGTACCAGAGACGATAATACGCTCAACGTTATTAGCTTTTTTTGCTGTATCTGGCGCAGACTCTTCTGCGGCAAACGCGCCCTGTGCGAGGCATAAAGATACAATAGAGGCGATCGTTGTTTTATTCACGGGTATTCTCCAATTGTGCTAGTTGTCAGTGTGTATTTACTTAGAGTGTGGCTAAGTAAAATAAAAATAATCAAGATATACATGTTAGTTTTTTGTTACTTCGAACAGGATTTAAGCACAGAAAAAAAACATTTACAACCCATAATGAGTGCTCTAATATTGTCTAAATCGAAAATAACACACAAAGAGCACCCAATATGACTACTATAAACAGCAGTAAAATTGATGCAGTCACAGCTTCATCACTTGCAGACCTTGCTACTAAAACACTTATAGCAAACGATTTAGGTGGCTACACAGTACCAACACATGGCCTTTACCCGTTTCAATGGAACTGGGATTCGGCAATAACTGCGCTAGGTTGGATGAAGTCTGATGAGGGGCGTGCGTGGCAAGAAATTGATGTGTTATTTTCAGGTCAGTGGGATAACGGTATGGTGCCACATATCTTATTTCATAAAGATGCCGACACGTATTTCCCAGGTCCTGATGTTTGGGGCTCAGACAAAAAAATTAAAAGTACGTCTATTTCACAGCCACCCGTTGTGGCCACAGTAATGAAGGAAATGCTTGCAAGCGCACAAGATAAAACCCTTGCAGAGCAAAAAGTTAAGGCATTATTCTCAAAAGTTGTTGATTACCATTTATGGTGGTACAACGACCGAGACCCTGAAAAAACAGGTTTAGTAGTGACTTACCATCCGTGGGAGTCGGGCATGGATAACAGCCCATCATGGGATGACGCACTCCAAGCCGTGCCATGTGTTGATTGGGAGTACACTCGTCGTGATACAAGCCATGTAGATTCGTCGCAGCGCCCTCATAAAAGTGAGTACGACCGCTTTTTATACCTAGTAGACTTTTTTAAACGTAACAACTTTGACAGCAAAGTGATTTACGAGACCAGCCCTTACAAAATGAACGACCTAGGTATTATTGCTATTTTACATCGCGCCACAAAAGATTTACTCGAAATGGGTGAAAAACTAGATTTAAGCGATGCACGCACTGATTATTTAGCCCAACGTGCTGAGCTTACAACACAATCTATTAACACCCTGTGGTGTGAGCAAAGCCAGTATTTTTACTGTAAAGACATTCTAACTAATAGCCTAGCTAAAGTTAAAACCTCAGCAGCACTATTAACTGTTTATGCTGGTTTAACAACTGACGAGCAAACTCAGATTATTAATACCGCAACTGAAGACTTTATTGAGTCGAGCCAATTTAGTGTGGCTTCTACTCACCCTAAAGAAGAAAAGTACGAACCACAGCGTTACTGGCGCGGCCCTATTTGGTTACACATTAACTGGATGATAGCCACAGGCCTTAAAGAAGCAGGTTTTGTGACAACCGCTGAAAAAATTCAGGATGACACCCGCGACTTAGTGCTTAAATCGGGTTACTACGAATACTTTAACCCAGAAACTGGCGCAGGCTGTGGTGGTAAAGACTTCTCATGGACAGCCGCTATTGCGCTGCATTGGCTACTTGATTAATAACTAAGGCAGCATTATGAAACACACAATATGTTTTGGTGAAGTATTGGTTGATTTACTCTCTGATAAATTAAGCCAAAACAACAGCGAGCACGAAGCGTTTACTAAATTTGCAGGCGGTGCGCCTGCAAACGTAAGCGTAGCCATTGCAAAGCTAGGTGGTAACGCCTACTTTGCTGGCATGCTAAGCACCGACAGCTTTGGTGATTTTTTACATAACGCCTTAAAAGAGCAAGGCGTAAAAACCGACTTTATGCGCTTTACCGACCAAGCAAAAACCGCCCTTGCGTTTGTATCACTTGATAAGGACGGCGACCGTACGTTTGAGTTTTACCGTGATAACACGGCCGATCTGCACTTTACTAATAGTGACTTTAGCAGTGAATGGTTTGAGCAATGCGATATTTTTCATATTTGCTCAAACACCTTAACCGACGAGCGCATACGCAAAACCACCGCGTATGGGGTTGAATTTGCCAAGCAAAATAACTCAATTGTCAGTTTTGATATTAACTTACGCCTCAACTTATGGCCTAGTAATGCTAACCCGCGTGAACACATTTTACCTCTGCTAAAACACTGCTCTATTATTAAAGCCTCTAAAGAAGAGCTTGAGTACTTAGCGGGTGAGCAAACGGGTGAAGAATTTATAGCCGACACTCTCAATAATGGCTGTGAGTTGTTTGTGGTTACCGATGCAGGCAACCCGATGCATTGGTATACCAAAAATGCCAAGCAAACGCTTCACCCTAAAAAGGTTACTATGGTTGATGCTACTGCCGCAGGAGATGCGTTTGTAGGTGGACTGTTGTATCAACTAGGCTTACAAAACCTGACACCTAGCTCTTTTAGCGAGCTTTGCAATAACCCCGAAACACTAACAACTATTTTTGAATTTGCTTCGTTATGTGGTGCTCATGCAGCATCTTACAAAGGGGCATTTACGTCTCTTCCTAACGAAAAATCGCTTAACGATTTTAGGAGCGCACTATGAGCCACACACCTGATAACTTTAAAAGCCGCGAATTTTTAGCACAACATATTGCCGATACTCTGGCGTTTTATGAGCCAAACATAGACGACGAACACGGCGGTTTTTACCAAAACTTTTCGGATAATGGTGAGGTATTTGATAAGCAAACTCGCCATTTAGTAAGCTCCACTCGCTTTGTATTTAATTATGCACGCGCGTACCAAACCTTTAATGACGAAAAGTACCTAAACCGTGTTAAATCGGGTATTGATTTTATTCGTAAGCACCATTTTGTTGAGCAAACAGGCGGTTACAATTGGTTATTGAGTGTTGAGCAAAGTAACGCCACTGTACTTGATGATACCAACCACTGCTATGGCTTTGCGTTTGTGATTTTAGCCTACAGCTGGGCATACCGCGTAGGTGTTACAGAGGCGCGCGAATACCTAAACGATACATTTCAAACAATGGAAAACCATTTTTGGGATGCAAAAGCGGGTTTATATAAAGATCAGCACAACAGTGACTTTACTAAGTGCGATCCGTATCGCGGGCAAAACGCCAATATGCATACGTGCGAAGCACTTATTGCCGCTTATGAAGCAACTCAAGATGAGCTATTTTTAAATCGCGCGCTCACACTGGCCGATAACATGGTGAATCGCCAAGCTAATTTAATGGGTGGGCTTATTTGGGAGCACTATGATATAAATTGGCAGGTTGATTTAGAGTACAACAAAAACGACCCTAAAAATTTGTTTCGTCCGTGGGGTTTTCAGCCAGGTCACCAAACTGAGTGGTCAAAACTACTAATGTTTTTAAATAAGCATAAGCCACAAACTTGGCTTGTAGAGCGCGCTCAAGCGTTATTTGATAATTCAATAGACGTTGCGTGGGATAAACAACACGGCGGTATTTGTTACGGATTTGCGCCAGATAAAAGCATATGCGATGACGACAAGTACTTTTGGGTGCAAGCCGAAACACTGTGTTGTGCAGCCTACCTTTATGAAACCACAGGGGATGAAAAATACCAGCAGTGGTATGACAAAATTTGGCAGTACTCGTGGCAGCACTTAGTTGATCATCAATACGGTGCGTGGTTTAGAATTTTAACCGTAGATAACAAAAAAATAGATACCATGAAAAGCCCAATTGGTAAAACGGACTACCATACTATGGGTGCCTGCTTTGATGTGTTGGCGTTATTAAAATAACCCAATAAGGTAAAACATTTAATTGTGTTGTGTAGACCTTTAAACCGCCTTTTTGGCGGTTTTTTTTGCCTAAATAGTTACGCCTTTAACACCCTAAAAATAATCACCACAAAATATAATTTTGTGCGCGCCCTACTTTTTAAACCTCATATTTTGAATAAACACCTAATAATAAAAAATTTTGCACGCCAGCGGCGTATAGTAATATGAAAGATAATAAAAAAGAGAAACAGGCAATGCCTAACGGGAATGACCCTCACACAATTAACCCCAAAGAACTTGTTGCTTGGCCGCGTATTGCAGCCATAGCCGCAATGCTCAGCTTTTCGCTGCCCACTTTTATCACCGGCCTAGAAATACATCAAAGTTCAAAGTGATCAGTAAATTATGGTATTTATTAATAACGGTTAAAAACGAGAACATGGCCGCATTTTTAAATGAGGAAGTTCACGTAACCATACCCGATTTAATATGCTGTATTAATACCCGAACAGGCACACCTGTTACCAATTCAAATTACGAGTTAGGCATGCAAGTAGTGGTTGTTATTTTACCTGCACCAAAGGAATTTACAGGCCCTAAAGGTTTAGAAATATTTGGACCTCGCTATGCTGGCGTTGATGCACCTTATCGTGCGGCAATACCTAACTGTTAAAACTCAATTTTTAAGTTCATGCAACAAGTTCTCATAAACTTTTGCATGGCTTTTTGAAAGTTCGACATTATCTATATCTATTTTATTTAACCACAAAGCCGCTTGTGTTTTATTACCCAACTCCCAATACGATTGCGCTAAACGTAAACTATAGGTTGCTTGGTAAATGCTATCCGGTTCGATGTAGTCGAACGCAGTTTTATAATATTTTACTGCGTTATTAAAATCATTATGCTTAAAATATGAAAAAGCTAAGTTACCTAGCGCAATTACAGTTTTAGCATGGTGTTTTGTTCTTTTTATAGCGTTGTAGGCTTTTAAATTACTTTCTATCGCTTGAGGGTACTGTTGCCAATTGTAATAAATGTGCCCTTTATTGATGTGCAGCTCAAAGTGAAAAATAGCATCACTACTTTTTGCATAACGCTTTTCGGCATCAAGCAATACCCTTAGTGCCTTTTTTTTATCGCCAAATATGTGCTGTAAATTAGCCAGCTCTACAAGCCTTAAAGGATCACCAAATACATTATAAATTTCATCAAGTTGAGCAAATGCTTTTGCCGCATAGGCTTTCGCTTGTTGCTTATCACCCAAGTAATTAAGCGATTTAGCATAATAAAAATAAACTTGTATTTTAAATGCGCCGGGTAATTCTTCTTGGTCAACAAAGGGGCTTAATGCGCTATGAAGATTATCGAATTTTTGATAATCAAAATAATAGTCAAACTCGTAAGTTTTCAATTTATACCAATTAGAGGAGTTCTTTTGTGTATTTAAAAGGCGAGATTGAATGTAGGTTAAGCAATCTTGGTCTGTTTTCATACAAAACACTTCATGATCACTTAAGTTTTCAGAGGCTTTTGCACCCATGCTTACATATAAAAGCAAAAAAACAATTAAAACATGCTTCAGCATTAGAACACTCATATTAGCCACATAAGCTTTAAGTGTAATATGAGTGTGCTCTATTTAACAATGGATAAAATAACTACGCGTATTGCCCGGCTGCAAATCCACAGCTCCAAGCGTACTGAAAGTTATACCCTCCAAGCCAACCGGTTACATCGGTTACTTCCCCTATAAAGTACAAGCCTTGTGATTTTTTGGCTTCAAACGTTTTAGAGCTTAGTTCGTCTGTATTTACACCACCCAGGGTTACTTCTGCAGTTCTATAGCCTTCGGTTCCGTTGGGTTTTATTTGCCACGCATGAATGTAGTTAGCAAGGTCTTCAATTTGACTATGGGTAAGCTGATTAATATTGCAATCAGGTATTGCATTGCTTTCATGTAATATTTCAATGAACCGTTTTGGCAATATTGTCGTTAGGCTATTTTTTAGTGATTTTTGAGGTTGCGTTTCTCTCCAGTCTGCAAGCTGCTGCTTTAAATCTAGCTCTGGAAGTAGATTAATAGTAACAGCCTGCCCTGCACGCCAAAATGAACTTATTTGTAATATAGCGGGGCCAGATAAACCACGGTGCGTAAATAATATATTTTCTTTAAATGTGGTACCGTCTTCACTTGTTACTTCGCACGGTATGCTAACGCCTGATAATCCTTCAAAGCGTTCTTTGTCGTGTTGGTGAAGGGTAAATGGTACAAGCGCGGCCATAGTAGGTAGTACGTTTAAACCAAACTGCTCAGCAATTTTATAACCAATAGGTGTAGCACCAAGCTTGGGCATAGTAAGCCCACCCGACGCAACCACTAACGACTCGCAATGTAAGGTCTCTTGCTCTGTGGTAACGCTATAACCCGACTCTGTTTTTTGTACATTAATCACTTCACTGCGCAAGGCTATATTTACACCTGCCCACTCGCATTCAGTAAGAAGTATATTAACAATATCTTGCGCACTATTATCACAAAACAGCTGGCCTAACGTTTTATGATGGTATGCCAAACCGTGGCGGTCCACCAGCTCAATAAAGTCATGTTGCGTATAACGGCTCAAACATGATTTAACAAAATGTGGATTGCTGCATAAGTAATTTTCCGGTGCTGCATTCTCATTTGTAAAATTACAGCGCCCGCCACCACTAATTAAAATTTTACGACCCGGCTTTTTACCCATATCAAGTACTGTAACACGTCGGCCTCGGTATCCAGCTTGTGCTGCACACATTAATCCAGCCGCTCCCGCGCCAATTACAATTACATCTACCTGGGTCATCTATTTATCTCACTTAACAATTTGCTCGATTATAGCAAAATTTAATCGCCAGCAATGTACAGAATTCATTATTACAAATAACACAATAAATATACTTTCTACTTTTTAGAAGTATTAAAAACACAAACCAAAAAGCAATACCTTTATATCATTTTTATTTTATATGATAAATACAAAACAATGAAAAAACCCTTTAAAACGCTCGTTATAACTAAATGAAATAGAGACATAATGATTTAGTATTTTAAATTTATTAACACATAATTTACCTTTGTACCTGCATTGTGACAATCCATCACGATATAACTAATAAAAAAATCTAGGGAAAATTATGACAACAAGTAAAACATTTAATAAGTGTGCAATAGCACTTACCATTAGTACGCTTTTCGCTACTGCATCAAGCATGGCCAATCCGGCACAAGCAATCGGCCCTTCAGTGGCAGATACAACAGCTAAACTTCAAAATCAAAGTGGCTTTGAAACGCAGTTCATCATTAAATATAAAAATAACAATTTTGACGCACTGAGTTACTCTACTGCAGATGAAAGCCCTGTAAACATGAAAGCGCGTGCAAAAAACTTTGTTAAAAACTTTGCTTCTAAAAAAGGGAAGATAAAAGCAAAGTACATTCGCGCAATGGCACTAAATAACCACCACGTTATGCGAGCTGATAAAAAGCTTAGCGCAGCAGAAGCACAAGAGTTTATGCAAGAAATGGTTGATTCAGGCAACGTTGAGTACATTGAAGTTGACCAAATGTTAAAACCTTTTGCGACACCTAACGATCCGCGTTATGGCGACCAGTGGCACTACTATGAGCAAGCTGGCGGTCTGAACTTACCAACAGCTTGGGACACAGCAACAGGTAGTGGTGTAGTAGTGGCTGTTCTTGATACAGGTTACCGCCCTCACGCCGACTTAAATGCTAATATTTTGCCTGGTTACGATATGATTTCTAACCTATCAGTTGCTAATGATGGCGGCGGCCGTGATAGCGATGCACGTGACCCGGGCGATGCAGTAGCAGCCGGCGAATGTGGTAATAATGGTGCGCAAGGGTCTAGCTGGCATGGTACGCACGTTGCTGGTACTGTTGCAGCCGTTACAAATAATGGTGAAGGTGTAGCCGGTGTTGCTTATGACGCAAAAGTAGTTCCAGTGCGTGTACTTGGTAAATGTGGTGGTTTAACGTCTGATATCGCCGATGGCATTATTTGGGCATCTGGCGGTAACGTGTCAGGTATTCCTGGAAACCCTAACCCAGCAGATGTAATTAACATGAGCTTAGGTGGCAGCGGCTCTTGTAGTTCTACAACACAAAATGCGATCAATACAGCTCGCAACAATGGCGCTGTTGTTGTTATTGCTGCTGGTAACGATAACGATAACTCAGCAAACTACAACCCAGGTAACTGTAACGGTGTTGTTAATGTAGCATCAGTTGGTCGAAATGGTGGCCGAGCTTATTACTCAAACTACGGAAGTAACATTGATGTCGCTGCACCCGGTGGCGCGCAAAGCTTTGCTAACGATTCTGAAGGTGTTCTGTCTACATATAACTCGGGATCTTCTTCTCCATCAACCGATAGCTATTCATTCTCTCAAGGTACATCTATGGCCGCTCCGCACGTAGCGGGTGTAGCTGCACTTATCAAGCAAGCAAAACCAAATGCTACGCCTGATGAAATTGAGAGTATTTTAAAATCGTCTACTCGCTCATTCCCTGCAACATGTAACAACTGTGGTACAGGTATTGTTGATGCTGCAGCTGCTGTTGCCGCAGCAAGTGGCGGTACAACACCACCTACAACAGGTGATAATGAACTTGTTGATGGCGAAGCTAAAACAGGCTTAAGCGGTGGTGCTAACGCACAAGATTTTTACACCATGACCGTACCAAGCGGAGCAACCAATATGACGTTTACAATGAGCGGTGGTACAGGTGATGCCGATTTATACGTTCGTGCTGGCAGCCAACCAACTACATCAAGCTACGACTGTCGTCCGTACAAAGGCGGCAACAGCGAAGAATGTTCTATCGATAATCCAACGGCAGGTACATACCATGTAATGCTTCGTGGTTACTCTGCCTATTCTGGTGTGAGCTTGGTAGGTAATATCACAGGTGCATCTTCTGGTGGCGGTTCAGGCACACCTGAAGCAGGTGGTGGTACTGTTAGTGACGTAAGTGCCAGTGCTGGTCAGTGGAAACACTACACACTAGATGTGCCTGCAGGTATGTCTTCATTTACTGTGACTACTTCTGGTGGCACAGGTGATGCTGATTTATTTGTGAAGTTTGGTAGTCAACCAACATCGTCTAGCTATGACTGTCGTCCATATAAAAATGGTAATGCTGAAACATGTACCTTTAATAACCCACAAGCCGGTACATGGCATTTAAGTGTAAATGCTTACAGAAACTTCTCTGGTTTAACTATTAGCGGACAATACCAACCATAATAGTAATTTCATAATCTTTAGGATAGCAAAGGCCAAACTGACTGTTTGGCCTTTTTTGTGAATAAGATAATTTTTTAGTTTAATGAGGCTTAATACTAACGAGCTATTTTTAGACAACTAAGCCTCGTCAATTACTAGAGGAAGCTTTGTTATATACCTGTTTTATATAAAGATTAAACGTACAATATCGGTTTTATTCCCTAAAACTGGTTAGGTATCGTTGCTTATGAATATACGTATTAGTTCAAATATATTACTAACTTATCACCAGAAAACAAAAAACCCAGCCTAAGCTGGGTTTTTAAATTCTAAAAAACTAAAATTACTTGATTTTAGCTTCTTTGAAAATCACGTGTTTACGAGCCTTAGGATCGAACTTTTTGATTTCCATCTTTTCAGGCATGTTACGTTTGTTTTTGTCAGTAGTGTAGAAAAAACCAGTACCGGCAGTTGAAACTAAACGGATTTTATCGCGCATGATTCAGTTCCTTAAACTTTTTCGCCGCGAGCACGGATTTCTGTAAGAACCGCGTCGATGCCTTTTTTATCGATAATACGCATACCTTTAGTAGTAGTGCGTAATGTTACAAAACGTTTTTCACTTTCAACCCAAAAACGGTGTGTTTGTAGGTTAGGTAGGAAACGACGTCTAGTCGCGTTTCTCGCGTGTGAACGGTGGTTACCAACCGCTGGACGCTTACCTGTAACTTGACATACTTTAGACATGTCTATATATCTCCAATAACTTCGCTCGAGCTTAATTTAATCTAAGGCCGTGTATTTCTGCCCTAGATAAATCGAAGGGCGCTCTTTATACAGCTTTTACAGGCAAAGATCAAATACTGATCTATCCAACCAGCTCATATGTAAATTTGATAGCGGCCAATTATAAAGATCGAATGCCCTTAGGGAAAGTAAAAACTGCATTTAAATTAAACTAATTTGCTAAAATGTATTAAACCGCTCATTTTTAGCACATTTCTATATTAAAGAGAGTTAAATAAGGCCTCGCTCGGCAAACGAAACACACGTTTCACCTCCCACAATGATATGGTCAAGCACATTTATGTCTACTAATTGCAGTGCTTGCTGCAATTTATTGGTAATAAGCTTATCTGCTTGGCTTGGTTCAGCAATCCCACTTGGATGGTTATGAGCAAAGATAACAGCCGCTGCATTATTTTTAAGTGCCGCTTTAACAACCTCCCGCGGATACACACTTGCGGCATTTATTGTGCCGTAAAAAAGAATCTCATCTTTTACTAAGCGGTTTTGACTATCAAGATAAAGCACCATAAATACCTCTTGCTGTAGACCCCGCATTTGAATGGTTAGGTAATCGTATACTGAATTAGGGGAGTTAAACACGGCACCTCGTTGGCAGCGCTCCTGCATATAACGCTGACTTAATTCAAGTACCGCTTGTAATTGAACATACTTCGCCGTTCCCAATCCTTTTTGCGAACAAAATTCGTCCATGCTGGCATTAAACAAGTTATGTAATGTTTTATTTTCGTTCAGTAAGTGCTGAGCCAATTCTATTACGTTCATCCCCGGCAACCCGGTACGTAAAAATATGGCGAGGAGCTCTGCATCACTTAGCGCTTTAGCGCCTTTTTCGATAAGCTTTTCACGTGGGCGTTGAGCATTGGGCAGTGAAGTTAGTTGCATTTTTTCATCCTTGAATAACTCATGTGTCTTATAAATGTAATGCAAAATAAAAATTTAGCTTGTAATTTTAAATTAAAAACTTAGCTGAACGAGTAAAGATTTGTTATTTTAGGCGCCATATTTAATAAGATTGACAGACAACCATGATGACGTTAACAAACAAAAAAATTGTACTGGGTATTAGCGGTGGAATTGCAGCCTATAAATGCGCTGAGCTCGTAAGACGATTAAAAGAGCATGGTTGTGAAGTAAAAGTTGTCATGACTGAGTCAGCTAAGCATTTTATTACGCCACTCACAATGCAAGCCGTTAGCGGCGAGATAGTATCGGATTCATTGCTCGACCCTGCCGCTGAAGCCGCGATGGGACACATTGAGTTTGCCAAGTGGGCTGATCTTATTTTAGTCGCTCCTGCAACATGTAATATCATTGCAAAAATGGCGACCGGCATTGCAGACGACTTACTGACGACTTTACTGCTTGCGACCCCAGCAAAAGTTGCAGTAGCCCCAGCTATGAACCAGCAAATGTATGCACATGCTGCAACGCAAGCAAACCTAGCCACCTTGAAAGCGCGTAACGTACTTATTTGGGGCCCGGGTAAAGGAGAGCAAGCGTGTGGTGATGTTGGCTCAGGACGTATGCTTGAACCACATGAGCTTGTAGCGTTATGTGTTGAAAACCAACCTCCTCAAATTTTAGCTGGTAAAACAATTACGATCACCGCAGGCCCAACCCGTGAGCCGCTTGACCCTGTTAGGTTTATATCAAACCATAGCTCTGGAAAAATGGGTTACGCACTTGCAGAAGCCGCGTTGTTACTCGGTGCTAACGTTAATTTAATTTCTGGCCCTGTAACTATTAAAGCACCTATTGGTGCAAACCTAATAAATATAGAAAGCGCAGAGCAACTATTAAATGAAGCACTAGTATATGCACCGCAGTCGGATGCGTTTATTGGCTGCGCAGCTGTTGCCGATTACAGAGCTGGCGAAGTAGCGACTCAAAAAATAAAAAAACAAGGTGACGAGCTAACACTGACGTTAGTTAAAAACCCAGATGTAATTGCAGCGGTTGCTAATATAGAAAAAAACCGCCCTTACACTGTAGGTTTTGCCGCTGAAACGCAAAACGTTGAGAGTTATGCTAAAGATAAATTAGTTAATAAAAACCTAGATATGATATGCGCAAACGATGTATCGCAAAGTGGTTTAGGGTTTAATTCTGATCAAAACGCGTTGACTCTGTATTGGCAAAATAAACAGTTAGAATTGCCCGTTAGCAGTAAAAGTACAATTGCTTTAAAAGTGATCGAACAGCTGGCTAAACATCTATAAAAGGCTGGAAACAAACTGAATAAAACATTAACATATGCTTTTCATTTGAACAAAAAATGATTAACCCCAGCCAAGAATAACTAATAAAAAAGGAATGTTCATGCCTGCGACAAAAAGAAGTAATCGCAAAGAGCAAATACTGCAAGCACTCGCACAAATGTTAGAAACAAGCCCTGGTCAACGTATCACCACAGCTAAACTAGCTGCTGAGGTTGGTGTATCTGAAGCGGCTCTGTATCGTCATTTTCCTAGCAAAGCGCGCATGTTTGAAGGCTTAATCGAGTTTATTGAAGACACTCTTTTATCGCGCATTAACCTTATTTTAGAAAACGAAAAAGAAAGCCAAACCCGTGTTTATAATATTTTACTTTTACTTTTAACATTTGCCGAGAAAAACCCTGGTATTACCCGTATTTTAACCGGTGATGCGCTGCAAGGTGAACAAGAGCGCTTACGTGAACGCGTTCAAAGCTTTTTTGAAAAATTAGAGACCCAACTTAAACAAGTACTCAGAGAACGTAAGCTTCGTGAAGGTAAAAACTTCCAAAGTGATGAGCTTACACTGGCTAACTTTTTACTTGCCTATGTTGAAGGAAAAATGAATCAATTTGTGCGCAGTGACTTTAAAACTAAGCCAAGCGTGCAATTTGAAAAACAATGGCCTGAATTGCAAAAAATTTGGCTCTAACATAATTATACCCACTGAATTAATTTTTAAATAAAACGACCAAATGGTCGTTTTATTGTTTATACCTGTTACTTATCGCCACTACCTGCCTTCTATCCTATCTGGTCGAAATATTGGTCAAACTCGTTACAATAAAATAATGTTAAAAAACGAGATTCAATAATGAAAACAAAGCTCACCCTCCTAAGTTGCGCACTTATTACTGGCTTAGTCAGCACCGCGCCTAATGCAAAAGAGGCATTAGAATTCACAGATGTATTTAACTTTAAATCAGCCAAAGGCACACAATTATCTGAAGATGGACGTATTTTATCTTTAAGTGCCACGCCATACCGCGGCAATGCCGCAGGTCAGGTTTACTCTTTAACCTCAAATAGTTTAATCAGCGAAGTGGACCGCGGCACCAAGCCGTTTATAAACAAAGCAGCCAACTGGACTGCATTTATACAAGTACCCACATTACTCGAAAAAGAAACCACCAAGAAAAAAAACACGCTTAAAAATAACTTAGTACTAGTAAATACAGAAACAGGTGAGCAAAAACGTTTTGAGAATGTAAAAGACTACGCATTATCAAACGACGGGGTATGGCTTGCGTATCGTTTAGATAAAAAAGCAGATAAAACTGATAATGTAGAAAAAAATACCAAGGATGAGAGTGAAGATGAAGACAATAGCGCCATTTCACCTGACAAAAAAGACAAGGTTTACTCGCTCGTTATTGTTAATTTAAAAAACCAACAAAGTGAAACTATTGATAATGTTTTTAGTTACAGTATAAGTGCTACCAATGATCAGCTTTTACTAAGTCAAAGTTATCCTGATGGTAACGACAACCAAATAAAGCTAATCACACTAACATCTTTTAAAAGTGAAGTGCTAATTGATGAACCCGGTGTTATTGCTAATAAAATAGCATGGCACCCAATCGAAGCAACCGCAGCATTTACATTGGGTAATTATGTAAACGAAGATACTCGCCGTCGAAACCACTCACTACAATTATGGAAAAACGAAACACTTTTAACTATTGAATCTACAAACAAAGAGTGGACTATAGGCAAAACCGCAAAACTAAGCTGGTCAGAAAACGGTGAACGCCTATACTTTGAAAACCGACCAAAACTTGCAGCGAAAGTTAAAGCAAAAGAATTCGTAGATGAACCCTCACTCTATGACATTGCCACTATTCGCGATCAAAAAGGCTTGGATGTTTGGCATAATAAAGACCCAGAGATAAAACCACGAGAAAAACAGCAATGGAACGCGGTTAATAAGCACCTTCATTACGAAGCCGTATACCATGTAAATTCACAAAAAGTGGTTCAACTGAGTACCCCTGCAATGCCTAGTGTTGCTCTTAATACAGAACGCGATACTTCCTTGCTGGGCTCGTCAAATTCTCCCTATTTAGAAAAAATAATGTATGGCGGCTTTTTTGCAGATTACTACGCTGTAAACATCAATACAGGCAAGCAAACTCCTATTGTGGCTAACAGTCCTTTTAGACCTTCTCTTTCTCCTAATGGCTTATTTGCGGCTTACTTTGCTGACAACCAAATACAACTAAAAGAATTAGCTAACAATAAAGTTACTCCGGTTACACAAGCCATAAAAGCAACTTTTGCCGACGACAAACACGATTACCCTTCTACACAACCAGGCTATGGTTTTGCAGGCTGGATGAGCGATAGCAGCCAAGTACTTGCTTATAGCAAATATGATATTTGGGCGTTTAATGTAAACACCAATCAAGCTAAACGCTTAACAAATGGAAAGCAGACTAATACACAGTATCGCGTCATTAAGCTTGATAGAAACCAGGTAGCCTTTAAACAAGATGAAACACTGCTAGTTACTGCTGTTGACCTTCAAACAAAGCAAAGAGGGATTGCAAAGCTTGATTTAGAAAACACGACCATTACTGAAGTACTCAGTGGTGATAAACGTTTTGATATTGTTAAAAAAGCCAAGAAAGCAGATAAATACCTATTTACTGAACAGACTTATCATCAGTTCCCAGATTTCTATCAAACCGACTTAAGCTTTTTAACCACACAAAAAGTAACTGATTTGAACCCTCAAACCGCAAATTTTGCTTGGGGTGAAAAACCTGAACTGATTAGCTACAAAGGTTTTGATGGTGAAGACTTACAAGGTGTTTTAATAAAACCTGACGGTTACAAGAAAGGCGATAAAGTGCCTGTTGTTGTTTATTTTTATCGTTACATGAGCCAGCGTATGTTTGATTTTCCTAAAATGGAGTTAAATCATCGCCCTAATTTCCCAATGTTTACATCAAATGGCTACGCCATCTTTTTACCTGATATTCGTTTTGAAATAGGTCACCCGGGCAAATCGTCAACGCAAACCATGATCAACGCTACCCAAAAGTTAATAGATCTTGGTATTGCCGATCCAAACAAAATTGGCTTGCAAGGTCACTCATGGGCCGGGTACCAAAGTGCATTTATGATCACCCAAACAGATATGTTTAAAGCGGTTGTATCAGGCGCGCCGGTATCTAACATGACCAGCGCATACAGTGGCATACGCTTAAAGTCAGGCCTTGCTCGCCAGTTTCAATACGAAACAGGACAAAGCCGCATAGGTAAAAACTTATTTGAGGCACCAGAGTTATATATTGAAAACTCACCCGTATTTTTTGCTGACAAGGTCAATACGCCAATTTTAATCATGTTTGGAGACAAAGATGATGCGGTACCATGGCACGAAGGCGTACAGTATTATTTAGCACTTCGTCGTGCAGGCAAAGATGCCACTTTTTTACAGTATGAAGGTGAACCGCATCACCTTAAAAAATTCCCAAATCAGGTCGATTTTTCAGTCCGTATGATGCAGTACTTCGATCATTACCTAAAAGGTCAGCCTGCAGCTAAATGGATGATTGAAGGTGAAGCATTTATAAGTGAGTGAACTGAGACATTCATAAATAAACATGATAAAAGCTGATCAGAGTACTCAGACAGATAGAGGCCGATATTACTCAGTAATATCGACCTCTAAATAGTCAATTATTTTTCCAGCAACAAAAAAGCCGCGATAATCGCGGCTTTTTTTAAATTACTAATAATTACAAACCAGCACGGTCTTTAATTACAGGAATAAGCGCAGAACCTGCGTGATTGCCTTCAGCCCAGGCTATGTCGGCACCGTCTGACAATGAACTTTTAGATAAGTTTTTAACAATATACTCACCCGCATTTACTGCATTGTTGGCAACAGCATGACGCAATAAGTTATTACCGTTACATTGAATAGAATCATATATGTTACGAATTTTTACACGAGAGCTTTTTAACTTGCTACGTAAACGGTTTTTATCATCTGCTGCGATATACTCGCAAATAGATAGCGCTAGTTGATCATTAGCCTTTGCTGGAGCTGTGTACGAAAGTGAACCTGCAGCAATAGCAGAAATAACAACTAACTTTGATAATTTAAACATTATAGACCCTTGTTGGTACTTTATTCCTATGTTAACTGGTTAATATTGTACCAACCTAGTTAACCTTTCGCAATAATGTTAGCAGTATTTATACAAAGTTACGAATTTATAACTATGTTTATTTTTTTCGTCAGGCTGTTTTACTTGCTCTTCTTTCACTTCCCAATTTGCAATAGCTTGATAATCAGGGAACTGTGTATCACCTTCTACATCAAGATCAATAAAGGTTAAATATAAGCGCTCAGCTTGTGTTAAAAATTGCTGGTAAACATTTCCACCGCCTATAATCATGACCTCTTCAACACCGAAAACCAATCTCAGCGCGGCCTCTGGGCTTGTTGCAGTTTCAATACCCTCGGCCTTATAGTCAGTGTTGCGCGTAATAATAATATTGCGTCTACCAGGTAAAGGACGACCAATAGACTCAAAAGTTTTACGACCCATGATCACAGGCTTACCTGTAGTAACGGCTTTAAAATGTTGAAGATCTGCAGGTAAATGCCACGGCATTTTATTATCAAGACCAATAACACGGTTATTTGCCATAGCGGCAATCATTGAAATAATCACACTAAATACCTAGTACTTTATTATTAATAAACAAAAAAGGAGCCTATGCTCCTTTTTATATTTAATGAAAATTAACGTTCGTAGACTACTTCTACATCGTAATCATCTTCATCCCAGTCATCCCAATCATCATCATCGCCCTTAGTGGCTTTCTGATGGTAGGTATCCCACTTAAATTCTATTTCTTCATCTTCAACTTGCTCAAACTTCTCTTTAGGCATGCTATCAAGCAATGTCATAATGTCATGTATAAGCGGTTGAGTATGCAGCTTGTTAATAGCTGAGATTTGATAAATATTTTCAGACTCACCTAGCTCTTGTGCAATAGCATCGCATAGCGCTTGTGCTTCATCTTCAGGTAACAAATCTATTTTATTAAACACTAACCAACGAGGCTTTTCTGCAAGCTTAGGACTGTATTGATGCAGCTCATTTATAATTGCAAACGCATTATCGACTGGGTTTGATCCATCTACAGGCATTACGTCAATAATGTGCAATAACACACGACAACGTTCTAAATGCTTTAAGAAGCGGATACCTAAACCGGCACCATCAGACGCACCTTCAATCAACCCAGGTATATCAGCTATTACAAATGACTTGTTAGCTTCCGGACGCACTACACCTAAATTAGGAATAAGCGTTGTAAATGGGTAGTCAGCCACTTTAGGTCTTGCAGCAGACACGCTGCGAATAAAGGTCGATTTACCAGCATTTGGCAAACCTAGTAAACCTACGTCAGCTAGCAATAGTAACTCTAATTTTAAGTTACGTACTTCACCGGGTGTACCTAGTGTTTTTTGACGAGGCGCTCGGTTAGTACTTGATTTAAAACGTGCATTCCCCAAGCCGTGGAAACCACCTTTTGCAACCAAAATTCGTTGACCATGTTGGGTCAAATCACCAAGCCCTTCTTGCGTATCAACATCGGTTATACGTGTACCCACAGGGACCATTACAAACAAGTCGTCTGCTTTTTTACCTGTACAGTTTCGGCTACGTCCGTTTGTACCGCGCTCAGCTCTGTGAAAGCGCTCAAACTGATAGTCAATCAGGGTATTTAAGTTTTCATCAGCTTGTAGATAAACACTACCACCGTCTCCACCGTCACCGCCGTCAGGCCCACCATCTGGGACATATTTTTCACGTCGGAAAGACACGATACCGCTTCCGCCGTCTCCGGCCTCTGCGCGAATTTCTACTTCATCTACAAACTTCATGATTACTCACTTTAGGGATTGGCTTGCTAATTTATACATTATATACCGAAGCCAAACCGATTGCAGGCTTGGCTTTGGTATATATTTTTGTCTCAAAACAAAAAACCCCGCAAAGGCGGGGTTTTTTAACTACCTTACTGATTACTCAGTTACGATAGTTACGTATTTACGGTTTAAAGGACCTTTTTGTTCAAATTGAACTTTACCATCTGCTTTTGCAAAGATAGTGTGGTCTTTACCGATACCTACGTTTGTACCAGGGTGGAAACGTGTTCCACGCTGACGAACAATGATGCTACCCGCTAGAACTGATTCGCCACCAAAACGCTTAACACCTAGGCGTTTGCTTTCTGAATCGCGACCGTTACGAGTACTACCAGCTGCTTTTTTATGTGCCATTTCTAAGTACCTCTAATTAAGCGCTAATGCCAGTGATTTTAACTTCAGTGAACCATTGACGGTGGCCCATTTGCTTACGAGAATGCTTACGGCGTCTAAATTTAACAACCTTAATTTTCTCACCGCGACCATGTGAAACAACCTCAGCTGTTATCTTACCACCGTTTACGAACGGTACACCGATCTCGATCTTCTCACCATCAGCAACTAAAAGCACTGAATCAAATTCAACTGCCGCACCAGTTTCAACGTCTAATTTTTCAAGACGAATCGTTTGACCTTCAGTCACACGATGCTGTTTACCACCACTTTGGAAAACCGCGTACATAATTAACTCCGTCTGTGCACCCTCAAATCGGCGCAACTAAAATATTCTTCGATAGGGCGCGAAGTTTACGCTAACGCGAAATAACTAGCAAGCCTATTTTGTAATTAAAATGAATAAAAAGTAGCTGCTTTGAGAGCAATTCAATATTTTCTCTATTTTATATTAATTAAGCCTTTTGCCAAGCGCTTTTTAACTCTTTGCAAAAATAACCCTACTAATAAAATTGCAACCTGCGTCGACCATTATTCAAACTCAAAAACCACCTTTCACCGTCTAATAATTAAACACATTTGTGATTGAATTAAGCACTTATTAAGCACTTTAGGTAGGTTTTTTAAATCAATCGTCACAAAATATCGAGCTAGTGCGTTTTTTGTTGTACAATCTGCGCCGTTCACACATAAAAATTGGCTCGGAGATCAATGGATATAAAAGCTATCCAGGCGTTAATAGAAAGCGATATGAATGACGTCAATCAACTTATACATGCGCAAATGCGCTCAGATGTGGCGTTAGTAAACCAACTTGGTTTATACATAGTTAATAGCGGCGGTAAACGCGTTCGTCCTATGTTAGCTATTTTAGCTGCCAAAGCGCTAGGATATACTGGTAAAGACCACATTACACTTGCGACCATTGTTGAGTTTATTCACACCGCGACCTTATTACACGACGACGTTGTTGATGAGTCAAACTTACGCCGAGGCACCCCGACGGCTAACGCTGAATTTGGTAATGCTGCTAGCGTATTAGTTGGCGACTTTATATACACGCGCTCATTCCAGTTAATGGTTGGTTTAGGCAAAATGCAAATTATGCAAATACTCGCCGATGCAACCAATATAATTGCTGAAGGTGAAGTACTGCAACTTATGAATTGCAACGATCCAGACACAACCGAAGCCAGCTACATGCAAGTTATTTACTCTAAAACGGCTAAGCTGTTTGAGGCTGCTACCGGGCTTGCTGCTATTATTACCAATAATGATGAAGCCACACTCAATGCATTAAACTTATACGGTATGCACTTAGGTACGGCATTTCAGCTTGTTGACGACGTGCTTGATTATAACGCCGATGCAGACCAGCTAGGTAAAAATATAGGCGATGATCTAGCCGAAGGTAAGCCTACCCTACCACTTATATATGCAATGCAACACGGTAATGCGCATCAAACACAGTTAATTCGTGATGCAATTGAGCACAGTAATGGTATGGAACATTTAGAAGAGATTTTATCTACGTTAAAACAAACCAATGCGCTTGAGTTTACAATGCAAAAAGCAGAGCTTGAAGCCGATAAAGCAATTGCTTGCTTAGATTTTTTACCTGAATCTGAATACAAGCACGCATTGGTAAGCTTAGCCCGTATAGCCGTTGACCGTGATCACTAGCCTTAACGAGCCTGTTATTTAACACTAATAGTAAATAACATTCGAGCAACAAAAAAGCCTGCAAATGCAGGCTTTTTTAATGCTCATTCTGGCTATTACGCCATGAAATCAACACCTTCTTTGATGTCTTTTTTCAGTGTCTCAAGCATATCGTTCTTCGCTTTTTCTTCAAATGCGCTTAGCTCGCCGTAAGAAAGAATTTCTTCAACGCCGTTTTTACCTAAACGTACTGGGTGTGCAAAATACTCTGCATCACCATCTTCAACAGCAACGTATGCGTAATCTACAACATCTTCACCTTGTAGGCCTTTAACTAAAGACATACAAAAACGTGCTGCAGCAGCACCCATTGATAATGTAGCTGAACCACCACCTGCTTTAGCATTTACTACTTCAGTACCTGCATTTTGGATACGTGGAGTAAGTGCAGCAACTTCGTCTTCAGTGAAAGTTACGCCTTCAACTTGAGAAAGTAGAGGAAGAATAGTTGTGCCAGAGTGACCACCAATTACTGGTACTTTAACTGTAGCAACGTTTACGCCTTTAAGTTCAGCAACAAATGCTTCTGAACGAATCACGTCAAGCGTAGTAATACCAAATACACGGCTTGCATCGTATGTACCTGCTTTCTTGAACACTTCAGCAACAATCGGTACTGTGCCGTTTACTGGGTTAGTAATGATACCCACAAGTGCTTTAGGACAACTAGCTACAATGCCTTCAGCTAGTGTTTTAATGATACCGGCATTTACGTTAAATAAATCTGCACGATCCATACCTGGTTTACGTGGCATACCCGCTGGGATTAAAACAATATCAGCACCGTCAAGCGCTTTGTTTAAATCGTCTGCGCCAAAACCTGCTACTTTAACATCAGTTGGGATGTGTGATAGGTCAACAGCAACACCTGGTACAACTGGTGCAACATCGTAAAGTGATAATTCAGAACCAGCTGGTAAGCCTGTTTTTAATAGTAAAGACAATGCTTGACCGATACCGCCTGCAGCACCTAATACAGCAACTTTCATTGGAATTCTCCGTCATTTGAGGTAGGAAATACTTGTGGCCCTTAAGATAATGAAATTAGCGCCTAAAAACAAATTTATCGGGCCTATTTTGCGATATTTTCGACCATAGTTGTAAACTTTGGTGGTTTATCGCATCAAACTGTCAAGTTGACTAAACAACTGCTGCATAATTATTCATTTTTGTGTAGTATTTACAGCATAAATAACAATAATGAATAAAGACTATGCAACCTCAAGATAAACAAGAAGCATTGGTAAAAGCGTTTAAATCACTTTTAAAAGAAGAAAACTTTGGCTCTCAAGGCGAAATAGTTGATGCGCTTAAAGAGCAAGGCTTTGACAATATAAGCCAGAGTAAAGTGTCACGCATGTTAAGTAAGTTTGGTGCTGTGCGTACCCGCAACGCTAAACAAGAAATGGTTTACTGCCTACCCGCTGAAATGGGAGTGCCGACAGCTAAAAGCCCATTACGCCAGTTAGTCATTGATATTATGCATAATGAAATGATGATCATTATTCGCACCAGTCCAGGCGCTGCGCAGCTTATTGCCCGCTTACTTGACTCGTTAGGAAAGGCCGATGGTGTATTAGGTACTATTGCCGGAGACGATACTATATTTATTGCCCCAGCTAAAATTTCTGAAATAGACGTTACGCTTGAACGAGTACGTATTTTATTTGATACGGTTTAAATTTGCTTTAAAAACCCAGCTGAGGGGGCAAAAAAAGCAGACCCCATATCGGCTTGAGTAAAATCAAGCCAATGGTCGTAACACTCCCCCTCCCCTAAACGGCTATTTAATACAGCCTCAAATGCAGTACCAGTACTTGCGCAGCTTATGCATAACATACCTTGCTCATAAACATCGCCATAAGGCATGCTTTGATTCAACAAAAGGGGTTGCCCCTCTTCATCTTTTAACTCACTACGCGTGGCATGACTGGTATTTAGTGCTGGGGTTATAAGCGTATTATCAAGTCGTGTACGGCCCATAATTTGCTCTTGCTCACTGAGCGATAAGTGCTGCCAAACAGTTAAGTCGTGTTTATAGCGCTGAACATGAATATAACTTCCCTGATCTTCAAAACAACCAGGTTTATTAATTAAAGCAGTTGAACGCTTTTTTCTTCCGTGTGGCGTATCACCACCATAAATAAAACCATTAAAATCTCGGCCATCTAAAAAACGAAAGTTACGTATTTGCTCCACAAGCTCGACATCAGGTGCAAAAAGCTTTAAAACTTGCAATGCAAATAAGTGGTTTACGTCTTCTCTGTCTGAACGCACCTGCACAAACAAGTCACACGGCTGAACACTCATTTGGTGATCTGGATGATTTATATTTGGAAAGCTTTGCAGCTCACTAGGAATATACTCAGGAAGAATATGAGGCCAATATTGGGCGCCAATGGCAACAACGCACGACAACATCGACTCTGAAAACTGATCATTAAACTCTTCTTCAATTGCGCTTACTTGTTTTAATTTAGCGCGCAATGATTCGTCTTGACCATCAAACACATTAAAAAATAAATGCAAACCATGCAGGTTTGCTTCAGCACAAATCCCAGATTGCGCTTGCGCCATTGTTATTCCTCAGTTTTACAGATATGTACACAGTGAATCACATTAACTATGATTCAAAAAAATTCACTGTGTGGGGTTTTATTTTTATTATAACCTGCTCATTGATTTCAAATGATTGGCCATATTGCGCTTCAACTTCAAGCGTTTGTTCGGCTATAACAACTTTATAAACATACGCAGAGCCAATAAAGCGACGACTTAATATTGTAGCCCGTTTACTGAGTTTGTCACTTTGACACTCTTGCACAAGTTCAATTTGGTGAGGTCGCACATATAACTCACCACTACATGGATAGCAGCTCGTTTGCATATCTGACTCAACGGTGCCAAAAGGTGTTTTATATTCAGTAGCCGTTAATGCTTCTGCGGATAAGTATATGCCTTGACCTAGAAACTCTGCAACCACCTTTGACCTAGGAGCAGCAAAAAGCTGCTCTGGCGTGCCTTGTTGGGCAATACTACCGCGATCCATAATGGCAAGCGTATCAGAAAAAGCAAAAGCCTCTTCTTTTGAATGGGTAACAAATACCGCTGATACTTGTTGCGCCTTAATAATACGGCGAATATCTGCAATTAATTCAAAACGAACTTGGGTATCTATATTTGAAAACGGCTCATCAAGAAGTAGTAAACTTGGTTTATAAGCCAACGCACGGGCAATCGCAACGCGTTGCTGCTGCCCACCAGAAAGCTGGTGAGGAAATCTATCTGCGCAACCAGACAAATGCACTAACTGAAGCATTTCATCCACACGCTGTTGTTTTTCGGATTGGCTCATTTTACCTAACCCAAACGCAATGTTATTTGCTACGCTTAGATGAGGAAACAACGCGTAATCTTGAAACATCATACCTATATTTCGGTGCTCTGGTGCAATAAATGTTGACTCATCACTTACCAGCTTGCCATCTATAAATACACTTCCATGCTTGGCCTCAACTAAACCTGCAATGGCTTTTAATGTGGTGGTTTTACCGCAGCCACTGGCACCAAGCAAGCATACAATCTCATCTTTACCCACGGTTAAGTCTAATTTTTCGATCACCTTTGTACCGTTATAGTGATAGCTGACACCTTGCAAAATTAAACTACTCATTTAAGTGTGTTGCTCCATAGAACGATTAATAAAATACAAGGGGATAAATCCAACAATAACAATAGATAAAGCAGATATAGAAGCCAGCTCTAACTGCTCATCACTCACGTACTGAAAAACATGCGTTGCTAGACTTTCAAAGTTAAATGGTCTGAGTAATAACGCAGCAGGAAGTTCTTTCATGCATTCAATAAAAACGAGTAAGGCAGCTGTCAGTAAGCCTCTTCTTAATAAAGGTAGGTGCACTAAACGCAATGTTTGGCCTTGGCTTTTACCCATAGACTGGCTTGCCATATCAAGTGATGGACTAATACGCACAAAGCTCGACTCTATCGCTCCGTGAGCAATGGCATAAAACCGAACGACATAAGCAATCACAATAGTAAACACACTGCCTGTTAGTAACAAACCTATGTCTAAATTATAAGGCTCTAATACATTATTAATACTACTTTCTAACAGTGTTAGAGGTAATAAAACGGCAATTGCTAATACGGTGCCAGGCAATGCATAACCCGTACTCGCTAGTCGCCCAGGAACGAGAGGGTAAGACTGTGTTGCTATACGCTGATAAAAAACAACAAAAACACCTAATGTAATTGTTATTACGCTCACAACGCCTGCCACTTTTAGGCTTTGCCACGCATAATTAAAAAACTCAGCACTCCATGCTTTTTCAAAGTAGGTAATGGCGTAATTAAGTAATACTGCAATCGGGATCACAAAAGATACAAGCAAAACCGTGCCACAAAATGCCGTTGCTAACCAAGCCGACTTTCCCTTTAAAATATAAAGTGCTTCGCTATTTACGCCCGATTGGCGTTCAAATACAGCTTGATTACGACGACTAAAGCGCTCTGCCATAAGCGCTAAAAATAGTAGTAACAGCATGACACCTGATATTTTTGCAGCAGCAGTCAAGGAGTAATAACCAAACCATGTATCGTATACCGCGGTTGTGAGCGTGCTAACAGCAAAATAACTTACTGTTGCAAAATCGGCCATTGTTTCCATACTAATAAGCGCAAGGGCGGCAACAATAGAACCACGAGATAATACAAGACTCACTTTAAAAAAACTTTTAGTTGGGGAAAGTCCCATTAGTTGACTTGCCTGTACCAATTTAAAAGACTGCTCTCTCAAAGCCGTTTTAAAAATTAAAAATAAGTATGGGTAAAGCACCAAGGCAATCATGACTATTGCGCCAGGCAGGGTACGTATATCAAAAAACCAATAGTCACTGGGAGATTGCCAGCCAAACCACTCCCTTAGAGTAATTTGCACTGGCCCTGCGTAATCAAGTAAATCAGTATACACGTAGGCAATAATGTAAGTAGGCATAGCAAGGGGCAGCATGAGCGCCCATTCAAAATGTTTTTTACCAGGAAAGTTACAATAAGCAGTTAGCCAACCAAGTGGCAACGCTATAACACTACTGAGTGCACACACACCTAATATAAGTAGTACAGTATTAGAAATGTAATCCCAAAGCACAGTGTCCCAAAGGTGAGTAAAAACCTCTGAGTTGCCTTGTAGCGATTCAAAAAGAAGGAAGAACAACGGGGCCGACAAAACTAAACCTGTCGACCACGCGAATAGCTGCCATTTAGACAGCTTAAATTTATAAGTCATTAAAGATCGAACTTCACCTCATCAATTAACTTAAGCGCTAACGGACGATATTTACTGATCTCATCAAGTGGCAAGCTATCTTCTTTAAAGCTGCCCCATGATGCAACCAAACTGGATAATTGCACACCAGGCTTAACTGGGTATTCCATATTAAGCGATGCATACATGTTTTGCGCTTTATTGTCGGTCATATACTCTATGAGTTTCAAGGCATTTTCAGGGTTTTTAGCATATTTAGTAATAACGGCCCCCGAAACATTGATATGTGAACCACGATCAGTTTGATTAGGGAAATTAATGTGTACCGCCTCAGCCCATGTTTTTTGTTCTTCGTCTTGTAACATTTTACCTAAGTAGTAACTATTGCCTAACGCAAGATTACATAGCCCCTCTTTAACGGCTTTAACTTGAGCACGGTCATTGCCTTGTGGTTTACGTGCTAAATTAGCCTTGACGCCTTCAAGCCATGTTTTAGTTTGCGCTTCACCGTGATGAGCAATCATTGAAGCAACTAACCCTAGGTTATATGGATGTTTACCTGAACGAGTACAAATTTGCCCTTTATACTTTGTATCGGCTAGTTCTTCGTAAGTGAGCTTTGGTAATGCGCCCAAACGATCTTTCGACGAATATACATTTCGCACGCGTTTTGTTAGCGCAACCCATTGACCATCTCCATCTCGAAAAGCAGAAGGTACGTTAGCATTTACATTATTGCTATTAATTGTTTGAGTTAAGTTTAAATCTTCTAATTGAATGAGTGCACTAAAATTAGAAGTAAGAACTAAATCAGCTTTACTATGTTTACCTTCGCGTTTTACACGCTCGATTAAGCCTTTTTTAGCAAACACAACATTTGTTTTAATACCGGTTTGTTTAGTAAAGTCGTCTAAAATAGGTTGTATTAAAAAAGGTTGGCGAAAAGAGTAAATATTAACAACATCATTTGCAAAGGCTGGCGCCGATACGATAAACCCTAAAGCGATAGCGAGTGTTTTCTTCATTATTCCACCTAAATAGTAATTATTATCAATAATTCTACCGTGAACAGTTAAAAAGTGCACACCCTAAATACCCATAAATACTAAAAAAGCGTCCAAAACAGAAATACCCTGTAAGAGATATCTCACGGAAGTGGCAGCTTATAAGTAAAACACCGATTAAAAACCTACCAAAAACAATATAAGTCATTGATATTAAATAACAATATAATATTTAACAATAATAATACATAAACTATTTAGCGTTTTTGTCCTACTTTAGTTGGACCATCCACCTATAATTAACACATCAACTAAGCAATGACGCTTAACGAGTAAAAGGACAGGGATCAATTACTCGCAAACCAGTGACTGGTTATGAAGGATAACACGGAGTTAGGACAGGCTCAGGATGAGCATCGCAACGGAGTGTTAATAAACGGACAGCATCAGGAAGATGCACAAAGGAGTGCAACATTGGAGTGTTGCTTAACAGGAAGTTGAAGGAATATAAAGGACAGGCCTTAACAGGCAACACAATGGACTGATAACAACACGGAAGCACTAGGACGTGCAAATGAAGGATTTGGTAATAGGTTTTACCACAACAGGGCGTTTAGGAATAAAGGAGATAAGCCCGGATTGGCTTATATTGCATAGAACTAAAAAGTAATATAGCAATAAACATGGAACAGTAAAAATTGGAGTTGATTAAGTTCAATTGCAGGATGCAGAAAATTAGAAGATTCCGCAAGCGCGCCTAGAGATAGAGCGCGCTTTTCTTTGCCCTAAATTTAATACTACCACTCAATACAATCGGTATTAGAGAGACTCTGGTCTGCCTTTATTTCGTTTTCCCATAAGATACGCATCTCTAAACTTTATAAAGTGGTCCTCAAGCTTTTTAGCTGCATCCATTTCACCCGCGAGTGCCAGCACTAAAATACCCACTTCAGCTGTGCCTAATTGATGCGCATGAGGCGCAACTCGTAAGCGATAATCTGATAACTTATCAGCTGTTATAGACAATACGGGCAAGTTATCTAAATATGGGCTTTTACGAATCATTTTTTTCGCTTCACGCCATGTACCATCTAAAAATATGAATAGCGGCTTTTTATTAGGCTCAATATTCACTTGCGTAATAGCTCGCCCCTCTTCTACATCCTCAGCAGGAAAAATAACCATTGGCTGATATTGCTCATCTTTAATAAGCGCTATTAGCGCATCATCTGGATTAGTCCTATCCCATTTAAAAGCATGGTTATCGGGTATAATTTCGGCAATTAAACGCCCCGTATTCGAAGGTTTAAAACTTTCGTTATGGTACATCAATAAACACACTGCAGCATCGCACTGCGCTTTCTCTACGCCTTCGCAAATACAGTAGTGCTTTGCAATTAAGCATTGCTCACAACGTGCTAACTTAGCGCCACGGGCATTAAATTCGCGACGAGATTCACTAATTTGCTGAGCGCGTAATACCAGTACTGAATTATGGGAAGAGTGAGTCACAGTGATTAATTACCTTAAATTTGATCGGCGCATATTGTAGCTAAAAACGTGATGAATAGATATCAGCTATCAGCTCAAAATAAAATGGCATTTTATTAAAGCAAGTTTTGTTTATGTTTGGATTAACAGCTATAAAACAAAAAACCCAAGCCGAAGCTTGGGTTTTAAAAAAGCGTTGCTAGTTAAAAGAACTTACTTCTTCTTTTTAACTGCTTTTTTGTTTGGTAAATCAGTGATTGAACCTTCAAAAATTTCAGCTGCAAGGCCAATTGATTCGTTCAATGTTGGGTGAGCATGAATAGTAAGTGCTAAGTCTTCACCATCTGCACCCATTTCAATACCTAAACCGATTTCGCCAAGCATTTCGCCCGCGTTAATACCAATCATAGCACCACCAATTATACGGCCGCTTTCTTTATCAAAGATAAGCTTAGTAGAACCCTCAGTACGAGAAGATGCAATTGCACGACCTGAAGCAGCCCACGGGAATACCGCAGTTTCAATGCTTAAACCTTGCTCTTTAGCTTCTTTCTCAGTAACACCTACCCATGCAATTTCTGGGTCAGTGTAGGCAATTGAAGGAATACATTTAGGATCGAAGAAGTGCTTCTGACCAGAGATAACTTCTGCAGCAACATGACCTTCATGAACCGCTTTATGCGCAAGCATAGGCTGGCCAACTAAGTCACCAATTGCAAAAATATTGCTTACATTAGTACGTAACTGTTTATCAACGTTAATAAAACCACGCTCATCTACATTTACGCCTGCTTTTTCAGCATCAAGTAAATTACCGTTAGGCGTACGACCTACTGCAACAAGTACTTTGTCGTAACGTACTGGCTCAGCTGGTGCATTTTTACCTTCAAATGTAACGTATAAGCCATCGTCTTTCGCTTCAACAGCAACAACTTTAGTTGAAAGCATAACGTTAAACTTATCGCTTACGTATTTTTGGTAAATTTTGATAATATCTTTATCAGCTGCAGGAACTAATTGATCAGCAAATTCTACTACATCAATGGCAGAACCTAATGCGCGGTAAACAGTACCCATTTCAAGACCGATGATACCACCGCCTAAAACAAGTAGTTTTTCAGGAATATCTTTAAGCTCTAATGCGCCAGTTGAGTCAATTACACGGTCATCTTCTGGGATGAAAGGTAAGTTAACTGGTTTTGAACCTGCGGCAATAATAGCATTGTCGAATGTGATAGTAGTTGTACCGTCAGCACCTTCAACAGCTAACGTGTTGCTGCCAGTAAATTTACCATAGCCTGGTACAACTTTAACTTTACGCATTTTAGCCATGCCGTCTAAGCCGCCCGTAAGCTGACCAACAACAGACTCTTTCCAAGAACGGATTTTGTCTAAGTCAATTTGCGGTGCACCAAAAGTAACACCATGAGATGACATTTCTGCAGCGTCATCAATTACTTTAGCTACGTGTAAAAGTGCTTTTGAAGGAATACAACCAACATTAAGACATACGCCGCCTAATGTTTCACGCGATTCTACTAATGTAACTTCTAAGCCCAAGTCAGCAGCACGGAAAGCCGCAGAGTAACCACCAGGACCACCGCCTAGTACAACAACTTGAGTTTTTAATTCGTTGCTCATGCTATTACCTTAATTGTTTGAACGGGACACTGCCCTAAAATTTAACTGCCATGTTTCTGCATGGGCAGAAAATCAGAGCAATTCACAAATAGTGCAAAGATTGTATCATTGCATATAGTAAAAATCCCAGCTAAAAACAACTGGCTGGGATTTGATTTTGTTCATATTGTAGCGATTACATCACTAATTGACGTATGTCGCTCATGTAGCTAGCAAGCGTTGCGGTAAAGCGTGCAGCTAGAGCACCGTCGATCACACGGTGATCGTACGACATAGACAACGGAACCATTAATTTAGGCTCAAAGTCTTTACCGTTCCACTTAGGTTTCATTTCAGATTTAGATACACCTAAAATTGCAACCTCTGGTGCATTAACAATCGGCGTAAATGCCGTACCACCAATACCGCCTAAACTTGAAATAGTAAAACAACCGCCTTGCATATCTGATGCAGTTAGCTTGCCTTCACGCGCTTTTTTAGACACTTCCATTAGCTCACGAGATAGCTCAATAATGCCTTTTTTGTCCACGTCTTTAAACACTGGAACAACTAAGCCATTAGGCGTATCTACTGCCACACCAATATTAATGTACTTTTTAAGAATCAAGCTTTCGCCATCTTCAGACAGCGACGAGTTAAACGTTGGGAACTCAGCAAGTACTTTAGCCGCGGCTTTCATCACAAACACTAGTGGTGTGATTTTAACGCCAAGCTTTTTCTTCTCGCTTAAAACGTTTTGTTCTTTACGGAATACTTCAAGGCTTGTGATATCTGCTTCGTCGAACTGTGTAACATGCGGGATTTGTACCCAGTTACGGTGTAAGTTTTTACCCGATAGCTTTTGAATGCGAGACAGTTTTTTCTCTTCAATTTCACCAAATTTAGCAAAATCTACTTTTGGCCAAGGAATTAAGCCAAGCTCACTGCCACCAGTATTACCTGCTGATGCTGAAACTTGACCAGACTCAACTTGCTTCACTAAGCTTTTAACATAGTTTTGCACGTCTTCTTTAACCACACGGTTTTTACGACCCGTGCCTTTTACGTTCGCTAAGTTAATACCAAACTCACGTGCTAAACGTCGAACAACGGGCGATGCATGAGCATACGCGCTATTGTTTTCAAAACTTTCGTTGCTAGCTTTAGCTACAGGCGCAGCCTGTGCTGGCGCTGACTCTGTTTTAGCAGGTGCCGCCACTGGCTTTTGTTCAGCAGGTGCTGAAGCTTTTGCTGGCGCACTGCCTGCAACTTCAAATACAAAAATAAGTGAACCAGTTTTTACTTTATCGCCCGCTGCTACTTTAATTTCTTTAACTGTACCTGCAAATGGCGCTGGTACTTCCATAGCCGCTTTGTCGCCTTCAACGTTTAAGATAGATTGCTCTTCTTCAACGGTATCACCAACAGCAACCATGATTTCAGTTACTTCAACTTCGTCGTCGCCAATATCAGGGACGTTTACTTCTTTTATGCTTGGCTCGGCGCTTTGAGCAGGCTCTGCTGGTGCAGACTCTTGCTTGGGCGCATCTGATGCTGGTGCGCTCGAACCGGCAACCTCAAAAACAAATACTAATGAGCCTGTTTTTACTGTATCGCCAGTGGCTACTTTTATTTCTTTTACAGTACCAGCAAACGGTGCAGGTACTTCCATGGCTGCTTTGTCGCCTTCAACGTTTAAGATAGATTGCTCTTCCTCAACGGTATCGCCAACAGCAACCATGATTTCAGTTACTTCAACTTCGTCATCACCAATGTCTGGTACGGTTACTTCTTTAGTTGAAGAGCCTGAAACTTGTGCTGGTGCCGCCGATTCAGCAGGTGCTTCAGGTGCTGAATCAGCACCTGCGCTTTCGCCTTCAAATATAAATACTAAAGAGCCCGTTGTTACTGTATCGCCAACATTTACTTTAATTTCTTTTACGGTACCCGCTTGCGCAGCAGGTACTTCCATTGAGGCTTTGTCGCCTTCAACTGTCAGTAAAGATTGGTCAACATCTACTTTGTCACCAACGCTTACTAAGATTTCGGTTACTTCTACGTCATCGCCGCCGATATCTGGAACATTAATTTCAATACTCATTGCAAACCTCTTATGCGTACAGTGGGTTTAGTTTATTTGTGTCGATGTCGAATTTCTTAAGCGCTTCAACAACAACAGACTTTTCAACTTCACCGCGTTTAGCAAGTTCAGATAACGTAGCAACAACAACGTAGCTTGCGTTAACTTCAAAATGACGACGTAAGTTTTCACGGCTATCAGAACGACCGTAACCATCTGTACCTAACACTTTATAGTTGTTGCTAGGAATAAATGAACGCGCTTGTTCTGCGTAGTTTTTCATGTAATCGGTAGCGGCAACAGTTACTGAGTCGTTTAATACGCTCGTTATGTAAGCTGTTTTTTGCTCGCTTTCAGGGTTAAGCATGTTGAAACGCTCAACATCTTGACCATCACGCGTAAGTTCATTGAATGACGTTACAGAGTAAACATCTGATGCAATACCGTAATCATCGCTTAAAATTGCAGCCGCTTTACGCACTTCAGTCATGATAGTACCTGAGCTCAATAACTGTACGTTGGCTTTTTTGCCTTCGTAGCTTTCAAGCTTGTAAATACCTTTACGAATACCTTCTTCAGCGCCTTCTGGCATAGCTGGCTGATGGTAGTTTTCGTTCATTAGCGTTAGGTAGTAGTAAATGTTTTCTTGGTCTTCACCATACATACGACGAATACCATCTTGTACAATTACGGCAACTTCAAATGCGTAAGTCGGGTCGTAAGAAATACAGTTAGGAACCGTGTTTGCAAGAATATGGCTGTGGCCATCTTCGTGCTGTAGACCTTCACCATTTAGCGTAGTACGACCAGCCGTAGCACCTAACAAGAAACCACGTGCTTGTTGGTCACCCGCCATCCATGCCATGTCACCAACACGTTGGAAACCAAACATAGAGTAGTAAATGTAGAATGGGATCATTGGTAAATCATTCGTGCTGTATGATGTTGCAGCAGCAACCCATGACGACATTGCACCTAACTCATTAATACCTTCTTGAAGTACTTGCCCTGATGTAGCTTCTTTATAGTAAGAAACAATATCACGGTCTTGAGGGGTGTAGTTTTGGCCATGTGGGTTGTAAATACCAATTTGACGGAATAAACCTTCCATACCAAACGTACGCGCTTCATCGGCAATAATTGGTACAATGTTTTTACCAATGCCTTTGTCTTTCAATAAAATATTAAGTGCACGAACAAAGCCCATTGTGGTTGAAATATCACGTTTTTGCTCTTCAAGTAGTGGCTTAAATGCTGCTACTTCTGGCAACTGTAATTTTTCAGAAAACTTAGCTATACGTGTTGGAGTATAACCTTCTAAGTCTTTACGACGAGCGTGTAAGTACTTGTACTCTTCAGAGCTTTCATCAAGCTCTAAGTAAGGTAAGTCTTTAATTGCTTCTTCAGAGACTAAGTCTTGTAGGCCTAAACGGTCACGTAAGTGTTCAACATGGCTCATGTCCATTTTTTTCACTTGGTGCGCAATGTTTTTACCTTCAGCTGCTTCACCCATGCCGTAACCTTTTACAGTTTTAGCAAGTATCACAGTAGGACGGTCGTTAGTTTGCTCGGCCTTTTTAAATGCAGCATAAAGTTTTGATGGCTCATGACCACCACGCTTAAGCGCAAAAATTTCGTCATCCGTCATATCTGCAACAAGGGCAGCTGTTTCTGGGTAACGACCAAAGAAATGCTCACGAACGTACGCGCCATCTTTTGCTTTATATGTTTGGTAATCACCGTCAATTGTTTCGTTCATCAATTGTAGTAATTTACCTGTTGTATCTTTAGCTAGCAGAATATCCCAACCGCTTCCCCATACAACTTTAATTACGTTCCAACCAGCGCCTTTAAATAGGCCTTCTAGTTCTTGAATAATTTTGCCATTACCCATTACTGGGCCATCTAGACGCTGTAAGTTACAGTTAATTAAGTAACATAGGTTGTCTAACTTTTCACGTGCAGCAAAAGAGATTGCGCCGCGTGATTCTGGCTCATCCATTTCACCATCACCTAAAAACGCGTATACACGTTGGTTTTTAGTGTCTTTTAAGCCACGGCCGTCTAGGTATTTTAAGAAACGCGCTTGGTAAATAGATGCAATTGGACCTAAGCCCATTGATACTGTAGGGAACTGCCAAAATTCAGGCATTAATTTAGGGTGTGGGTACGACGGTAAACCTTTACCATCTACTTCTTGGCGGAAGTTGTCTAGTTGAGCTGCGCTTAAACGCCCTTCAACAAATGCACGCGCGTAAATACCCGGAGAAATATGCCCTTGGTAATAAACTAAGTCACCGCCGTCTACCTCGTTTGGCGCTTTAAAAAAGTGGTTAAAACACACTTCATAAAATGCTGCTGACGATTGGTAAGACGCCATATGGCCGCCTAAGTCGAGATCTTTTTTAGATGCACGCAGAACGATCATAATCGCGTTCCAACGAATAATTGAACGAATACGGCGTTCAAGGTTCACATCACCTGGGTAAGCAGGCTCTTGATCTACAGGAATAGTATTAACGTAGTTCGTGGTAATACCCGTTGGCATATCAACGCCGTCTAAACGGGCTTGCTCTAATACTTGCTCAAGTAAGTACTGAGCTCGTTCAACACCTTCTTCACGCACAACTGATTCAAGAGCTTGTAACCACTCTTGTGTTTCTAGCGCGTCTACGTCAATTTTATTGACTTCAGACATATGGAGGTTTCCTTATGTTTAAAATACGAATGTTGTTAATTTAATACAACTGATACTTAAGTTAGTGTGTTCAAGTAATAGAGTATTAGCTTAATTTTGTTTTGTGCGTCTTAAACTACGTTCAATTCGCGAATATTCTTTGCCCGCTTCAAGTAATGCTTCCTCAATAAACGCTAAATGCGCATTACTTGCTAAACGAGCTTGTTCTGGATTGCCGTCAATAACCGCATCCATTAACAAACGCCTGTGCTCGGCTAACTGACTGCTAATATCAGGTTTTTCTAATAAAACCGTTAAATTTTGCAATACGTTTTGCTCAAGCAACGCCTGCATACCTCTCACCAAGTGCAATAACACAACATTATGTGAGGCCTCAGCCACACTAAAATGAAAGGCATTAATTGCTTTTGCTTTTTGCTGTAGATCATCATGCGAAAGCGCAATTTTATCAAAGCTTTGTTTTACTTTAGTAAAATCGTTAGTTGTACCTCGCAGTGCTGCATAGTAAGCAGCAATACCTTCTAAAGCATGACGAAATTCGAGCAAATCAAATTGTGACTCAGGGTGTTTACTTATCAGTTCAAACAACGGATCAGTTAACCCTTCTTCCAGCTGATTTTTTACAAACGTACCACCGCCTTGACGACGCGTAACTAGCCCTTTTGCTTCTAACTTTTGAATGGCCTCGCGCAGCGAAGGACGAGACACTTCAAACTGTTTTGCTAGTTCACGCTCTGGAGGCAGCTTTTCTCCTGGTGCTAACGATCCCTCAAGAATCATATTCTCAAGTTGCTGTAAAATAACATCAGATAGTTTTGCTGCTTTAATCTTTAAAGACATGAATCAACGTCCGCGTTGTATAAATACCAAGCCCTAAAACTGGAGCTTAAAGTTATAAGATTTACCCAAAAGGTAAATTGGTCATACCAAGAATTTGCAATACGTTATCAAAAACCCATATAGCTGTCAATTTACAGGTTACTCGTACGGGGATATTAGCGTAACGCATTTTTAACGAAGATCAAACAATACACAATATAGCTTAGTTTTGAGAAGCTAGTAAGATGGCCATTCAAATGGTCTGACCAGATAGGTTTAGAGTTTTAACTCTATTTTAGGGGGAGGTTTAATCGCTATGTTTAAAACGTTTTAAATAGGCAAGGAAGCCAAAACCAAAGCACTTTAGCGTAAATAAGTGCTTTGCCTTTAAATTGGCTTCAAAAAATAAGGTGTTAAGACAAACCGCCAAACAAAGTAAGTAATGCAATTAAAACTAAATAAAATAGTACATTACGCTTAACTAACTTAATCATACACGTTGCCTCGTAAGTGCAACCATAATAACGCTTTTCTACTTGCTCTGCTGCAAGCGCAGTATAAGTGACGACCTTTCGGTTAGGGCTTGAAAAATCAAGCGCGTAATGTAACCAGCAGCTCGTTCCTTTATTAAAGTTACCAATTACTAAGTAACCAAAACTCGCTATACGTGCGGGTAACCAATCTAACCAAAACAGTAATTTATGTATTAACTTAAAATGTTTAGCAAATATCACTTTATGGTTGTCTCGTACTAAATCGGCAAAAGTACGTACAAGAGCATATAAAACAGCACCCGGCGCACCTAGAACAACAAACCAAAAAATAACTGCACAGTAAAACCTAAAATTTACCCAAGCAAGTGTTTGCCCAAAGGTTTCACCGCCTTTTTGATCTTCAGTACGTTTTTGCCCCATTTGCAATGCATATAAAGACGCCGCGGTACCATCATCGCGTGTAAGTGCGTTTAAATACGCTTTATACAAAGCACGTTGCTTTGCACAACCAAAGCAAACAAGTAAAACAGCAATATTAATGGCCAACTCCCACAAAACAAATTCCGACAAGTTGTAAATACACGCCATAGCTACTACAGGTAAAAATAGCCAAATTAAAAAACCCATTGCCGAACTAAATAAACCGTTACTGGCAAGCAAGCTGTGGGAGCGTTTTAAATAGCCATTGGCGTAATAACTTATTTGCCAATAGTTAGCTCGCGCCCCTAAACGCTCTAAAATTAACGCTAAAATAATAGAAACTAAAATCATGATAATGACTCTCTCAACTTGGTTGCTCAAGCATATTTAAAAATAATGGCCAGTTAAAACTACTGCCGGGGTCTGTTTTTCGACCGGGTGCAATATCGCAGTGCCCCACAATACGCGAAGAGGTAATTTTGGGGTAGCGCTGCATTATAGATTTACTTAAATTACATAACGAGGCGTACTGAGCGCGAGTATAAGCAGCTGTATCGGTGCCTTCAAGCTCAATACCAATACTGTAATTATTGCACGCAGTTTGTCCTTCATATTCAGATACGCCCGCATGCCAAGCACGCTTGTTAAATGGCACGTATTGAATAACCTCACCAGTGCGTTTTATAAAGCAATGAGCTGAGACGCGCAGCCCTTTTAAATCATCAAAGCTTGTATGGGCATTGCAGTCAATACACCCCATAAATAAATCATCCACAAAGGGGGTACCAAACTGCCCTGCTGGTAATGAAATATTATGAATGACCAGCAAGGTAATATCTGTGTGTTCAGTGCGCTCATCATAGTGCGTACATGCTCGCTGTGTTGCAGCTTTTAGAACCCCATTTAAATCTATTGCCATTGCATTATTACCAAACTATTCATAACCTTGATGCTAAAGGATTTGTAAAAATAATGATAGTAACCAAGCCCCACCTTAAAAGGTAGGCAATTAAAGGCGACTTACATTTTACTATTAAAGCTCTAAGCTATGCTCTAATAATTAAAAGCGCTTCTAATCATTATTTAAACATAGTAAAATTTTCTTTAATTTATTAATACTTATGAGCTTTTAGCCATGTCTATTTCGCACACTTTACTTAGTCAACTTGTTACCCTTGCGCTCGACGAAGACTTAAACTACCAAACCGCAGCCGATGGTGACATAACCGCTCAGCTTATCCCACAAAACGAGCAAGCAAGTGCCAAAGTTATAACCCGTGAAGACTGTACATTTTGTGGAAAAGACATCATTATTGAAGTGTTCAAACAAGTAGACCCAACAGTGCAGGTATCAGTACTGGTAAACGATGGCGACGTTGTCACTGCCAACAGTACTTTATTTACAGCAAAAGGCTCCGCCCGCGCAATTTTAACCGCTGAGCGCACTGCACTTAACTTTGTACAAACGCTTTCTGGCACAGCAACAACCACAGCGCATTATGTAAAAGAGCTTAGTGGTACAACTACACAATTACTCGATACCCGCAAAACGATTCCAGGACTCAGAGCCTTACAAAAATATGCAGTAAAATGCGGCGGTGGCGCAAACCACCGTATTGGGTTGTTTGATGCGTTTTTAATAAAAGAAAACCACATCGCAGCCTGCGGCGGTATAAATAAAGCCGTTGCTCAGGCAAAACTAAACCACCCAAGCAAACCGGTTGAAGTTGAAGTTGAATCGCTGCAAGAGCTAAAGCAAGCCATAGACGCAGGCGCCGATATAATCATGCTTGATAACTTTAGCGTTGAACAAATTAAGCAAGCGGTTGTTTTAACTAACAAACGCGCTAAATTAGAAGTGTCTGGCAATATGACGCTAGAAACACTTAAAACGTATTCACAAGCGGGTGTAGACTTTATATCTAGCGGTGCATTAACAAAAAACTTACAATCAATCGATTTATCGATGCGTTTTGAATGATGCATAGCCAAAGTAATAATTTAGTTCTACATTTAATAAATGCTAAAGCGTTGACAAGTTAAAACAAAAGTAATTTAATAGTTAAAAATAACTAATTGTAACAATTTGTTAAATTAATTAGCTGTTTTAGGAAAAGTAACGTGCTATTAACTAAAATAAAATGATACACTTGTATTGTTTTATTATAAAAGTTCGTCATAAATAATGAGTTATGGACTTTTAAATTAAAGTTAATAAGCAACTTAAGCTATTTATTCCTACACTTTTATTGGCTGCTGGTAGACTTTATTTGCATTCAATTTATAAATAGCAAGTTACATATAAAATATAATGAATTCACACCTAGCTTTTGTGTTTCATACCCTAAAGCTAAAGTGCAGTTATAGCGCAGATAATCTTATTCAAACCGAGAGATAGCGCAAAAAGTTTATTTTAAGCAAAACTGTAAAGTAAATCAGTTAAATTAAGTTCGGCATAATGCCAATTAAGTGATTTAATTTACACAATCTATCCTTTAGGAGAGGAAACATGAAAACAATGACTCAAAAACAACAGGGTTTCACCCTAATTGAATTAATGATTGTAGTAGCAATCATCGGTATTCTTGCTGCAGTAGCATTGCCTGCATATTCTGATTATCAAGCATCTTCGAAGTTAACTGCTGGTTTAGCTGAAATAACAGGTGCTAAAACGGAGTTTGAAATAAAGAAAAATAACGGAGAAACAATATCTTCAGTTGCCGACCTTAAAAGTATAAAGGCTGCTTCAACTAAAAACTGTACTATTACAGCTACAAACACTACTATTTCTTGTGATATTGTAAACGCACCAACTCAAGTTCAAGGCGCTGATATTACTTGGACACGAGACAACTCTACAGGCGCGTGGACTTGTGCTACAACAAACATAACAGGCGACAAGACTCTTGCTCCTAAGAGCTGCCCACAATCTTAGTCAAATACTGCTCAATAAGAAGCGCCTAATCTGGCGCTTTTTTATTTTATAAAATAAAAATATTTATGGAAAAATTAATTACTGTAAAACTTTTAATAGTTAGTTTGTTTTTGGTAAATACATTAACACCATTAATGCCAACTATCTCTTACGATTACCACAACCACCAACGTATCATACAAATAGCTTTCTTACTCAGCCTTTGCACTTTATTGCTTACAGTTTTATTGAAGCACAAAAAACCTACATACACAGTTTTATTTGATAAAAAAAGCGCAATGTTTTTCCTAGCTTTTATTCTCAGCGGTTTCTTGTCATCTATAGCTAGTCAGGAAAAAAACTTCAGTTTACTTTACACATTTCACATCAGCCTGCTTTTTGGGGCAATGTTTTATATAAGTACTATAAATGATAAAAAATCTGTGTTGCTCATTATTTATACCTTATTAATAGCACACACAAGTTTAGTTTTGGTTTGCATACTCAATATAATTTTTACACTAGCAGAACAGCAACATTTAAATCCCTATATAATCTACTCTGGCTTTATTAACATTCGCTTCTTTAATCAGGTACAGGTTTTTATTCTTCCCTTTTTAATATTACTGCTAAAACTAAAAAACATTCAACGCATTGTATTTATTGCATTATTTTTAAACCTGTTACTAATTTTTATTGGTCAAGCCCGAGGGGCGCTGCTCTCATTTTTTATTTTTTCAGTATTTGCTCTCACATTAAAAACAACCCTAAAAAAGCAAATTTTAACCGGGCTAGTTTGCCTTGCACTTAGCTGTATCACTTTTTATATTCTAGATTCACTGAATAAAGGTGGTGCGGATATACTTCGCACATCTTCCTCAGGCCGTGTTGATTTATGGTTAAATACACTTTCAAACTTATCATTGAAACATTTTTTGATTGGTAGTGGCCCTGGCGTATTTGAAATGTCTCTCGGGAGTTCAGCACCGTTTAGTCACCCCCACAACTCATTGATAGAAGTTTTAAATGAGTGGGGAGGAGTAGCCCTTATTTGTATTTTAATCGTAATTTTTAATACATTTAGGAAATCTATAATACATCTAAAAAATCATAAAAAAGATATAATTACGGAAAGTATTTTTTACTCTTTTGCTATAGGTATTACGTATTCACTATTCTCTGGTGTACATGTGATGCCAGTTTCTCAAACCTTGTTGTTTATAATGTGGGGCTTACTTATTGGCAGGCTTAATAAAAACAAGTACAAACATATTCCTATAAATGTATACGCTAAGTTATTTTTGGCGTGTGTATTCATCCTCGCTTGGTTTTTATACTTACAAAAAGCAATAGAAATTTATAATAATATCGATCCTGATAATGGCTATATTTACGGGCCAAGGTTTTGGTCCATTGGTCAACGTGCCTGATAAACAGTATATTTCTACCAAGAATCATTCGATTAAGTTATGCTAGACAAAGAATTCTTTAATAATATTAATTCAGCTGGATCATCTCATGGCAAAAAAACAACAAGATAAAGGCCTCGATACATTTCAGTGGGTCGGCGTAAGTGCCCGAGGGAAAAAACTTGAAGGAGAGCTTACAGGGAATAGCATTGCACTTGTTAAAGCTCAGCTAAGAAAGCAAGGCATTACACCTTCAAAAGTAAAGCGTAAGCCAAAACCTTTATTTGGCATTCAAAGTGTTCAAAAAATCACCCCTAAAGATATAGCGCTTGTTACACGCCAAATCGCCACCATGCTTATGGCGGGTGTACCTCTTATACAAGCCATTGAAATGATAGGCACGGGCTCAACTAATAAAAGCGTGGGTAAACTAATGGAAACCATTGGTGATGAAGTAAAGGCAGGTCAGCCTTTATCGCAAGCGCTAAGAAAACACCCTCGTTATTTTGATGACTTATATTGCGATTTAGTCGCATCGGGCGAGCAATCAGGTGCACTTGATAAAATTTTTGATCGTGTTGCATTGTACAAAGAAAAATCTGAAGCGCTTAAATCAAAAATAAAAAAAGCAATGTTTTACCCAATATCTGTATTAGTGATAGCAGGTATTGTAACTTCTATTTTGCTAATCTTCGTAGTGCCACAATTTCAGGATATATTCTCAGGCTTTGGCGCTGAACTCCCAGCATTTACTTTATTTGTAATCGGGATATCTGAGTTTATGCAAGCGTATTGGTGGATGATTTTAATTGCAATTGTTGGCTTTGGTTATGCGTTTAAAGAAGCTAAACTCAGAAGCTTAAAACTCAGAGATGCAACCGATAGAGCCATTTTAAAGCTCCCTGTCATTGGCATGATTTTAAATAAAGCAGCTGTTGCACGCTATGCCCGAACACTTTCCACCACTTTTGCAGCCGGTGTACCACTTGTTGATGCGCTTGACTCTGCTGCAGGTGCCTCGGGTAACGCAGTGTACCGTTATGCTATTTTAGATATAAAAGCTGAGGTAAGCTCAGGTAACCAAATGAACTGGGCCATGCGTAACTCTAAAATATTCCCTGATATGGTAATTCAAATGGTTGCCATTGGTGAAGAGTCTGGCTCGTTAGATGGCATGCTCGCAAAAGTAGCGACTATTTACGAGCAAGAGGTTGATGATGCCGTCGATGGCCTTTCAAGCCTGTTAGAACCACTTATTATGGCGGTACTTGGCGTGCTCGTAGGCGGCTTAATTGTTGCCATGTACTTACCTATTTTCCAATTAGGTTCTGTCATTTAATTAATAAAAAATTTTACAGAAATTAAAGAGCGTCTTATTTTTATAGTTGGCGGTTTAGTCTTCTCATTTGCTCTCTTTAGTTTCTCTTTGTGATTATTATTTCACTTAATTTTTAGACTTTTTTTAGACTAGTTTTCGGGTATATATGCAAAGTATTATTGAAGTAATGCAAAGCCAACTGTGGTTTTATTTAACTACCGTTGGCTTAGTTAGTTTATGTGTGGGTAGTTTTTTAAATGTAGTTATCTACCGTTTGCCGCTTATGATGCAGCGAGAGTGGCAAAGCGAGTGTAGGCTATTATTAGATGACGAGCTCAATACCAATCAAGCTAAACCAAAAAACACCAGTGAGCCTTTTAATCTTGTAAAACCAAACTCAACCTGCCCTAAATGCAAAACGGCCATTAAGCCTTGGCAAAATATTCCTATCATTAGCTGGTTAATACTTAAAGGTAAATGCGTAAGTTGTAGTAACCCTATCTCTATTCGATACCCTGCTATTGAGGCCATTACCGCTCTATTAAGTTTAGTGGTTGCTTATACCTTTGGCGCAACAGAACAAGCATTATTATATATAGTGATCACATGGGCACTTGTGGCACTGACCTTTATTGATATAGACCACATGCTACTGCCTGATCAGCTCACTTTACCGCTTGTTTGGCTAGCACTTATTGCTGCCGTTGCCGGAATTACAATTACGCCAAGTGATGCCATTATGGGCGCAGCCTTTGGTTATTTAAGTTTATGGAGTGTTTTTTGGTTATTTAAATTGCTAACAGGCAAAGAAGGCATGGGCTATGGCGACTTTAAACTGTTAGCGTTATTTGGTGCTCTGCTAGGCTGGCAATCGTTACTTACTATAATACTGCTTTCAAGTGTTGTTGGCGCCATTATTGGTATCGCTTTATTAAGTATTCAAGGTAAAGATAAGGCTACGCCCATTCCATTTGGTCCTTACTTAGCAATAGCCGGGTGGATCACGTTACTGTGGGGTAACCACTTACAAAGCGCGTATTTTAATTTAATTGGGTACTAACTTGAGTGCTGACTAAAATGAGTGACACCATAAATAAAACATCACCTTGGGTTCTTGGCTTAACAGGCGGTATAGGCTGTGGCAAAACGGCTGTAAGTAATATGCTTGAGCAGCTTGGCATTACAATAGTTGACGCCGACATTATTGCGCGCCAAGTCGTAAAGCCTAAAAGCGATGGTTTAAATGCTATTGTAAGCAAATTTGGGCAAAGTATTTTATTACGCGATGGCACACTAAACAGAAGCGCTTTACGTGAGCGTATTTTTACTAATACTGCCGACAAAGAGTGGCTAAATAATTTATTGCATCCACTCATTAGAAACAAAATACATAACGACCTTACTGCCGCAAAAAGCCCATATGTAGTACTTGTAGCACCACTTTTGTTTGAAAACGCCCTAGATAAATTGTGTAATCGAACGCTACTGATTGATATACCTAAAAATGTACAAATAGAGCGCACGGCTTCGCGTGATAACGTAAGTGTTGAGCAAGTAAAAGCGATTATTACAGCGCAAATGTCACGCGAAGACAAACAAAAAAAAGCAGATGATATTTTAAATAACGACCGTGCACTTAACGACGTTAAGCACGACTTATTAACGCTGCATAAACGTTATCTGCACATGGCACAAATGCAAGCAACTTAAATTGTAAAAACGAGTCAAAACAAACTAATCTCCTATATTAATTAATAAATTTAGCCTAGATTGTGAAGAGTAATGTAATCCCCTTCTTTTTTCTGATAAATTACTCTCTCTGAAGGATTAAAAAGGTGCGCAATGAATATTAACTCACCGTTATTAAGAAAGTTTCTTACGCTTGGGCGTATTGATGCCGATACGGTAAAAGCAAAGCAGCAAGAGTTTGCCTCAACCGCTGAACTGATTTCTAAATGCGGAAAAATAGACAGTAAAGAGTTAGCAGAGCAATGTATTGATTTGTTTCGTGTTCCCTATTTTGATTTAAAAGACTTTGACCCTGCGTCTATTCCTGCCGATCTTGTAAAAGAAAAACTGATCCGCAAACACCATATTTTACCGTTGGTACAAAAAGGCCGAAAAGTGTATGTGGCAGCCTCTGATCCAACCGATTACGGCGCCTTCGAAAACTTTGAATTTAGTACCGGTCTTTCATGCGAAATAGTCGTCGTTGATTACATTCAGCTCGATAATAAAATTGAGCAATTGCTAGATGCAACCGGCAGCCTAGATTTGAGCGATGATGAGTTTAAAGAATTTGCCGACCTAGACACAGAAAGCCAAAAAGAATCAGCACCGCAAGATGACGACAAAGACGATGCACCAATTATTGTGTACATTAATAAAATTTTAATGGACGCGATAAAGAAAGGCGCATCGGATCTACATTTTGAACCTTACGAGCATAAGTACCGAATTCGTTTTCGTATTGATGGTATCTTGCACGAAGTGGCAAGCCCGCCTAATACATTAGCAACCAAGCTTTCTGCTCGTATTAAAGTAATGTCGCGACTTGATATTGCCGAAAAGCGTAAACCACAAGATGGCCGAATTAAATTAAAAATTACTGAACGAAAAAGTATCGACTTTCGTGTCAGTACTATGCCTACGCTTTGGGGCGAAAAAATAGTAATGCGTATTCTTGATTCATCAAGCGCTATGCTAGGTATTGATGTACTTGGTTACGAAGAAGAACAGAAAAAATTATACATGGATGCACTTGGTCAACCACAAGGCATGATACTCGTTACAGGTCCTACTGGGTCAGGTAAAACGGTATCGCTTTATACGGGTTTAAACATATTAAACCAACCTGAGCGAAACATTAGTACCGCAGAAGATCCGGTTGAGATAAACCTTGAAGGGATAAACCAAGTACAAATTAACCCTAAAGCCGATATGACCTTTGCTAATGCATTGCGTGCGTTTTTACGTCAAGATCCCGATGTGGTTATGGTAGGTGAAATACGTGACCTTGAAACCGCAGAAATTTCAATAAAAGCGGCGCAAACGGGTCACTTGGTTTTATCTACATTACATACCAATTCAGCGCCAGAAACCATTACCCGACTATTAAATATGGGCGTACCCGCCTATAACGTAGCCAGCTCAATTAGTTTAATTATTGCACAGCGACTAGCACGCCGTTTATGCCCTAAATGTAAAACGCCAGAGCAATTGCCAAGCGAAGAGCTCTCTCGCCAAGGGTTTAGTACAGCGCAAATTGAAGATATGACTCTATATGCACCTAAAGGGTGTGATGGCTGTACAGATGGTTACAAAGGCCGTGTAGGTATTTACGAAGTTATGCAAATCACACCAGAAATTGCACAAATAATCATGCGCGGCGGTAACTCACTAGAAATCGCTGAGGTATCATTAAAAGCCGGTTTTAATAATTTACGCCTATCGGGTTTACGTAAAGCCGCTGATGGTTTAACGTCACTTGCTGAAATAAACCGCGTAACTAATATGTAAAACTATTTAGCGCTTTGCTTACTTTAAATCCAGCAAGCGCTAATGAGTAATCTGTTGAGAGTAAAACATGCCTACTGTTGTAAATTGTCCAACCTGTAAAACAAATGTTGAGTGGTCTGAGCAAAGTCCTCACCGCCCATTTTGTTCTAAGCGTTGCCAACTCATTGATCTGGGTGAGTGGTCGTTTGAAAATAATAAAATTTCAGCGCCAATCACATCGGCTGATCAAATAAACCAAGACATGATTGAAGACATAGAAGCCATGATGGCTAAAAATGAAGATGACTTTTTTAAGTAATGTCATCTAGTTTTTATATAAACAAAAGCCAGCTAAATGCTGGCTTTTTAGTACTCACTTAAAAGTTAACCCCAGGGTCAGTTAGCTTTTTTGCTTACGCTGCTTTTTACTTTTACGCTTTTGAATTTTAGCAAACTTTTCTTTTTGCTCTGCGTTAAGCAACTGCATTACTTGATGCTGCGTTTTTAGCTTAATTAAGGCAAACTCTTCACCTTTACTTTGGCGCTCACTTAAAAGCTCTTTTGCTGCATTTTCGTCAAATGTTGCTGCTGATAGTAGTACGTCCATTTTTGCTTTGTGCGCTTCACGCATTGCTTTACGTGCTTCTTTATCGTCGCCTCGTAAGGCTTTCATTTGTGTTTTTTGTGCTTCAAAAATAGCTTTTAGCTTAGTTTGCTGATCTTGCGTTAAATCAAGTTTTTCGGCGCCGCGTTCAGAAAGTAAAAAACGCGCTGAAGAATGCCCTTGTCGATCATGCATACCGCCTTTAGCTAGTACGCTACCTGCACCAAGTGTGGCTGTTGCTAAGCCACAAATAAGTACTAATTTTGAAAGTGTATTTACTTTAGTCATAATCATCACCTTAACTGTTGGGTTGGTTGTGGTTGGCTGTCGTGTAATTGCCTAGCCAGTGAGTTAACTATAACTAACTCAACGCAAAGTAACGCAAAGCAGTGTAAAGGTTGTGTAAAGATTCACTTTTAAGCAATTAAGGGCGTAAAATAAAGAAATGAAATATTGCCTAAGGGTTTGTAAATGAAACTATTAATGATTGACGACGATACGGGTCTTTGTGAGTTACTCAGCGAATACCTTTCAAGCCAAGGGTTTGAAATACAAAGCGTACACGACGGCGAACAAGGCCTAAAGTTAGCACAGGCCAACGACTACGCATTAATATTGCTTGATGTCATGCTACCTACGCTAGATGGCTTTGAAGTTCTAAAACAACTTAGGCAAACCAAACTCACCCCAGTTATTATGCTTACAGCTAAAGGTGAAGACTTTGATCGTATTTTTGGATTAGAGCTCGGTGCGGATGATTACATACCAAAACCATTTAATCACAGAGAGTTACTTGCCCGCGTAAAAGCGATTACACGTCGTATAGAGCATATAAACAGCTTAAATATCAACACAACTAATAAGCTGCTTGTAAATGGTGTAACTATTAACCTTGCATCACGAGAAGCCTCTATTGATGAAAATACTCTCACGCTTACTGGCACAGAGTACGAAATACTGGCACTTTTGTGTAAAAACGCCAGCCAAGTTGTTAGTAAAGAGCAAATTAGTGAAGAAGTGCTAGGCAGGCGTTTAGCATCGTTCGACCGCTCTATTGATATGCATGTAAGTAATATCCGAAAAAAAATAGCAGAGCACATTAAAACAGAACGAATTAAAACAATGCGAGGCAGCGGTTATGTTTTTATCCAAGGCGAGTAAATCAGGCGCTTTATCTTGGCTTAAGCACCCTAGGCATTATTTATTTTTTAAAATATTTGTTTGGTTTTGGCTAACCATTATTGGCACCGTTACTGCGCTTGTTTTTTTAAGCAATATCAGTGTACTGAACTTAGTAAGTAATGAACCCTTACATGGCCCGATGGAAAAAAACCTAGCTTATACCGCAAGAAGTATTGAGCGCTCTGCATATAAGCATAAGCGTTCGCTTGAGAGTATTCTTTCGCATCCACGCTTATCTAAACGTAAGCTTTTATATTTAAGCGCTGAGCAATCTGATATTTCTTTTACTAATAAAGAAACACCTATAAACATAGACCTAAGCCTTCTTAATTTTACCAAAAACATGTCACCGCAAATTGTTTTCACTGAGCAATATCAAGCATTTGGGCCAGTTCAATTAACCGTCCCCGAAGGAGTATTTTATTTATATGAAATAGACATAAACAATCAGCCACCTCTTTTTATTCGCTTAAAGCTAATGCCCGGCTGGATTAAGGTATCTATTGCAATTATTGCCTCTTTAATTTTGAGCTTTTTGTTTAGTCGTAACTTAATTGCACCAATTAACAGCCTTAAAAAAGCAGCTATAAAACTATCTTCTGGCGATTTAAGCGCACGTGCTGCTATTTCAACTAACAGAAAAGATGAGCTAGGGGTACTTGGTCGAGACTTTAACAGTATGGCTAACCAGCTAGAACTATTAATAAGCTCACAAAAACGCTTGCTTGCTGACATATCCCATGAGTTACGTTCGCCACTTACTCGCTTAAAAATGGCAACAGGCCTTGCACAAATGCAAGCAAATGAAGCAAGTCAGTCTTATTTATTACGAATAGAAAAAGAGGCTAATCAACTCGATCAAATGATTGCTGATGTACTTCAAGTGTCTCGTTTAGAAGCAAAAAGCCAAACCCTTGCAATGCAAAAGCAATCACTAAACGTTATTGTTGAACATGTTTTAAACGATGCAAAATTTGAAGCAAAACAATATGATAAGCAGTTAACAATAACAGGCGATGCAAGCGTAACCATTAGCTGCGATGAAGCCCTGATTGCCAGCGCACTTGAAAACCTACTTCGTAATGCCATTAAATATGCAAATAACACAATAAGTATAAAACTATCGCATGGTGATGCCGTGCATATCGAAATATGTGATGATGGCCCAGGCGTGCCAAATAACCAGCTTGATAAGCTATGTGAGCCGTTTTTTAGGCAGTCTGATGCAAGAGATAGAGTCAGTGGTGGAACCGGTTTAGGCTTAGCTATCGCAAAAAATGCAATTACAGCTCATAATGGCACCTTAGTTTTATCGAACAAAGATCAGGGCGGCTTGTGTGCTAATATCACACTGCCAATAATCAAAGAGTAAACCATGTTTTATAGTAGTGAGCGCGAGCTTAAAGGTAACCAATCAGCCATTAATGATTTTTATCAAAACACATTAGTTAAAGCGTATTTAAATACGCCTAATGGGCAGTTATTTTACGCGCATGCCCTGCCAGATAAAGCTCATGTTGCCATAGTTATTAGCTCAGGCAGAATCGAAGGGCTCGATAAATACAAAGAGTTGTTATGGGAGCTTTATACTAATAATTTTGCTGTTTTTATTGTTGACCACCAAGGACAGGGCCGCTCTTACCGCTATTTAAAAAATAAACATAAAGGTTACGTAAATAATTTTGGTGACTACAGTGCCGATCTTAATTTATTTAACACCCAAATAGTCGACACCGTTTGGCAAGGTGAAAAGCTATTAGTGAGCCACTCAATGGGAGGTGCTATTGCATTTGATTATTTGGCAAACTATCAGCATAGTTTTAGCGGTGCGTTTTTATCAGCCCCAATGTTCGATATACACACCAAAGGTATTCCAAAGCCTTTAGCCCGAATAATTGCAAGTAATGCCGTACGTCTTGGTTTTCAATTTAGCTATGCCCTTGGACAAACCGACTACACCCCAGAAGAGTTCCCTTTAAACGTATTAACAAGTTGCGAATTACGCTACAACCTATTTAGGCAAACATATAATGAGGAGCCTTTATTACAACTTGGCGGGGTTACTTATGGGTGGCTAAATTCAACCTTTACTTTTTTATCATCAATAGATGAGCTTACTGTTGATATTCCACTTTACATTGCAAGTGCAAAAAACGATGTAGTTGTCGATAATGAAGCGCACTATAGACTAGCTAATAAGTACGCGAATATTACCCTAGAAAGCTTTACTGACGCCAAGCACGAACTATTCTTTGAATGTGATGAAGTACGCCAGCCAGTGCTTAAGAGTCTGTATAAGTTTTGTGAGTCGGTGACGGCTTAGTTAAAACAGAAAGCGGGTCGAGGTGGATTAGTATATCAACCTCAGATTCAAAACGAGCACCAATCATCGCTTCAACCTCATCAGCCACAGTATGGGCTCGTATTAGACTTAAATGGTCATCAAGCTCTAAATGCATTTGAATAAACTTAATTTTCCCCCCCTGGCGAGTACGGATCCCGTGTACGCCATGCACATCGCTGTGCTCTTTAGCAATATCAAAAATGCTTTGCTTTTCATCGTCTGGGAGTTCTCTATCCATTAAATGATCGGCACTATCTCTTGCAATATCCCAACTGTTATAAAGTAAGTAACCTGCTACCCCTATTGCAAAAATAGGATCGGCATACATCATTCCGTAATAAGATAGAGCAATCGCAATTAAAACAGCAGCGTTTAAAATCAAATCACCTTTGTAATGCACCGAATCTGCTTTTATAGCAATCGACTCGGTATGCTTAATAACCTTAGTTTGTACAAAAACAATGACCAGAGTACATGCAATTGCAAAAGCACTTACCCATACACCTAATAATGAATGTGTAAGCTCTATAGGGTTAAATAAGCGCTCTATACCATGAAAGGCCAGTAAACAGCCCGAGCCTGCAATAAACGCAGCTTGCCCAAGCCCTGCTAATGCCTCGGCTTTACCGTGGCCAAACCGATGATCATCATCGGCTGGACGCAGTGCGTAGCCTAAAACTAAAAAACTCATAAATGTAGCGGTAATGTCCATTAATGAGTCTGTTAAGGAGCCAAGCATTGAAGCAGAGCCTGAAGCAAGCCAGGCCCATGCCTTTGCCGCAATCATTAAACTCACCATTACCATAGTAATAATGCTAGAGGCTTTAACCCAAAATTCGTAACTGCGGTTATGCACAATTTCATCCGCTAATAAGAGTATTCAATACTTTGAGTATATCATTTTTTTTAAGGGTTTCGTGTATACTGCTCTCGTCAAATACCATTTATTAAAAGGCTAATTATGCTGGATATTGTTTTATACCAACCTGAAATTCCACCAAACACAGGGAATATTATCCGCCTTTGTGCAAATACCGGCTTTTCGCTGCACTTAATTGAGCCTTTAGGGTTTGAGTGGGACGACAAACGTGTAAAGCGTGCAGGCCTTGATTACCATGAATTCAGCCATGTTCAGCGTCATGCGTCATTTGAAGCGTATCTTGAAAAATGTAAACCGAAAAAAGTGTATGCATGTACAACCAAAGGCAGCCAATTTCATCATGAAGCATGTTACGAACCCGGCGACTGTCTAGTATTTGGTCCAGAAACACGCGGGCTACCCGATGAGATGATTCAAGCTCTACCAAACGAGCAGCGTGTGCGTATCCCAATGCAACCAAATAGCCGAAGCATGAACCTATCAAACGCAGTCGCTGTATTTGTTTACGAATCATGGCGACAGCTGGGCTTTCCTAACGCGCAGTAATACGCGTATTATTAAAGCTGACAAAAAAACCGACATGATGTCGGTTTTTTTAGTTTTTATCACAGTAGTGAATGCTATTCTGATCGTTGCTCTCTGCCTAACAATGCCATGGCAGCAGCTTTCATATCTTTATTTTCATAAAGTACTTTGTAAATCTGTTCAGTGATAGGCATTTCAACGCCTGCACGCTGGGCAAGTAAATACACCTCTTTGGTGTTTCTAAAGCCCTCGACTACTTGGCCTATCGACTCAATTGCAGCTTCAACACTTTCACCTTTACCCAGTGCTAAACCAAAACGACGATTGCGTGATTGGTTATCGGTACAGGTTAAAATTAAATCGCCAAGGCCTGCCATTCCCATAAAGGTTTCTGGCTTTGCGCCTAGAGCGCAACCTAACCGAGTCAGTTCAGCAAGACCTCGTGTGATCAAGGCTGTGCGAGCATTGGCTCCAAAACCTACACCATCAGAAATACCCGCGCCAATAGCAATTACGTTTTTAACCGCACCACCAAGCTGTATGCCAATAAAATCGTCATTGTTATACACTCGAAATGAACGACCACAATGCAGTAAATCAGCCAATTGTTGTGCAAACTCAGGTGAGGTAGACGAAACAGAAATAGCTGTTGGTGAACCCATTGCCATTTCTTTCGCAAATGTAGGACCCGAAAGTACCGCAAGTGCGATTTCATCACCCAGCTCTTGCTGTGCAACTTCTTGTAATAAACGCCCTGTATTTGGCTCAAGGCCTTTAGTCGCCCACGCGACTTTAGCATCGATTTGCAATGCAGGTTTTATTTGCGCAAGTGTGTCGCCAAATGCATGGCTTGGCACAACAACAAGCACAATAGCGCTACATGCAACGGCACGTTGTAAATCGGCTTCTAGTACTAGAGTGTCTGGGAAGGGTGCATCTGGTAAGTAACGTTGATTTTTCCGCTCAGCTGCAAGCGTAGCAACGTCGTCGCTATTGCGTCCCCAAAGCGTCACTTTATGACCATTTCGGGCTAAACAAATAGCAAGGGCGGTGCCATAAGACCCCGCCCCCAATACAGTAACAGCTGAAGTTGCTGTACTCATAAGTTATGCGTCTGCTGTAACCTGGTCAGCTTGCGCAGTACGTTGTTGCATATACTGTGCAAACAATGCGTCAAAGTTTACTGGCGCAAGGTTTAACTGTGGGAAAGTGCCACGGTTAACTAGGTTAGATACCGCTTCACGTGCATATGGGAACAATACGTTTGGACAAAATGCACCTAGCATATGAGCAAGTTGTACTTCTTCAACCTCAGCAATAGTAAAAATACCCGCTTGTTGAATTTCACATAAAAACGCAGTTTCTTCGCCAATTGATGCTGTCACAGTTAATGCTAAAACAACTTCAAATACACCTTCGTCTAACTTGTTAGAGCGAGTATCTAGGTCTAGCTTAACTTCTGGCGTCCATTCTTTTTGAAAAATTGCCGGAGAGTTTGGCGTTTCAAACGACACGTCTTTAGTGTAAATGCGTTGAATAGTAAATTGTGCGCCTGCGTCTTGTGCCGCTGCTGCGTTTTGAGTTTCTTCGTTCATTGTTATTCCTAACTTGTTCGTTATTATAATTAAATTAAGCGTTAAGCTTAGCGTCAAGTTTACCTTGAGCCTCAATAGCCATCATGTCGTCACAGCCACCGATATGTTCATCATTAATAAAAATTTGCGGTACAGTGCTTGCGCCACCGGCTTTAGTAATCATTTCATCGCGAAGTTCAGGTTGTACACCAATATCAAAATTAGTGAATTCAACGCCTTTGCTTTTTAAAAGCGCCATAGCGCGCTGACAAAATGGACAATATGCCTTGGTGTATAAAACAACGTTACTCATAATAAATCCTCTATCGGTTTAGCTAAACGAGATTAGCGACCTGTTATCGTTGGTAAGCTGGCAGATTGCCATGCACCCATTCCGCCCGCTAATACATAAACCTGTTCAAAACCAGCTTTATGCATTGCTGTGGCCGTGCCTTGGGCTGTCATACCTGTAGTACATACCAATATAATGGGTTTAGTCTTGTACTTTTCAAGGCCTGAAAAGTCAGATTTTTTGGCATTTTCAGGGCTTAAGTGTTCAGCACCCGAAATACGGCCAGACGTAAACTCTTTTTGTGCGCGCATATCCACTACTTGACCATCTTCACGGTTAATAAGTAGCGTTAGTTGCTGAGGGTTTATTTGACGAATAGCTGAAAATTTACTTTTTATCCAACCACTGACAATAAGAAAAACAATACCAACCCAAGCAAGGCTTAAAATAGGGTGATTGCTTATAAATTCAATATATTGATCCATTCGACTTCCACTATAAATTACATCCTAAAACGCAATGTTTTAGACATTTTAGACTTTAGCCACGCAAGTATACCCAAACCAACTTAAAATGCGAGTTTACACAGAGTTTAAAAGGAGGAAAAACACCCCATATAAAGGTTATTAACCGCACATCAGCATCAATACGATATTCAATTAAGTGAAAAAAATTAATATGCTGTTTTGTATGCTGATTCAAGTAACAAAACACGGTATGCTAAAGCAAAACAGGTGCTAACTTTTAGGAGTGACTATGACTGAACATAAAAAACCACTGGTATTAATGATTTTAGACGGTTGGGGATATCGTGAAGACGAGCAAAGCAATGCAATACTAGCAGCGAATACCCCCGTGTTAGATAACTTATGGGCATCTCGCCCTCGCACATTAATTTCAGCATCTGGTTTTGATGTAGGTCTTCCTGATGGACAAATGGGTAATTCTGAAGTTGGGCATGTTAATTTAGGTGCAGGACGTGTTGTATACCAAGACTTTACTCGAATCACAAAAGCAATAAATGACGGTGAATTTGACTCAACCCCTGCACTTGTTGAAAACATTGATAAAGCAGTTAATGCCGGCAAAGCCGTTCATGTTATGGGGTTATTGAGCCCGGGTGGCGTTCATAGTCATGAAGATCACATTGTTGCAAGCATAGAGCTGGCTGCAAAACGCGGTGCTAAGGAAGTCTATTTTCATGCATTTTTGGATGGTCGTGATACACCACCGCGTAGTGCCAAAGAATCGATTGAACGTATAGAAGCGTTGTTTGCAAAACTTGAATGTGGTCGGCTAGCAACACTGGTTGGTCGTTATTATGCAATGGATAGAGATAACCGCTGGAATCGTGTAGAAAAAGCCTATGACGTAATGACTTCTGGTATTGGAGAGTTTAACTACAGCGATGGCGTAACCGCATTAAATGCAGCTTATGAGCGCGACGAAAACGACGAGTTTGTTGCTCCTACAACCATTACACCAGCAGGTAGAGAAGCTGCGCAAATTAATGACGGCGACACCGTTATTTTTGCAAACTTTAGGGCAGACCGAGCACGAGAAATTACACGCGCCTTTGTAGAGCCTGAGTTTGATGGCTTTACCAAGAAAAAATCCCCCGCTCTCAGCGCATTTGTTATGATGACAGAATATGCAGCCGATATAGACGCACCCGTTGCATTTGGCCCAACTCCTCTTACTAATGTATTAGGGGAGTGGCTTGAAAAACAAGGGAAAACACAACTGCGTATTTCTGAAACAGAAAAATACGCACACGTTACCTTCTTTTTTAGCGGCGGACGTGAGGACGAATTTGAAGGTGAAACGCGTGAACTAATCCCTTCACCGCAAGTGGCTACCTACGACTTGCAACCTGAAATGAACTCAGAAATGCTAACCGATAAGCTCGTAGAAGCAATTAAAAGCGGGAAATACGACGCTATTATATGTAATTACCCTAATGGCGATATGGTTGGCCACTCAGGTGTTTTTGATGCCGCTGTAAAAGCTTGTGAAGCCGTTGACACCTGTATTGGCCGTGTAGTTGATGCATTGAACGAATTTGGCGGTGAAGCGTTGATCACAGCCGATCATGGCAATGCAGAACAAATGGCTAACCTTAAAACGGGCCAAGCACATACCGCGCATACAAGTGAACCGGTGCCCTTTATTTATGTTGGTCGCGATGCGACACCATCAGAAGGTAAAGCATTAAGTGATGTTGCCCCTACTATGCTGCACTTAATGGGCATGGAGCAGCCAAGTGAAATGACTGGCACACCCATCATGACGTTGAAATAGCCCATGATTAAACGTGTTAACCGATACTTTAAGTGCGGCTTAATACTCGCCTCATTGGTGACTGCATCAGCAGTTGCCAATGAAGATCGCACTAAAAAAGATCTCTCACAGGTGAAACAAGCACTTGAACAAAGCCAATCTGAGTATAATCAACAACGAAAAAAAATATCTCAACTTCAAAAAAATCTTAAAAGCCATGAGCTTGAAATAGCTAAAAACGCTAAAGCACTTAATATGGCTGAGCAATCTGTTAAAGAAACCCAACAACAGCAAAATCAACAACAAAAAAAAGCTGATGAACTCGATAAAAAACACATCGAATTTCAACGTATTTTAGGAGCGCAACTTAAAAGCGCTTACATGGCAGGTGGTGATGACTACTCTAAAATGTTGCTGAATCAAGAAAACACAGCGCAATTTGAGCGAACACTGAGCTATTATAATTACCTAAACAAAGCACGAATTGAACAGATAGAAGAATTAAAAGCACTTAAACAACAAATCGCGTTAAACCAAGTTGCACTAAATAAAACAAAAGAAAAACTTTTAGGTTTATACAACGAGCAAAAAAGGCGTCAAACAGCCTTAGTAAATGCACAAAGTGAACGCCAAGCAAACCTTAGGAATCTTCAAGCTCAGCTTACGAGTACTAAAAGCTCTATCGATTACTTAAAAGAAAACCAACAAACCCTTGTTAATACAATTGAAGAGTTAGAAAAAGAAAAAACAAAAAAAATAGAATTACTTGGCCTCAATAAAAATAAAGGCAAATTAAACTGGCCTAGTAAAGGTAAATTAAAGCACAAGTTTGGCCAGCGCAAACATGGCGGCATTGATTGGAAAGGCGTGCTAATTGGCGCTAAAGAAGGCGAAAATGTTAATAGCGTGCACAATGGCCAAGTTGTATTTGCAGATTGGTTAAAAGGTTATGGCTGGGTAATTGTAGTCGATCATGGTGAAGGATTTATGAGCCTATACGGCCATGCACAAACACTACTGAGAGACGTAGGTGACATGGTACGCCAAGGCGACACTTTAGCGTTGGTTGGCCAAAGCGGCGGACAGGCAAGTTCTGGTCTATACTTTGAAATACGACACAAAGGACGCGCAGTAAATCCCGTAAAATGGTGCAGACGTATTTAATTGAATAAACCGCTGCTCCGCTGAGGAGTAGCTGATGAAAAACAACAATGTAATACCCGCATTTAAAAAAGCAGGCTATGTTTTCAGCCTGCTTTTATTCACCTTTACTTTAGTACTTAACAATGCATTTGCCAGCTCAGTAAAAAACCTTAAAAGCCAACAAATAGATGAAATTTTATTTAACATACACGCCTATTATGTTGACGATTTAGATCTTCAAAACAGCCATTATGTGCAATACAACAACAAACAGTTTGAGCGCTTATACTCAAAGCTAGACCCCTACTCTAAATACCTTAACGAACACGAGCTCGATGCCTTATTTGATAATACCAATGGCCAATATACGGGCTTAGGTATTGAAGTAAAAAAGGTCGATACTGACATAAAAATAGTTAACGTGGTAAATAACTCACCAGCGAAAGAAGCAGGTATTTTAGCTGGCGATATTATTGTTAGTGTTAATCAAAAAACGGTCAATTTGCTCAGCGTTAGCGAAGTCGCAACTTTAATAAAAGAAAATAAATTTACAACAATTAATCTCACGGTTAAGCGAAATGAAAGCCCAGAAGTTTTGTCATTTAACGTAGCTCGTACGCAAATACAATTAGAGAGTGTAACCAGTAAAGTTTTAGAGTCCGGCATTGGCTATTTAGCTATTAATAGTTTTTCTAATCACACACTACACGAAGTTGCACTGCAAATTGCAGCGATGCAAAATAATTATGATTACCCATTATTAGGGCTTGTAATTGATTTACGTGACAACCCCGGAGGCACCCTAAAAAGTGCGATTGCGATCTCTGATTTATTCTTAGAAAGCGGAACTATAGTAACAACGAAAGGCAGATACTTTGACGCTAACCAAGCCTTTTATGCTAAACGGGGCGACATACTCAAAGGCGCTCCGATTGTTGTTCTTATTAATGAAAATTCAGCCTCTGCGGCTGAAATTTTAGCCGGTGCCTTAAAAGACAACAACAGGGCAAAAGTGGTTGGAAGCCAATCTTTTGGAAAAGGGTCTGTGCAATCACTTATACCATTAGGTGATGGCAATACCGCTTTAAAACTCACTACCGCAAAGTATTTTACACCTTCTGGTGAATCAATAGATGGCGTTGGAATAAAGCCCGATGTGACGATTAATCAAACAACACTTCCACAAAACAATAAAGCCGTTATAATAAAAAATGAGCAAGTAAAAAATAATCAACACCAGCTTATTAACACCTTAGCTGATTTACAGTTAGTTAAAGCAAAACAATTACTCAGTATGCAGTAATCTATTTTGTTTGAGCGTTACTGGGCATAAAAAAGATAATAAAAATTATAAACGTGAATACTATTAACAGAAAAATACGGATGTGGCTTTTTTTCAGTGTATGTATCGCTTGCTTTAGCGCTAATGCTAAACAAATAGCGATAGTTATTGATGATATAGGCTATCACCAAAGAGACTTAGATTTTTTAACCTTACCTGGGCAATTGACCTATTCAATTTTGCCCCACACACCCTATTCACAAGTTTTTGCAACACGTGCTAGCAAAGCAAATAAAGAACTGCTTTTACATGTGCCTATGCAGGCACTTAACGGCAAAGCACTAGGGCCTGGTGCGCTTACTCTTGATATGGACAAAGCTCAACTTCAACAAACGCTAGGAACAGCACTAGCAAGTTTACCGCAAGTTAGAGGTGTTAATAACCATATGGGCTCTGCATTAACTCAGCAAAGCCAAGCTATGAAATGGACAATGGAAGTCCTTAAAAAGCGCGAGTTGTACTTTTTAGATAGCCGAACAACTGGCTTAAGCCAGGCACAAAATGCTGCAAACTTTTTTGGGGTTGAAAATATTGGTCGCCATGTTTTTTTGGACAACATAACAACAGCAGATCAGCTTCAGTTTAGGCTCGATGAACTTAAACAAAAAGCAACAGATCACAATTTTGCCATTGCCATTGCCCACCCTTATCCTGAGACCATTGCTTTTTTACGTAAAGCCCTGCCTGAGCTTACTCAACAAGGCTATGAGTTAGTTCCTGTTTCTCAGTTAGTACAACGTAAATATATTCAGTTAGCGCAAGCTCAAGGGAAAACGATTAGCGCGCGATAATTAAATTAAATAGGGTACTTATTCTTTCTTGCTTGTGCCTGATAGTATTTCAAAATACTCTGTTGGCCGTCTTCACTAAGTGGTTTCAGTGTTATTTTTCGTGTTCTTAGCTTTTCATCTTCTATCAATGTAAGAACTATGTGCTCATCTAACTTTTTTGCACTTACAACCGCGCTATTAGCTATTAACCAACGTGAACGGATTAAACCTTGTTTAACCTCTGAATATTTAGAATAAAACCTAACCACTTCAATATTGCTATTAACAAAATACATAGTAATGAGTAATACACCATAAAATGCAGCCATTGGTATAAAGAAGGCTAAAGGTAAAATTAATATACCTACATATAATTGTATTTGCAGTTTACCTTTATCAACTTTAATAATACCTGTAGGTTTATCGATGGTTTCTGTTGTCATTTTTCAGTGTCCTTTTGAATAGTAATTTAGCATGATCATCCATCATGTTTCTGATTGCGTAGATACCTATCAGACCAATAGGCACAAAAAAAATAAAGCCGAGCATTGCTACAAAGCCAAATATCTTCTTACCAGTTAATCTATAAATAAAACCAAATATAGTGAGCAAAAAAGCGGGGATTAAGATGTAGTTTACTTCGTAATAGTGTGGGTCATGCCCAATACTAATAATCACGCCTAGGGCGATAATTAACGACATTAAGTAGTAATTCAAAGCCAAATATCCTTTTAAAGCTTTTTTATAATCACTAGAACCTACATGAATACGTATAAATTTTCAACAAAAAAGCCCTGCATTTTAATGCAGGGCTTTTAAAAATATTACGCTTTTAGAACATATCAGCTCATAGCGCTTTGTAACTTTTTCATTGCTGTTTTTTCAAGCTGGCGAACACGCTCAGCAGATACACTGTATTTTTCAGCAAGCTCTTGCAGTGTTGCTTTGTCATCAGACAACCAGCGCGCACTTACAATGTCTTGTGAACGTTCATCTAGTGTTTTAAGTGCACTAAACAAACGAGTATGAGACTGTTCTTGCCATTGTTGCTGTTCAATGTCATCAGCTAAATCAGCAGAACCATCCGTTAAATATTGTACCGGTGAATAAGTGCTTGTTGGTGCGTCATCGTTATCATCACCCGTTAAGTCAAAGCCCATATCTTGACCGCTCATACGAGATTCCATTTCACGCACTTCTTTTTCGCTTACACCCAGCTCACTAGCAACAGTGCTAACCTCTGCTTGGTTAAACCAGCCTAAACGCTTTTTATTTTTACGAAGATTAAAAAACAATTTACGCTGTGCTTTTGTAGTAGCTACTTTAACTATACGCCAGTTCTTAAGAACAAATTCGTGTATTTCGGCTTTAATCCAATGCACTGCAAACGATACTAAACGAACACCCACGCTTGGGTCGAAACGTTTAACCGCTTTCATCAGGCCTATATTGCCTTCTTGAATAAGGTCAGCTTGTGGCAAGCCGTATCCCGAGTAGCTTTTAGCTATATGCGCTACAAAGCGCAAATGCGACATAATGAGTTGCTTTGCAGCACTAAGATCGCCTTCTTCCTGAAGTTTTTTAGCAAGTTCTTGCTCTTCTTCAACTTTAAGCATAGGGATTGTGCTGACCGCTTGAAGGTAGCCATCCATGCTTGCGCTTTGTTGTCCAACTGTAAGTGCCATTGCGTATAAATCTTTACTCATTTTTCACCTCGGTGATAAACATTTGAAACCATCTTAGCACTCTTTATCGAAGAGTGCTAACCCCAATTTAAAACTTTTTTAAAGTATAAATCAAGCGGTTTTTTAGCGTTATTGAAGTCTACTATAAGCGACTGAATAAGCGATGAATTAAGGGATTGCGGGTGATTAACGTCAGTTTTTCACTCTATTTACAATTCATGCTTGATATGGAGGGTAGTAGATAAATGTGACAGTTTTTATAGGACCTGAACAACCCAACCCAATAATATACGCGCTAAGCATTGAGTTAGTTCACTTGTATTAGCTTGCGCGAATGAGGAAGAGATAAACACGCTTATAAAGTTAAGTGTATATTCACAAAGTTTACTTTGAAGCGAATAAAGCGCCAATAGCATAACCTATATAGCTCGCTTGATTAACAGCGAGCTATATAGGTGCGTATTACACTTTGTCTGGCTCTATTTCTTTGATGTATCGATTTACAGATAAGTAAGAGCCAACAAACCCCAAACTTGTAGCAAGTAAAACTAAAAAGCCAAATTCGCTAAGCGTTAAACCAATGAGTAAAAAGTTAGTTTGATACACACCAGCCACACTGTTTACGGCTGAAGAAAGCCACCACATCATCAATGCAACTGATATAAAAGCAAATAATCCACCAATAACGCCATACCAAATACCAGTCCATAAAAATGGTGCGTGTATAAACGTATTTGTAGCACCTACAAGTTTCATTACTTGTATTTCTTCTTTTTTATCCATAATCGATAGGCGAATAGTATTACCTATTATGAGAGTTACAGACGTTAATAATAATAAGGTAATGGTTATTACACTTTCTTTTAGCAAGCTAAGCAATGCATTTAAGCGCTCTAACCAGGCTATATCAAGTTTGCCAAAATCAACCTCACGTTCCGCTTCTAACTTGGTCATAAGTACCTTGGCGGCATTAGGTTGGCGATGCCGCTTAGTAGGTGTAACGAGCACAACATCGGGTAATGGGTTGCTATCTAAATATTCTAGCGCTTGCCCAAAACCTGACACTTCCTGAAATTCTTTTAGCGCTTGCTGTTTTGAAATAAACGTTACACTCTCTACTTCAGGATATAAGGCTAGGCGCTTAACTAGCGTCGCTGTTTCTTGTTTCGTCATTGTTTGTTTTACAAATAACGATATTTCACTAGCCTCTTCAAAGCCACTACTTACTTGCTGCACATTTTTAACCACTAAGTAAAGTGTGGCAGGAAGCGTTAAGCTTAATCCAAGTACCGCAATTGTCATCATTGATGCCAGTGGTGTACGCCACATTTCACCCAGACTATGAATCCCTTGGCGAAAAATGTTAACGATAAAAAAGTAGCCATTTGAAATAACTGATTTTTTTTGTTTTTCATTTTTGTTTTGGCGGCTTTTAAACAGTAAACTCATAATGCCCCCTGCGCTAGTGGATCTTCAAGCATTCTGCCATCCTTTAACGTTAAGCTCCTATACTTCATGCGTGCAACAAGGCCTAAGTCATGGGTAGCAATAAGTACGGTTGTACCATGCTTATTAAAGTCTTCAAATAATTTAAGTATTTCCATTGAGAGTTCAGGATCTAAGTTACCCGTTGGCTCATCGGCAAGTAAAATTGGCGGAGAATTTACAATAGCGCGTGCAATACCGACTCGCTGTTGCTCACCACCCGACAACATAGATGGATGACATTTAACTTTATCGATTAAACCCACTTTATCGAGCGCACCATGAACACGCTTTGCGATTTGATTACGATGAGTTCCTTCGATGATCAGCGGTAGCGCAACATTATCAAATACAGTGTATCGTTCTAATAATCTATGGTTTTGAAAAATAATACCAATATCTCGGCGAGCATAAGGGATTTGTCGCGAATTAACTTTATTTAAATCAACACCATTAATAAATACGTTACCAGCAGATGGACGTTCCATTAAGCTGATAAGCTTTAAAAGTGTACTTTTACCCGCACCACTATGACCGGTCAAAAAGGCTAATTCGCCAGGTTTTATATGAAAATTAACTTTTTCGAGGGCACGATGCCCCCCTGGATAGGTTTTACTTACTTGCTGAAAATTTATCATTTTTTATTATGCCAACCTCATTAAAGTGTTAATGTAATTGGTATTCCTCGCAATTAAAAAGGGAGCAAGCTCCCTTTTTGGTAAATTAAGCGTCGTCCTCATCTTGGCTAAATAATGCATCAATAAAGTCATCGCTTTTAAATGAACGCAAATCATCAATACCTTCACCAACACCAATATAACGAATTGGAATGTTAAACTTATCAGCTACAGCAAAAATAACTCCACCCTTTGCTGTACCATCAAGTTTTGACAAAGTAATACCCGTTAAACCCACACATTGGTTAAACAAGTTTACTTGGCTAATCGCATTTTGCCCTGTACCTGCATCTATGGTTAGCATCACCTCGTGCGGTGCATCAGGATCTATTTTTTTCATTACACGAGCTATTTTCTCAAGCTCTTGCATCAAATTATCTTTATTTTGCAGACGACCCGCTGTATCAGCAATTAACACATCTACATTACGCGCTTTTGCGGCCTGAAAGGCATCAAATACCACCGATGCACTATCGGCTCCGGTATGCTGTGCTATAACTGGAATACTATTGCGCTCACCCCATACTTGAAGTTGTTCAACCGCAGCAGCTCTAAAAGTGTCACCCGCAGCAAGCATGACCGACTTACCTTCATTTTGAAATTGCTTAGCGAGCTTACCAATCGTAGTTGTTTTACCAACCCCATTTACGCCTACCATTAAAATCACAAACGGTTTTTTTTCTGCTGGTATTGTTAATGGCTGTTCAGCAGTCTTTAGCATCGCTGCCATTTCTTGCTTCATTAGCTCATATAAAGCATCACCATCCTTAAGCTGCTTTCTATTTGCACCGTCCGTTAGTCTATCGATTAACTTCATGGTGGTATCTACGCCTAAATCAGCCGTCAATAATTGAGTTTCAAGCTCTTCAAAAAGGTCATCATCTATTTTTTTACCACTAAAAATAGACGAGAATCCTGCGCCAATATTAACGCGGGTTTTTAGTAATCCTTTTTTAAGACGTGAAAAAAAGCCTTCTTTCTTAGGCTTTTCTTCTTTCTTAGCTTGCTCTGCTACAATACGTTCTTGTTCTAAGCGCTGCACTTCGGCTTGCTCTGCTGCAACACGTTCTTGTTCTAAGCGCTGCACTTCGGCTTGCTCTGCTGCAATACGTTCTTGTTCTAAGCGCTGCGCTTCTGCTTGCTCTGTTGCAATGCGTTCTTGCTCTAAACGCTGGGCTTCTGCTTGCTCCGCTGCAATGCGTTCTTGCTCTATGCGCTGCGCTTCTCCTTGCTCTGCTGCAATGCGTTCTTGCTCTAAACGCTGGGCCTCTGCTTGCTCTGCTGCAATGCGTTCTTGCTCTATGCGCTGCGCTTCTGCTTGCTGTGCTGAAATGCGTTCTTGCTCTATGCGCTGCGTTTCTGCCTGCTGTGCTGTAATGCGTTCTTGCTCTATGCGCTGCGCTTCTGCTTGCTCTGCTGCAATACGTTCTTGTTCTAAACGCTGCGCTTCAGCTTGCTCAGCAAGGCGCTTTTGTTGCTCAACTCTCTGCTGCTCGGCTTCCGCCTGTTCTTTTGCTAACAGCTCAGCATTTGCTCGTTCTATTGCTAATTTTTCCGCTTGCTCTGCAGAAGCGCGTTCTTGCTCGGCTTTTTCAGCGGCAACGCGTTCTTCTTCTAAGCGTTTAGCTTCAGCTTGCTCAGCAAGGCGATTTTGTTGCTCCACTCTCTGCTGCTCGGCTTCTGCCTGTTCTTTTGCTAGCAGCTCGGCATTTGCTCGTTCTATTGCTAATTTTTCCGCTTGCTCTGCAGCAGCGCGTTCTTGCTCGGCTTTTTCAGCGGCAACGCGTTCTTCTTCTAAGCGTTTAGCTTCTTGCTCTGCTAAAGCTTGTTGTTTATCAGCCTCTGCTTTTTGTTCGGCTTGTTTTTTATCTGACTTACCAAAGCCGAGCCAAGACATTAATTTACTTTTTTTTGCCATACTTGCTAATAACCACTTATAAAAATCTGATAAACTAAAATTTGAAAATAGCTTGGAAGAGCCAACACACTTTGCCAGCCAAACAACCATTCAAAACATAAGTGTTCAATAGTAACACTTTTAATGCGGTTGAAAAATGAAGCTATACGTAATCTACTACAATATTATCTGAGCTAGATCCCAGATACCATTTTTTAGTGAGCTAAATGAGAAATAAAACAACTAAAAATAAAGCAATTACCAAATCTACTGATGGCTTTATTAGAGTGATAAGTGGGCAATTTCGCGGCCGAAAGCTTCCAGTAAAAGACGTACAAGGTTTACGTCCTACTACAGACCGAATTAAAGAGACAGTATTTAACTGGTTAATGCAAGACACGCGTGATGCTAACGTTCTAGATTGTTTTGCAGGTTCTGGTGGGTTGGGGTTCGAAGCTCTTTCGCGTTTTGCAAGTACTGCTCTTTTTATAGAGCTTGACCCAAGTGCAGCAAAGCAACTAGCGCAAAACATAGCAACACTAAAATTACAAAATGCACAGGTAAGGCACACTAACTCTCTTTCATTTTTAGAACAAAAAAATAGTAATACGCCTTTTGATCTTGTTTTTGTTGACCCGCCTTTTCGCAAAAATTTAGCTCAAACTAGCTGTAACTTATTAGAAATAAATAATTGGCTTAGCGAAGAAGCACTAATTTACGTTGAAGTAGAGAGCGATCTAAATACGTTCAAACCACCTAGTAACTGGCTGTTAATTAAAGAAAAAAAAGCAGGCCAAGTATTTTGTAGACTCTACCAACGCCAGCTAAATTAATACTGTTTTACACTATGCGTTTCTGTTAATATTATCCTTTACATGTGGTGTTGCTTCGGATTACAATACCGCACCATTTTTGAACCACTTGATCAATGTTTGATCAACTTGAGCAACGCTCATAATTTAGGTAGGTGAATTTTTAATGCCAGTAATTAAAGTAAGAGAGAACGAACCGTTTGACGTAGCACTTCGTCGCTTCAAGCGTTCATGTGAAAAAGCAGGTATCCTTTCAGAAGTTCGTCGTCGCGAGCACTATGAAAAGCCAACAGCTGAGCGTAAGCGTAAGAAAGCTGCAGCAGTTAAGCGTCACATGAAAAAACTTTCTCGTGATAACGCTCGTCGCGTTAAATTATACTAATACATTAGGTCTTGTATAAATGAGCCTTTTAATAACGCTAAAAGATGCGCAAAAAGATGCGATGAGAGCTAAAGACAAACAACGTCTTAACCCTATTCGCATGGTACTTGCTGCAATCAAGCAACGTGAGATTGACGAGCAAATAACACTAGACGACGCAGGTATTACCTCCGTTATAGTGAAGCTTGTTAAACAACGTCGCGACTCTTACACTCAGTACAAAGATGCTGGGCGTGATGATTTAGCTGAAATTGAAGCCAATGAAATAACAGCACTTGAAACCTTCTTACCTCAACAGTTGAGTGACGAAGAAATAATTGCTCTCATTGACGCGGCTATTGCTGATACTAACGCAGCAGGTATGCAAGACATGGGTAAAGTGATGGGTATAATCAAAAGCAAAGCTGAAGGTCGCGCCGATATGGGTAAGATCTCTGGTTTAATAAAGCAAAGATTAACCGCCTAACACTCCCTATACGTAAAGTATAATTGAAGTAAACCGAGCCTAGTGCTCGGTTTCTTTGTTTTTACGTCACTAAAAAGTAAACGTTATGCCTATATTCAAAAATGAAATTATTCATACTGACTCTATTTATTTAGCCGTCATTTTGATAAGTTAAGGTCCAATTATTTATACCTTACGAGTATAAATTTTAAGTTTCACTTTCGTTATTCTTCTTAATATTTCAGGACTGTATTTTACTAATGGCTGGAAAGATCCCACGAAGTTTTATAGATGATTTACTTGCCAGAACCGATATTGTCGACCTGATAGACTCTAAAGTTGGGCTTAAAAAAGCCGGTAAAGACTATCAAGCGTGTTGCCCTTTTCATAACGAAAAGTCTCCCTCGTTTACGGTATCGCAAGATAAGCAGTTTTATCATTGCTTTGGCTGTGGTGCGAATGGCAACGCAATATCGTTTGTTATGGAATACGACAAACTAGAGTTTGTTGATGCCATTGAAGAGCTTGCCAGCATGCTCAACTTGGACGTGCCCCGCGAACAAGGCGGTAGCTCTGCGCCAGAACGTACCGCTGCGCAAAAGCGTTCAGATTACGATTTGATGCTTCATACAGCTCGCTTTTATCAGCACCAACTAAAGCACCACGCTAACTCGGCCGCAGTCATTGACTATGTTAAAGGTCGAGGACTGAGCGGAGAGACCGTTAAAAAGTTTATGGTTGGCTACGCCCCTAGTGAATGGGATGGCTTATGTTTACAACTTGGCCGTAATAAAGAACAAAAAGAGCAACTCGTCGAATTAAAGCTCGCCTCAGAAAAAACACCAGGCAGGCAGTTCGACTTTTTTCGCGACCGCTTAATGTTTCCTATTCGTGATAAACGCGGCAGAGTTGTCGCCTTTGGCGGTCGCGTTATGCAAGCTGATCAAGGGCCTAAATATTTAAACTCTCCAGAGACTCGAATTTTTCATAAAGGGTTTGAGCTTTATGGCCTTTATGAAGCTAAACAAGCACACAAAAAGTTAGAGCACATTCTTATCGTTGAAGGCTACATGGATGTTGTTGCACTTGCAGAAAAAGAGATTGAATACGCTGTTGCAGCACTGGGAACCGCCACAACAAGCGAACACATGCATACGTTATTTAGAACGACCGATAAAGTTATTTGTTGTTACGATGGCGACCGAGCTGGACGCGATGCAGCTTGGCGGGCACTTGAAAATGCGCTCCCCTACTTAAATGACGGTAAAGCATTGAACTTTGTATTTTTGCCTGATGGAGAAGATCCCGATTCATTAGTGCAAAAAGAAGGTAAAGAAGCATTCGAACAGCGTTTAAGTGAAGCCGATGACTTTACTAAAGTCATGTTTAACAAATTAAGCCAAGAAATTGATTTAACACTCGATTCTGGTAAAGCAAAATTACTCAGTGCAGCCCTACCGCTCATTGAAAAAATTCCGAGTGAATTTTACCAAGAAAATATTTTAGAGCAATTAGGCAGACTAATTGGGCGCACGCGTGAACAACTTAATAATCGATTAAAAACACCAAAGCAACAGCATTCTATTGAGCGAAAATTTAAAATAACCCCAATGCGACAGGCTATTGGTATTTTAATTCAGCATCCAAACCTAGCTAAAAGTGTTCCTTATTTGCCAGAACTTGCACAAATGAACATTGCAGGTATTGGTTTATTGCTTCGCTTGCAGCAACAAGCACTTGAAAAAGAGACTATCACTACGGCTCAGATACTCGAATTTTTTAGAGATACTGACGATTATGAGCCTCTTATTAAGCTCGCTACTTGGCAACATGAAATAAATGAAGAGCGTTTAGAGACTGTTTTTAAAAATACTTTTAAATTTATTGAAGATCAGTGTTTAAATTATCGACTAGAGACCTTATTAATAAAAGACAAGACACAAGGTTTAAATAGCGACGAAAGACTAGAATGTCATTTACTAATGACAGCGTTAAAAGCGACTAACAGCTAGTCAGATCTAGTTTTGGATGTTATACTGTGCTATTCACTGCGTCACATTGTTCTGGTTGGCATTAATGTAAACCAAGTGATGGCGCCTGTTGTATCAACTTATCAGAGTGGAAGAAACAATCTCTATGGATCCAACTCCTCAGTCACAATTAAAACTTCTGATTCAAAAAGGTAAAGAGCAAGGCTACTTAACTTTTGCAGAAGTAAATGATCACCTTCCACAAGACATAATTGACTCAGATCAAGTAGAAGATATCATAAGCATGATTAATGACATGGGTATTAAGGTTAGCGAAAACGCGCCTGATGCCGATGAATTAATGATGCAAGAAACAACGACAGACGAAGACGCAGCTGAAGCTGCCGCTGCTGCACTTGCTACGGTAGAAAAAGAAATTGGCCGCACTACCGATCCGGTTCGCATGTACATGCGCGAAATGGGCACTGTTGAACTTCTTACACGTGAAGGCGAAATTGTTATCGCTAAGCGTATTGAAGAAGGGATCAACCAAGTACAAATTTCAGTTGCTGAATACCCTGAAGCAATCACTTACCTACTAGAGCAGTGGGATAAGTTTGAAGCAGAAGAAATGCGTTTAAGCGATATCATCGTTGGTTTCATTGATCCGAACGAAGACGAAGCGCCAATTTCAGCAACTAACATCGGTTCAGAATTAAGTGAAAAACAACTTGATGACGATGATGAAGACGATGACAAAAGTGACGATGATGAAGATGAAGAAGAAGTAGATACAGGCCCAGATCCTGAAGAAGCTCGCATTCATTTTGAAAACTTACGTGATTTATACAATAAAGCACGTGATACGTTTGAAGCTAAAGGTCGTTCGCATCCTGATTCACAAGCCGCCATTTTTGAAATTGGTGAGCTTTTCAGAACCTTCAAGCTAATTCCTAAACAGTTTGATCGCATGGTTAACAACATGCGCGAAATGATGGACCGCGTTCGTGTTCAAGAACGTCTAATCATGAAACAAGCTGTACAAATTGCTAAGCTACCTAAGAAAGCATTCGTTAAGCACTTTGCTAATAACGAAACAGATCCTTCGTGGGTTGATTTAGAAATTTCAAACAACGAAAAATACTCAGCTAAACTTGAAGAAGTTAAACCTGAAATAATTCGTTGTATCAATAAGCTATCTATTATTGAGCAAACAACTGGTTTAAGCATAGAGCGTATTAAAGACATTAACCGTCGTATGAGTATTGGTGAAGCAAAAGCGCGCCGTGCGAAAAAAGAAATGGTTGAAGCTAACTTACGTCTTGTAATCTCAATTGCTAAAAAATACACAAACCGTGGTTTACAGTTCTTGGATTTAATCCAAGAAGGTAATATTGGCTTGATGAAAGCGGTAGATAAGTTTGAATACCGTCGTGGTTATAAGTTCTCTACTTATGCTACGTGGTGGATACGTCAAGCAATTACTCGCTCTATTGCCGACCAAGCAAGAACTATCCGTATTCCGGTACATATGATCGAAACGATTAATAAGCTTAACCGTATCTCTCGTCAAATGTTACAAGAAATGGGTCGTGAGCCAAATCCAGAAGAATTAGCTGAACGCATGATGATGCCTGAGGATAAAATCCGTAAGGTACTTAAAATTGCTAAAGAGCCAATTTCGATGGAAACACCAATCGGTGATGATGAAGATTCGCACTTAGGTGACTTTATCGAAGATACTACCATTGATTCGCCAATCGATTCGGCAACAATGGAGTCGCTTCGTGGCGCAACTAACGACGTACTAGCGGGCTTAACAGCGCGTGAAGCTAAAGTACTTCGTATGCGCTTTGGTATCGATATGAATACCGACCACACCTTAGAAGAAGTAGGTAAACAATTTGACGTAACACGTGAGCGTATTCGTCAAATAGAAGCGAAAGCGCTGCGTAAATTACGCCACCCTTCTCGCTCAGATTTACTAAAAAGCTTTTTAGACGCTAAGTAATTTAGCGCTTTGTATAAACTAAAAAGGCCGCTGTAGCGGCCTTTTTTCTATTTCAAGGAAATAAAGATGGCTTGGATCCAAATCCGTATCAATGCCAATGCAGCAACCGCAGATGCAGTAAGTGACCTATTAATGGAAGCAGGCAGTGCGTCTGTTACCTTTATGGATGCTAAAGACACACCTATATATGAGCCAAAAATTGGCACTGTTGAATTTTGGGCTGACACCACTGTAATTGGTTTATTTGAAGCTAATCACGATATGAACGAAGTGATCGCACTATTAAAACGCCACGACGAAATAAATGAATCACTCGTTTACAAAATTGAACAGCTTGAAGATAAAGACTGGGAACGTGAATGGATGGATAACTTCCACCCTATTCAGTTTGGTGAAAAGCTATGGATTTGCCCTAGCTGGCGCGATATTCCTGATCCTGATGCTGTTAACGTTTTACTTGACCCTGGCCTTGCGTTTGGCACAGGCACACACGCAACAACAGCTCTGTGTTTAAAATGGCTAGAAAGCCAAGACCTTACCGGTAAAACCGTCGTGGATTTTGGTTGTGGCTCAGGCATTTTAGGTATCGCTGCTATTAAACTGGGTGCTGAGCGCATGATTGGGATTGATATTGACCCACAAGCACTTGAAGCAAGTCTTGATAACGCAAACAGAAACGGCGTAGCCGATAAGCTAGAAGTGTACTTACCAGAAAACCAGCCAGAGTTTACTGCAGATATTGTAGTGGCTAATATTTTAGCGCAACCACTACGAGAGCTTCACAGTGTGATTTTAGGGTTGTTAAAGCCAGGCGGTAAAATTGCCATGTCTGGTATTTTAGAAGAACAAGCACAATCGGTTGCTGACATATACGCGCCCTTTATTGAGCTCGATGAAATTGCCATTGAAGGTGATTGGACCCGTGTTAGCGGTACAAAAAATAGCTAAGCATATACATTATAAATTTTAGAGTATTAACTCAAAAGTCGCATGTAAAGCCTGTATTTAACAGGCTTTACTATTTTTTTACAAAATAAAAAATAAACATTATTTATTATAAAAACATCATTCGTTCAAATTTCACACAAATAAACCCTTCCGTCATACGGTTATCAAATGTCAATACGAAAAGAGCAAAAAAAAGTCACTTTTGTTCAATTTATAGCCTTTGATTTTTGTCAAAAAAGCCGTAAACTTAGCGCCCCTTGAAAAGAGGCCTATTGAATACAGTGCGTATCGGTAAATACCAACTTGAGAATAATGTAATTGTTGCGCCTATGGCCGGCATTACAGACAGACCATTTAGACAACTCTGCCGTCGCTTAGGCGCCGGGCTTGCTGTGTCTGAAATGTTATCGTCAAACCCAAAGGTTTGGAAAACTGAAAAGTCGATGAATCGTATGGATCACAGCGGTGAGTCGGGTATACGCGCGGTGCAGATTGCAGGAGCTGATCCTGAGCTTATGGCGCAGGCCGCACAATTCAATGTTGCTAACGGTGCACAAATCATAGATATCAATATGGGGTGCCCAGCAAAAAAAGTGAACAAGAAACTCGCAGGCTCTGCTTTATTACAGTTTCCTGAACTCGTGGAAGAGATTATTGATGCAGTTGTTAATGCTGTTGATATACCTGTAACACTTAAAATCCGTACAGGGTGGGATCCGGATAACCGTAATGGTGTAGAGATTGCGAGAATAGCTGAACGTTATGGCATTGCATCACTGGCTGTACATGGGCGAACACGCGCATGTATGTATAAAGGTGAAGCAGAATACGCCACGATTAGGGATATAAAACGTTCAGTGTCAATTCCTGTTGTTGCAAATGGTGATATTACCTCGCCAGAAAAAGCAAAACAGGTTTTAGACTATACGGGTGCAGATGCCATTATGATTGGTCGAGCCGCCCAAGGTCGCCCTTGGATATTTAGGGAAATAGACCACTATTTGCGAACTGGTGAACACATGCAGCCACCTGCTATTGCAGAGGTGCGCAGTATTTTAATGGAGCATTTAACAAACCTCCATGCGTTTTACGGTGAGCCAATGGGCGCGAGAATTGCTCGCAAACATGTATCTTGGTATTTGCAAACCCATGACAGTGATGGTCAGTTTAGGCGAGTATTTAATGCGCTCGACAACTCAGAAGCACAGGTCGTCGCATTAGAGCAATACTTTAAAACACTAGCAGCTAACTAAGAAAGAAAGAGACTTTATAATGTTCGAACAAAACGTGACTTCTCCATTTATCACAAACCCTCATGTTCAGTCACACGAGAAACCGCAGCCATTGCGTGATGCAGTAAAAAAAGCTGTTCACCACTACTTAAAACAGCTTAACGGTCAAGATGTGCAAGACGTTTACGACCTTGTTCTTTCAGAGCTAGAAGCGCCATTACTTGAAGAAGTAATGACATACACACGTGGTAACCAAACTCGTGCAGCTATTTTACTAGGTATCAACCGTGGTACTTTACGCAAAAAGCTTAAAAAATACGGCATGAACTAATATGCTGGCTGTGATAAATCACAGCTGTTTATTAAAAAAGCACCTTAGGGTGCTTTTTTTATGCGTACAATTTAGTAGAGATGTTGCAAAATGCTCACGCTTATTGGCGCTTTATAAGTCGTTTTTTAAGTTGTAATCAGTTAAAATGCCCGCTTCTAAGCTAGCTCATTAACTGAGGAAATCAAACTACAATGGATACTCATCGTCCCATTCGTCGCGCACTTTTAAGTGTGTCTGATAAAACCGGTATTGTTGAATTCGCCCGCGCACTAGAAGCACAAGGTGTAGATATTTTATCAACTGGCGGTACGTGTAAACTCCTTGCTGATAACGGCATAAAAGTGACTGAAGTTTCAGATCACACCGGTCACCCTGAAATCATGGATGGCCGCGTAAAAACCCTTCACCCTAAAATTCACGGCGGCATTTTAGCCCGTCGCGGACAAGATGAAGATGTAATGGCAGATAACAACATTTCTGCAATCGACATAGTTGTAGTTAACTTATACCCCTTTGCGAATACTGTCGCTCAAGAAAACTGCAGCCTTGAAGATGCCATTGAAAATATTGATATTGGCGGCCCGACAATGGTTCGTGCAGCTGCTAAAAATCACAAAGACGTAACGATTGTGGTAAACGCAAGCGATTACGATCGCGTTATTAGCGAAATGCAAAATAACAATGGTTCAACTACGTATAAAACACGTTTTGATTTAGCTATTGCCGCCTATGAGCACACAGCTCAATACGATGGCATGATTGCTAATTACTTTGGCAAAATGGTTCCTGATTACACTGAAGAAGCCGTTGAAGACACTAAGTTCCCACGTACTATCAACATGCAATTCACTAAAAAGCAAGATATGCGTTACGGTGAAAACTCACATCAAGATGCTGCTTTTTACGTTGAAAACGATGTAAGTGAAGCATCAGTTGCAACTGCTACTCAGTTACAAGGTAAAGCACTGTCGTTTAATAACATTGCAGATACCGATGCAGCCCTTGAGTGCGTTAAAGAATTTGATGTACCTGCGTGTGTTATTGTTAAACACGCAAACCCGTGTGGTGTTTCAATTGGTGAAGATATTCTTAGTGCTTACGAGCGTGCATTTAAAACAGACCCAACATCAGCGTTTGGCGGCATTATTGCCTTTAACCGCGAGCTTGATGCTGCAACAGCACAAGCCATTGTTGACCGTCAATTTGTTGAAGTGATTATTGCCCCGAGCATTTCAAGTGAAGCTGCAAAAATTGTTGAAGCTAAAAAGAACGTACGTTTATTAGCGTGTGGACAATGGAGTGGCAAAGCAACAGGCCACGATATTAAACGCGTAAACGGCGGCGTTTTAGTACAAGATCGCGACCTAGGTATGGTTACTCAAGGCGACTTAAAAGTCGTCTCTAAGCGTCAGCCTTCTGAGCAAGAACTTAAAGATTTACTGTTTTGCTGGAAAGTCGCTAAGTTTGTTAAATCAAACGCGATTGTGTATGCCCGCGACGGTATGACTATTGGTGTAGGCGCAGGCCAAATGAGCCGCGTTTACTCTGCTAAAATAGCGGGTATTAAAGCTGCTGATGAAAACCTAGAAGTACCGGGTTCTGTTATGGCATCGGATGCGTTTTTCCCATTCCGCGATGGCATAGATGCTGCTGCAGAGGCTGGTATAACAGCGGTTATTCAACCGGGTGGTTCAATGCGCGATGAAGAAGTTATCGCGGCCGCGGATGAAGCGGGCATGGCTATGGTGTTTACTGGCATGCGTCACTTCCGCCACTAATCACAAAAAGGGTTAAGCTCAACGTTTAACCCTTTTTGTTTGCAAGCAATTCACGTATTCTGATTATTCTAACTCCTAATTTTAATGTGAAGGAACAAACGATGAAATTTGCACTAAAGTCTCTACTTGTTGCTAGCCTAGCACTTACTTCAACAATGGCATTGAGCCATAACCATGAATCAAGCCTAAGCCACGCAATAAAAGCAAGCGAGCGAAGCGCTAAAAATAGTGCTCGTGATGAATATCGCCACCCTGAGCAAACATTGGCATTTTTTGGCTTTAAACCGTCAATGACCGTTGTAGAAATTGCGCCAGGTGGTGGTTGGTACAGTGAAATTTTAGCGCCAGCATTGAAAGAGCAAGGCTTATACTACGCTGCTCATTTCCCTAGCGACTCATCGGTTGGTTACTATCAACGCTCATTAGCTGCGTTTAAACAAAAAGTAGCTGAAGACGAACGCTTTAGTTATGTTAAAATTACAGAGTTTGCCCCTTTAACCCACCTAGATATTGCGCCTGCAGAATCTGCCGATATGGTACTTACCTTCCGCAATGTGCATAACTGGTATATGGGTAAAGATACAGACGGTGCATTGAGCGCATTTAAAGCGTTTTATAAAGCACTAAAACCAGGTGGTACATTGGGTGTGGTTGAGCATCGTTTAGCTGAAAACCGTGCTGATGAGGATCAAAAAACATCAGGTTATATGAAACAGAGTTACGTGGTTGACCTTGCAAAGCAAGCAGGATTTGAGCTAGCAGCAACTAGTGAAATAAATGCTAATCCAAAAGATACAGCCGATCACCCTAAAGGGGTGTGGACGCTACCACCTAGCTTAAGACTTGGCGAACAAGACGCTGAAAAATATAAAGCTATTGGTGAAAGCGACCGTATGACGCTGAAATTTAAAAAACCGCTTTAAATAGGAATAGTACGCCATGAATGTATTAGTCATTGGCAGCGGCGGCCGCGAACACGCACTTGCGTTTAAGGCCGCTCAAAACAGTAAAGTAAATACCGTATTTGTTGCTCCAGGTAACGCAGGTACTGCACTTGAGCCTAAACTCGAAAATGTTGCAATTAACGTTGAAGATTTAGATGGCCTATTAAAATTTGCTCAGCAAAATAATGTAGAGCTCACCATTGTAGGCCCTGAAGTACCGCTCGTATTAGGTGTTGTGGATAAATTTCGTGAACATGATATGGCTATATTTGGCCCAACAGCAGGTGCAGCCCAGCTTGAAGGCTCTAAGTCGTTTACGAAAGACTTTTTAGCTCGCCATAATATACCAACCGCCGATTACCAAACATTTGAGCAAATTGACCCGGCCCTTGCTTATTTAAAAGAAAAAGGTGCGCCAATTGTAATTAAAGCCGATGGTTTAGCCGCAGGTAAAGGCGTTATTGTTGCAATGACACATCTGGAAGCTGAAGACGCTATTCGCGATATGCTTGCCGGTAATGCCTTTGGTGATGCTGGTAGCCGTGTTGTTATTGAAGAGTTTTTAGAGGGCGAAGAAGCCTCTTTCATTGTGATGGTAGATGGTAAAAACGTCCTTCCGTTTGCGACAAGCCAAGATCATAAACGTGCTTATAATGGCGATGCCGGCCCAAATACTGGAGGTATGGGTGCATACTCTCCTGCGCCAGTGGTGACAAACGAAATCCACCAACGCATTATGGATGAAGTGATCACCCCGACAGTAGAAGGCATGGCAAGCGAAGGCCACCCGTACACTGGCTTCTTGTATGCAGGTTTAATGATAGATAGCTCAGGTACACCTAAAGTTATCGAGTATAACTGTCGTTTTGGCGACCCTGAAACACAACCTATGATGCTACGTTTACAATCAGATTTAGTTGAACTGATTGAAGCGGCTAACCGTGAAGAACTAGATAAAACCACTATCGAGTTTGACCCACGCGCAGCGGTAGGCGTTGTACTTGCAGCTAAAGGCTACCCGGGTGACTACCCTAAAGGCGATGCTATTTCAGGCCTTAAGGTTAACTACCCTGCTGATGAAAAAGTATTTCATGCGGGTACTAAACAAAGCGGCGATGATGTTGTTACTGCCGGCGGCCGTGTTTTGTGCGCAACGGCATTGGGTAATAGCGTAACAGAAGCACAACAACGAGCCTACGAGCTGGTTAAACAAATTAGCTGGGATGGTATGGAGTATCGAACTGATATTGCTTATCGTGCTATTGCTCGCGAGCAGTAAGCTAATAAAAATTGATTGGTATGACCAATTAATTTAACTAAAAAAGCGCAGTTCGCCTGCGCTTTTTTAGTGCTACACTAATTAAAAGTTTTTAAAAAGTAAGCATACATTGGAACTTAGAACTTTACGTTATCATTCACTTGCTGTTGCCATTTTGATATTTATATTTTTTATTATCAATACATTGGCTTCAAACCTAGTAGTGCCTACTCGTTACACAATTGATAAAACATCACCAATGTATCTCAATCACGCCTACTACATTGATGAAACCAAAAACCAAACATTCGATGCAATTATCAAGCAACCTAATTTACTTACCCATGCTCCTTTTTCAGAAATTCCTTGGAGTTTTACTCAGCAAAATTATTGGTTGTTTCTTGATTTAGAAAACAAAAGCCAAGAAAGTCAAAAAGTAGTTGCTCACTTTGATAACCCAATGGCCGATCACCTCACAGTTTATCGTTTAGATAAAAACAACCATATATTAAAAACTTATAAGTTGGGTGATAGAGAAAAAAAACTGACTTTGTTTCAGTACAGCGTGCCACACATCAACTTTTTGATGGAGCAAAAATCAACCCAGCGCCTCGTTATTAAAATAGACACCGTGGGCATTAGCAAAACACCTATCAATTTATACCGCGATAAAGAATTTGTAGATTTAATGCGTTCTCAAACTGGTATTTGGGGAATATTTGCTGGCGTATTACTCATGGCTGCACTTTACAACCTAGTACTCTATTTTGGTATAAAAGACCGGGTTTACCTTGTTTATATTGGTTATATAATTAGTGCACTGATACTAATGGGTATAGTGCTTGGGTTTGGGTTTTACCTTTGGCCTTTAGAATGGCAACTATTTTTTCATCACAAAGTCATTGTGAGTAATTACGCTGTTTCGTTTTTTACTCTCGCCTTTTGTACTATGTTTTTGCGCTACCATAAAGATAAGTGCTGGCGATACACAATGAGCAAAGCGCTGCTTTCTCTTATGTTTGTTATGGGTATAGCTAGCTTTTTTATTCCTGAAAACATCGCTGCGCCACTTTTTTTCTGCGTATTAGCGCTGCTATATGTTGCATGCACTATATTAATTTATAAAAAACTGCTTAGTGGTTTTAGATGGGCCAAATTTTACGTTTTTTCGTGGGTTCCCCTTATTTTAGGTGCTGTAATACAACCACTGGAGCTCACCGGCGTGATTGATTACAGTTTCACTTCGCGTCACGCCTTTTTGGTGGCGATTTTATGTGAAATTGTTTTAATGGCCATGGCGTTGGCTGATCGTGTACGCTATCAACGAGAGCGCGCGCTTTACCATGCAACTCACACTCAACAAACTAAGTTGCTTAATAGCTCTAAGCTCAAACAAGCATTTATGTCCCTGCAAAGCCAAAACCGTTCTACCACCTTGTGCCTAATAAAAATATGTCATTTTAATTCGCTTAATACCATCATTACATCGACTCAAGGTTACACCCTCATAAAGCACATTGCTGAGCGACTAGAGAATGAATTAATGCACGAAAGAGAGTTTGCAAACCTTGAAACCGATTTAAATAACAGTCCTCGTCTGGCTGATTTAAACAGTGGTGTATTTGCTTGTATCTCAACCAAAAACCAAAACCAAGACACACTCAAAACACTACTCACAAAAGTCATTAGTAACCTCCCCAAGCAATATGAAATTAAAGGTTTGAGTCTGCAACTCAACTACACAATTGGCATTAGTAGTGCAAACCAAAGTAATGATTTTGAATATTGGTTAAAGCGCGGTTACTTAGCCTTAAAAGATGCAAAAGGACGTGTAGATCGCGTTGCGTCGTCTGCAATTAATAACAGTTTAATAATGGATGTTGGTTTGGCGGCTCATTTGCAAAAAGCAATTAAAACAAACCAGCTTGCGCTGTATTATCAACCGCAAATAAGTTTAGTTAATAATCAAGTAATAGGCGCTGAAGCGCTACTACGCTGGCCTGATCCCACCTATAAAAACATTTCGATTGAAGAGCTTGTAATTTTGGCAGAGCATACCGGAATAATTAATGAGCTGACCTTGTGGGTTATTGAACAAGCTTGTAAAGATCTTGTAGAGCTAATTAACAGCGGCCATAAAGAGCACACAATTAGCGTTAACTTAAGCGCTAAAAACTTAGCCATTAATAACTTAGCTGAAAAAATAGAAAATATACTAATCAAACATCAAGCACCCGCTCACTTACTTAAGTTTGAATTAACTGAATCTGCCTTTGTAGAAAGCCAAGACGTGCTCATTAAATTAGTTGATGAATTATCAGCATTAGGAATAAAAGTTGTACTCGATGACTTTGGCACAGGTTACGCATCATTGAGCTACCTTGTTAACTACCACTTTAGCGAGCTTAAAATAGATAAATCATTTATTTTTGACCTCGTTAATAACCCCGCTCACCAAGTCATAGTTCAAACATCAATAGATATGGCGCACCAGCTTAACTTGTCAATTACTGTAGAAGGTGTTGAAACTCAAGAAATCCACCAGCTATTAAAACAAATGAATGCAGACCGCGCACAAGGTTATTTATATGCTAAAGCGTTGCCTTATCCTGAGTATGTTAATTTCTTAAAAAGCCAATACAGTTTAAAAATGTTAGACTCTCCTTTTTAAACATCTTTAGGGGCTATGTGAAGATGCAAGGCACACTGCGTAAATTAAAATCGAGCTTAACAGAACCCGTTCAATATCACCTTCCCGTTGGCGATGAGCTAGTTAATTTAAATGCTTTTATAGGTAAAGAACTAACGCTTACATTTAGCGGCACTATTTTGTGTTCTAACTGCGGTAAAAAAACCAAAAAAAGTTATTCTCAAGGCCATTGTTTTGTTTGTATGCGTAAGCTCGCTAGCTGCGACATGTGTATTATGAAACCAGAAACCTGCCACTACGATCAAGGTACATGTCGAGAGCCACAGTGGGGCGAAGCTAATTGTATGATCCCACATTACGTTTACTTAGCTAACACCTCGGGATTAAAAGTAGGTATTACCCGCCATACACAAATACCTACACGTTGGATTGACCAAGGCGCCACTCAAGCTTTACCTATTTTTAAAGTACAAACACGTTTGCAGTCGGGATTGGTAGAGGTTGCATTAGCAGAGTTTATTGCCGATAAAACTAATTGGCGCAACATGTTAAAAGGTCAAAACGAAGCTATAGACTTAAAAGCTGCCGCCGCTGAGCTTATTCCACAAATTAGCGATAAACTAAACGAGCTTAGTGAGCTATTTGGTGCCACAGCCATAGAACAACTTGATGAAGACGTGGTTGATTTAAACTTTCCAGTCACCGAATACCCAACCAAAATCAGCTCATTTAACTTTGATAAAAACCCCGTTGTAAGCGGTATTTTACAAGGTATTAAAGGCCAATATTTAATATTTGATAACGGCGTTATTAATATACGTAAATTTACTTCATACGAAGTAACTGTAGGCTAACCATGTTAAACAGCTTTCCACAGTTAATGGTTATTTATAATGAGCTTGAAGTAGCGCGAAACCAGCAAGAGCAAAATGAGTGCTTACACGGTGTTGCCTTAAGTGAACTAAGTAATGTGAGAGTGCTTAATAAACAAGGTCAATACCTTAACCTACAAGCTCAACCTTGCTTAGCCTTAACCGAAGAGCAGCTAGCACACCTTGTTACTGCTTACCTATTAAATGAAGGGCATTGTTGCCTAGGTAAAATTAAAACGCTAAGTACTTCACAGGCATTTGATTTACTCGGGCTTTAAACATACTTTTAATAACTATTGCTCGCTAAGCACTTTAATATGCGCTACTGCACTTCTACCCAATGCTGATAGCGCATAGCCCCCTTCCAAATACGATATAATTCCCTTACAGCCACTTTCTTTTGTTACTTTGCATAGCTGCTCAGTGAGCCAAATGTAATCGTCTTCCACAAAATTCAGGCTTGCCATGTCATCTTCTACATGTGCGTCAAAACCTGCACTTATAAATAACAGTTCAGGCTTAAAATCCTTTAATTTTGGTAACCATTGGCTATTGAATACCTCTTTTAAATCGTCCCCATTGCTTGCAATAGGTAAAGGCGAATTAACAATATGGTTATTATTTTTAACTGCTGTGTTTGGGTAAAACGGGTATTGAAATAACGAGCAAAGCAGCACCCTTTGATCATCAATAAAAATGTCTTGGGTGCCGTTACCATGGTGTACATCAAAATCGGCAATCGCAATACGTTTGATGCCTTTGCTTTGTGCATACTTAACAGCAATCGCTATGTTATTAAATACGCAAAACCCTGATGACGAGTGCTTATTGGCATGATGTCCTGGCGGACGCACAGAGCAAAATGCCGCGTCGAGTTTATCATCAAGTATTTCATCTACCGCTAAAACCCCGGCCCCCACCGCGCGCTCAATTGCTTTAAATGAGTCAGGGCAAAGCCATGTATCGCCATCGAGATTATTTAAGCCCTCTTGAGGGATTAATCGCTCAACCATATTAACAAGCGCCTCATCATGCGCTAGTAAATAATGTTCTCGATGAGCTTTAGGCGCTTGTAAATGCTTTAACCCCACGTCTACGCCACTGGCAAGCAAGCGGTCAGTTATCGCATCTAAACGTTCTGGGCACTCAGGGTGGTCGTCTATCATTTTATGCTTACGGCAATGTGGATGTGAGATAACTGCAGTACGCATAAAAACTCCAAAAACCAAATAAGTGAAAACTTAATATAACAAAGCCACCCGATGGTGGCTTTGCGACTTTGGTGTATAGCTATATAACTTGAGCGTTAATCATTTAGTTTTTAAATTTAAATTTCTAAAGTCAAAACTAAAGTCGGTCACGGCTGTTGAAACTGCACGCATGTTGGCGCTATTAACACGGTTAGCTGTACTCATTTCAAAACTAATAAACGCATCGGCTTCGAGCAGCTTTTCGTCCCACTTAACAATAAACGTGTTGCCTGTATAGTGCTCAAGTGTGCCTTTTAAGCGTTTTGTGTGCGTAAAATCAATTCGTAATTTACCATCAAGCTCTTCAATAATAACGTCGCCATACCAATCATCGTTTAGTGTACCAGTATAATTTATACTAGGTAGCTGTGGCTGATAATCCGCAGGGGTTGGTGGTGTCGCATTTGCGTATGCTTTTTGCTTACCTTCAAAATGCTTTTTGGCTAAATCTTCAACCCAATCTTTATCCTCTAGGTTGAGCACATCTTCAAGTACTTCGTGGGTAACTGCACTTAAAGCACTAAATGCTTGCTGATTAGACAAAATAACAATACCGATTTTTTTTTCTGGTAGTAACGTAACTTGCGACACCATCCCTAAAATACCGCCACCATGACCTAGCTTTTTAAAGCCGTGGTAATCCTCTATGCTCCAACCTAAACCATAACCTCTAAATTGTTGATGGTATGCCTCAAAGGCACTTTTAGATGCCATAGAGGTAATGTGCGGATGCCACATTTGCGCTTGTTGTTTTTCACTAAACAATTGATCGCCATTAGGCATTTTGCCGCCAGTCAATTGAGTGCGTAGCCATTGGCTCATATCCTCTACACTCGATGCAATAGCACCTGCACCTCTAAAGTCTTCAAGGTAATTAACAAAAAATGGGTGTAAGCTTCCCTCCATTGGAATATGCCCTATTGCCCAGTTTTTATTACTTTTTGGGATACGCGAAAAACCTGCGCGTGAGTTAGTCATTTTTAGCGGCTGTAAAATATGTTTTTCAACGTAATCGTTCCAGCTTATGCCAGATACACGCGCTACAACTTCACCTGCTGTTACAAACATCAGGTTGTTATAAGCGTATTTACTACGAAAACTGCTGGCTGGTTTTAAGTATTTTAAGCCTGATAAAATATCAGAAACTGATTTATCTGTGCTTGGCCAAATCATTAAGTCGCCTTGCCCAAGGCCTAAACCACTACGGTGGCTTAGTAAATCGCGCACTCGCATTTCCCGGGTTACATATGAGTCGTATAATCTAAATTCAGGTAAATGGTCGATTACGCGGTCATCCCAGCGTAATTTCCCCTCATCGACTAATTTAGCTAACGCGGCGCTGGTAAATGCCTTTGTATTTGATGCAATACCAAATAACGTATCTTTATTTACTTCAGCCTTTGTATTTAGGTTTGCGATGCCAAACCCTTTAGCGAGTACAACCTCATCATTTTCAACAATAGCAACGGCCATACCTGGCACATCAAAGCGCGCCATAGAGGTTTTAATGACCTCTTCTATTTTGTTGGTATCAACCTGTGCCCAAGTATTAAAAGTAGCACTGGCCAGTAGTGTAAAAGCCGCTAAATTAGTCAGTTTCATGTTAGTCCTTTTATTATTGATGCACTGCAAATTCAATTGCTGCGCGTTCTTTATTAGGATCGCTCTTTTGTGGGCGATTAAGTATTGCATCACTGTAAGCCTTTGGTACGCCCGCTTCAAGTGCTCCGCGATGAACATGTTTAACGTACCAATCGTAGGGTAAAACGTCCTCGTCGTGTGTATTTGCAATATAACAATGGGTATCAATTGTTTGCCCATTTAACAGCTCAACCGTTATATCTACACAATCGTAACCTGGGCCTTCTATCGCATCTAAAGTGAGTTTTTCGTCAGTGTTAACCTCATAGACCACACCGTATACTAAGGCATCTGCTTTATCAGTTTTTTGAATACTGCATTTACCCGAACCATCAGAAAAAAGCATATCAAAGGTTAGCTCATACCCTTTAAGGATTGCTGTGCCCACACGCTTTGCGTTTGGCAAACGTGCCAACAAACGATTAGACGACATGTTAGATCCAAACGAAAAATTATATAAAGGCATGTTTACTCCTGCTTGTATTACATAAATTGAACAAGTTAAATAACAACACGTACAGCCAACGCAATTAAAATAACGCCAATACCTCGGTCAAACCAGTAGCCGCGTTGCTGAAAAAAATCACGCACGCAGGCTTTAGAAAGTACCAACGAAAGCGCAGAAAACCACGCCCATGTTGCAAGCGCCATATAAATACCATAACCAATTTGTACACTCACTGGCGTTGTTTGACTTATTACTAAGGTAAATAACGACATAAAAAAGAGCGTGGCTTTTGGGTTCAGTGCGTTAGTGAAAAAACCGCGTCTAAAAGCAACCCAAATAGACTCCTCTGGAGCTGTTTGGTTATCAATATCATTGGTTGATGATGCGCCCGGCTTAGCCGCTCTTAGTGCTTGTATTCCAAGATAAGCCAAATAAGCGCCTGCTACATATTTAAGTGCCATAAACAAACTAGGCGATTGAGACAAAATAAGCGCCACACCCATTACACAATAAGCTATGTGCAACAAAATAGCACCGCCAACACCTGCACTTGTCCACAATGCGTTTCGCCTACCTTGTTGCACACTTTGCTTTAGCACAACAGCAAAGTCAGGGCCTGGGCTCGCTACTGCAAAGAAGTGAGCAATAACAATTAATAAAAATTCATCTAAATAGTCCAAACTTATCCCTGCTAGTTAGGTGCATACGCCAGTAATAACGGGTTTGCCGACTCACTCACCAGCGCTTTAATTTCTTTTTGCGCTTTTTTGAATTGGCTTCGTAAATGGGGCTTTAAATGTTTTTTAGATACGTTGTCTTTTTTGAAGTAGCAAACCAAAGCATGCATAAATACCGTATGTGTTTCGCTCAATTGTGCTTCACGGTTAGCGTACGGGTTGTAACATGAGCCGCACCCGCCTTTAAACTGATACACCGTATTGCTCATCATGACACCAAAACCTAAGAAACAGGCAAGCGCATCAGCAGCTTGGGGTAAAAAGTCCTTCCCCCCTGGAGGCAATACACCCACATGATGAATCATAATAGTAGCCAGTGTTCCGGCAAAACTGGCAACTAAATCTTGGGGTTGATTTATTTGATTAGGGTTAAATGAAATATTAATAGCATGGCTCGGCGGCACAATTAACTCACAGCGCTCACCACGTATTACACTACTAAACTCAAAACGAGGAAACACTTGTGGCTGTAATTGCTGAGGCGCAACTAATTGAATTGGCCATGCACTCATTCCCGCATACGTAGTTACTCGCTTAAATACGCTGGTGGCCATTTGCTCAATACTTGATACCGAATCAGGAAAATATTGCCCTGTAGGCAATATTATTTGCGTATGTTTAGTAAAAAACTCAGCATCAAAATTTTCTACAGCCCAAATAAAAGTATCAATAAGCCATTCCTGCTCTTGTTGCTCTAACAAAGGCGCTGATTTAAATAACGCTAACATAGTGTACTCTTAATTTAATTATTCTTGCTCTTGTGCCCACTGCCATGCTTTCGTGTTATATAAAGGCACAGTAGATAATGCATGATGATGACTGCCGCTCGACTCTTTTGTTGAATACGACAAATATAATAATGTGCGAGTTTTAGCGTCGTATATTCGGCGCACCTTTAACGATTTAAATAAAATGCTCTTTGATGACTTAAACACCACCTCACCAGACTTACTACGATCAATTTCTTGTAATTGCTCCGCAGTGATTGGCCCTGTTTGACGACACGCAATCGACATGTCTGACGGGTCAGAAAAGTCTAAATCGGCCTCAACATGACTAATATGACACGTCACTCCTTTAATGATCGGATCTTGCTGTGAGTTCACCACCACATCTTTTGTAGTAAACAAACCTAAACTCACCGACGCCACATCATCAGAGCAGGCACTTAACGTAATTACTGCTCCCATTAGCACGGCTAAATGTTTTATTTTTTGCTGAAATTTCATACTCATCCTTAATTTAAGCTAGGTTTTTTTACACGCTTATTTTAATAAGCTTGGGTTCACCTGTGTGTTTTTATACTAACATCAAAAATCAGCACAACTAAATTAGTTTAAAACAAACATTTTAGCCGTATGGGGTTTAGCGAGCCGTCGTGTATTTGTTACAATTAACGACACGCTTAATGCCGTAACCAACAGGAACCACCCGCATGCCGCACATTATTATTGAGCACTCAGAAGACCTCCCTGTATTACCTCAAGTACTGGTAGAAAAAATCCATAAATGCACATTCGAAAGTGGTTTATTTGATTTAGAAACTATAAAAACTCGCGCAGTTGCATATCAGCAGTATCAATTGGGTGTGGGTAAAGAAGGGTTTATACATGTGCAAGCACACATTATGGCAGGGCGAACAGTAGAGCAAAAGCAAACTCTGAGTGAGCACCTACTTGCGTGTTTAAAAACCTATTGTAGGGAGTCTGACAGTTTAAGCGTTAATATTTACGACATGGACCACGAGATATATCGTAAAAATTAACACAATTCAGGCCTTGTACTCATCATCACAAGGCCACTCGTCTTCAGTCAAAATATGCTTTGCCAATAGCGATGCCCTAAGAGCCATTATTTTACTTTTTAACTCATCACGTATCAGCCTTATTGCAGGCGAAATAAACTGCCGGCTCGGAAGCACTAACCACATTTCTGTTAAGGGTATTTTATAATCGGGTATTATTCGTTTGAGCTTACCGCTAAGCAAATCATCTGCTACATCAATGGCTGACTTTTTTGCAATCCCAGCACCATCAACACACCAGCGTCTAACAATATCACCATCGTTTACAGCTCTATCGCTGTTCATTTTAACTTTGTATTGCTGTGTATTATCATAAAACTCCCAATCAGCGTGCACTACTTCGTAAAGTTTGTAGAGTAATGCGTTGTGCTCGCTCAAATCGTTCGGCACTAACGGCTCGCCATTCAGTTTTAAGTAACTAGGTGAAGCGCACACCACGTGTGGAATATTACAAATTTTAAATCCATATAAATTAAGCTCCTCAGCTACACCTTTTTTCATCGCTCTTAATGCAACATCAATTCCATCACGATAAAAATCAGCACGGCTATCACTTGCATGCAACCTCAAAGTTATAGAACTATGATTATCCATAAGCTCATTAAGCAAAACACGCATTAAATTACGTCCCATTTCAGACGAAACAGCCATTCGCACTTCGCCTGTAATACACTCCTGCTTTTCATTAATAACCGCTTGCCCTTGCATTAGTAGCCCAAGCGCCTGTTCGCATAATGGTAAGTAACGCTCACCTTCAGCGGTCAATCTTATCTTTCTAGTAGTGCGAACAAATAGTTGTGTACCAAGAGCTTGCTCTATTCGTTTAATAGAGACACTCGCTGCCGACGAGCTCATATCCAACTGATGCGCAGCCGCTGTTATTGATTGAAGCTGCGCAACTTTTAGTAATACGCGTAAATCTGCAATTTTCATATCCGCCCCTTTATAAAGCTATTCGTTGATGCTGCCAATTATCCACGTTTTAACGAAACTGTATTAAACATTAGCCTGTTTATGGAATGAAAAATACTCGCTATTGTGTCTCTATCCCAACGCAAAGGAAAATATTTATGAAATGTAGAATTGTCCTATCAGCTTTAATACTCACAACTTCGCTTATATCTGTACCTACTTTTGCAGACGAGCACGAATCAAAAGTAATACCTGCAAACAAAGTCAAATGGGGCTATTTAAACCCATTAAGAGGCGAGCAAAGTCCCGGTGCAGCCGATTTATGGGGCGATCGTACCGCAGATACTGCGACAGGTATGCTAGTACGCTTTAAAAAAGGGTTCGAGTCCCCGCCGCATATTCATAACATTACTTACCGAGGTATTGTAATTGAAGGCCAAATGCACAATGACGACCCCACAGCTGAAAAAATGTGGATGCCTGCGGGATCATTTTGGACACAACCTGCCGGTGAAAACCATACTACTGCAGCCAATGGCACTACAAATCTAATTTACCTAGAAATAGACTCAGGCCCTTATTTAGTAAAACCAACAAACAAACAGTTTGATAATGGTGAACGCCCATTAAACGTACATAAAGACAACTTAGTTTGGCTAGACAAAAGCGACGTAAGCAATATTAATGCTAAAGGTGTAAAAACAACCTACCTTTGGGGAGACACCGAGACAATGTACGGCTCAATGATAAAACTACCAGCCGGGTTTAAGGGGGAAATTAGCACAAATGCGGATGAGTTTCGTGCAGTGATAATTGCAGGCAACGTGCAATACAGCTCAAAAAGTAACTCACAAAACTTAAGTGCAGGTAGCTTTGTAGAATCTGGGGGTAAATTCATTCACTCGCTTGAGAACACAAGCGATATACCAGCAACTATTTACATTCGCAGCAATGGCTTATACCACGTAAATTAGCGTGTTATAGCTACGTAAAAACTAAAAAGCGCACTAATAAGTGCGCTCATTTAACTGCTTGTGATCAAAAGCTGTAACGTGCAGTTAAGCTAATATAATCTAAATCATCTATTGTGGTGTAGCTAGTACCTACAGAGAAATTTGTATTAACATAGTAACGAGCACCTAAAGTGATAGCTGTTTCACTGTCATCTGCAATATCAATGTAACTTAAGCGGCCATCAATTTCGATGCTATCAGTTAGCATTGATCTAACACCAACAGATAATCCATAGCCATTTTCATCATCCGACAAATCAGTACCGCTGAACGATACTTCAGTTTCAATGTTTTCGTACGTTACTAAACCATAAAAGTCAGTGCTTTCACTAATTGCAGTACGGTAACCCACGCCTGCGCTCAACCAATTTAGATCTACATCCAAACCATCTTCTGAGTCGCCTACAGTCTTATATTGACCAGACACAAAAAAGTTATCGCCCAGTAATTTACTACCATCAAGCGTCCAACCGTTTAAATCATCGCCATCAAGATCTGCATTTAAATAACCGCCAGACACATAATTAAAGTTAGGTGTTTCTGCAAATGCAGCAGGGGTGACAAAAACTGAGCTTAATAATAAGAGTGCGACTTTATTCATTTTCATGGTACTTCCTTTTAGATATATTTTAACAACATATTGTTGTACCCAATAAAATACACAGCTATATATTTGATTGCAATTAGAAATTTTATAGATTAATTAAAAATCAATATATCAACCAATAAAGGATAATAATGTAGAGCTTTGGATTTTAAGTGCGTAAAAATTTAATAGGGATCTACTTGGAAAGTGGTGGCCCCTCCCAGACTCGAACTGGGGACCTAACGATTATGAGTCGTGTGCTCTAACCAACTGAGCTAAGGGGCCAACTTTATATAACTGCAAGGCAGTTAATTTTTGAAGCGTTCAGCCACAGAGCGACTAAAGCGGGTTGCAGTATAAAAACTTTTTTAGGGCTTGTCACTACCAAAAACCTTTATTTTAACAATCAATAAGCTAACTGCTTAAATTGTAATCTTTTAAAGAGTGTGAATGGGTAAATTTGGGGAGTTTTAGGAAAATAAAGTAAAAATGATTAAAAGTAATATTTATTAATAGAATGCGCTGAGCGATATTTACTTACAACTGGCGTAAACATAACTCAGCTGCGCATTATTTTTTAGCAATAATATAAATTGCATGTATTAACCCAGGGAAGTAACCCAATAGCGTTAATAAAATATTAATCCAAAAATGCATACCTAAGCCCACTTGTAAAAAAACACCTAGTGGTGGTAGCAAAACAGACAGTATTATGCGAATGATATCCATTATTTAGCTCCTTCAAACAGTTAAAAACAAAAAGCCCAGCAATGCTGGGCTTTGAGTATAACGTTATTCAGCTACGATAGATAAGTTATCTACCACATCACGTACGTCTTCAGCATTTTTTGCAATTTCGATTGCTAATTGCTTTTCCGCTGATGATTCAACTGAGCCGTTTAATGTAACAACACCATTATCGGTATCTACATCAATATCGGTTCCACCTACTTCAGAATCAAATAGGAAACGTGTTGTAATAACGGTGGTGATTTTAGCGTCCGTTAGGTCGTTATCATCATCCATCATTTTAGAATCTGTGTGTTTAGCGCTCATGTTTTTAACAACGGTTAGGCTGTTTTCAACTTCCATGACGCCATCTAGACTAAGTACAAGCTCTTCTGCTAGCTCTTTCTCTACTTCGCTATCAACTTTACCTGTAAGTACTACCTTGCCATTTGTTACATCAGTGTTTATGTCAAAGTTGTTTAGGTCTGTGTTCATTAGAAGCACAGTTTCTGCCTTGCCATCAATCCAAGCATCTTTACTTTCGTTTTCCCAGCTGTTTGCTTGTGCACCCATTGCTGTTGTACCAAGAACTAACGCGGCGATAATAGATTTGTTAAATATTTTCATAATCTTTCTCCTTTTGATTAAAGACACTTTAACTAATGCGAACATCAAGCCAACTTTATTTACTATTAAAAATCATGAACTTAACGAAAAACATAGACTCTTATAGGTTTAACGCATTCCCCCTATTTACAGGCAAGTGAGTAAAACTTTCTCAAAGTGTGAAAATTACTAGATTATTGCTATTTTGGTTAATGTATCGTTAATATAACAACTAAACAAAAAACCTTTAAAAATTAAACTATTGATAATAAACAAAATTAATTTTGGTATACGGTTTGCTAACTAGTTAACTAATTGCAAATACAATTAAGGAATGCCCCATGTCTGTAAAAGTTGAAGACCGCCCAATAGAGCAAGTACGCGAACAAGTGATTGATCAGTTAATTTATAACTATAGCCATGGCGTTATATCGGTTGAGGCATTTGAAAGACGATTAGACAAAGCAATGGATGCAAAAGACAATTCTGTGCTGCTTACGTTAGTAGAAGACTTAACACTTAATACCGACAAGCAATACAAAGCTGAAAAGCAATCGCAGTTTACGCCTAATTACAGTGCTCAACAAAATAGCGATGACGACATTACATTGCGCAGTATTTTGGGTTCAAACGAGAGAAGCGGACAATGGGTGGTCCCTAAAAATATTTACCTAAATAATTATATGGGCTCTGTGGTGCTTGATTTCACCGACGCTATCTTTACGCATCAAAACGTGACAATTCATGTTAATTGTATTTTTGGTAGCGACGAAATTTACGTACCCGAGCATGTTAATGTTGTGTCCAAAATGTTTTGTATTTTAAGCACGCTAGAAAACAAATCAGTAACATTAAATAAGCGTCAAGGTCCTACCATTCATATTGAAGGCAAAGCGATACTAGGGTCGGTTGAAGTAAAGATAAAACGTACCATAAAAGAAAAATTCATGAGCTTTGCAAACGATTTAAAGTCACAGCTAGGAGTCAGCAGTAAATAAGTGCAACTGTATTTGCTTTAATATGGCTGCTTTTGGCAGCCATATAGTGACGGGCTTATAAATCATTATTTCGTTCTGCAGGTATATCCGACAAGTACTCTACAAACTCAACTTCAAAGCCCGAAGGGTCTCTGAAGTAGATATTTTTTCTAAATGGATTTTCATTGCCTTGCTTATGAACTGAAAAACCCGCTTTATTTAAACGAGACACCGTATTATCTAAATTAGCTGTCACGTAAGCAAAGTGAGCAAACCCAACCTGATGCCCTGAAAGCGCTCTGTTTTCACCCTCACCATGATCGCTCATTGCTATGTATTGCGTGTCGTCACCAAAGTGGACCCAACGCCTTGGTTTTCCGTACCATTCACCCCGCCCTTCACTTCGTATTACCCAGTGGGGGAAAATGGCTTGGTAAAAGCGAATCATGGTATCAATGTTTTTAACAACTAAATTTACGTGTTCTAAATACATACTGTTTCCTTGTGAGTTAATTTAAACACACAATAAAACCTCAAGCTAACTTTAGGTAAAGCGCTTTTTTTAAATTTTTAGTGGGTCATTAAAAATACACTTTTGTTTTAATTAAATGTGCAACACTTTCAAGGCTGTACAAAAAACACCCACAAGTATTTAGGGTTTATTGTTTACTTTATGTCAAAAGTCGCTAAAATACGCCGGCTGAAAATACAAACGTTCTTTTACAACCCAAAGGTAACTCCATGCATCCAATGTTAAACATTGCGGTTCGCGCTGCGCGTAACGCAGGCAAAATTTTACTTCGCGCTGGCGAAGATTTATCAAAAGTTGAAGTGCAACAAAAAGGCGCTAACGACTTAGTAACTAATATTGATAAAGAAGCCGAAGCCGTAATCCGTGACACTATTTTACAGTCTTACCCTACTCACTCTGTTGTGGGCGAAGAGCTAGGTGAACACAAAGGCAAGGATGATGATTACCAATGGATTGTAGATCCTATCGATGGAACAACAAACTTCATCAAAGGTATTCCACATTACGCAATCTCTATTGCACTTAAAGTTAAAGGTCGTTTAGACCAAGCCGTTATTTATGATCCGATTCGCGGTGAGCTTTTTACTGCATCTAAAGGTCAAGGCGCACAACTTAACAGCAAACGTTTACGCGTGAGTAAAACAACCGTTCTTGCTGGTACAGTATTGGCAACGGGCTTCCCTTTTAAGCATAAACAACATACAGATGCATACACTGAAGCGTTTAAAGCGTTATTTGTTCACACTGCAGATATTCGTCGCGCAGGTTGTTCTGCACTAGACATGGCGTACGTTGCTGCTGGCCGTGTTGATGGCTTTTTTGAAATTGGCTTAAAACCTTGGCACTCTGCTGCAGGCGAGCTTATGGTTAAAGAAGCGGGTGGTATGGTTGTCGATTTTGCTGGTGGTAATAACTACAACCACAGTGGCAATATCATCTGTGGCGCGCCAAAACTGACTCAAGCGATTATTCGTGAAATTCGTCCAGTGTTAACTGAGTCGTTACTTCGCTAATAAATTGCTTTTACCAATATAATTGGTGCAACAAAAAAGGAGCCTAGGCTCCTTTTTTGTTTTTAAAAATATGGGTTTATTAGCTTAATCTCTATAGTTTCCCCTTTTGTATAGGGAAGGGAATTTAAATCTGTAGCAAAGTATTCATAAAATAACGCATCAAACTCGCCGTTTTGCTGCATTATTTTAATTCCCTGCTCAAGCGCTTTAGCCAACTCAGGCTTATCCTTAGACACAAAATAATATAGCGCTGTTGGGTAGCTAATATATAAATTAGGCACAATACGTAAATTTTTGTGATCTAGCTCTAAAAGCTCAGAATTGACTTCAATAAATGATCGCGGAAAGTAATCTATGCGGCCTTGGCTAGTAAGCGCAAACATGGCTTTTAAGTTTGATAATGGCCTCACGTTTAAACCATTATTAACCAATATGCGTGTATCAGGCCAATCATGCCCCTGTACCGAGCTCAGTTTTGATAATTGCTCAAGCGTTTTTATGTCTTTAAATTTATCTAAATTCTGTTTATTTGTAACTAATGCTCTTTTGCCTATATACCCTTTGAACAATGGAATTTTAATGGCCGTGGCTAATGACTCTCGTTCAGGGCTGCTCATACTCCAGTATAAATCAAGCGAGCTATCATCAAGTGACATTAAATTGCGTTGCTGATGCGGGTGTACAGCAACACGTTCTATTTCGACAGGATACTGGGCTCTTATCAATGCCTTGGTTAGCATGTCATTGAGGTAATCATCACGGGCAAAATGCGCATGTTGATCTTTCGGAATTTTTACAATATTAACTTCGCTTGCTACAACACTTCCAATAAACAAGCTCACTACACATACGATACACTTTAATGGCAACATCATGATAACCTATTAGTAAATTACCTTTTTACTATTTGCTAATCGCTACTACTGGAGGCGCTGGGCGCCTTCGCTTGCATGTAAAAAGATAGCTATGACGAAATCGTTTGGCTTCTTTCTTTGCATCCGTTGCTAATGCTGCAACCTGATGGCTATTTTTGCACTGCTGTAAATCGGGTTCAACTAATCCGATAGATAAGGTGAGTAACGGTACAAACTGCTTTTCACCTTCACGATTTGTAGCCCAATACCCTTTGCTAGCTATGTGATCGGGCGTAAAAAAAGCACGAGAACGATGTTCAAACTTTTCAATAATACGATTACAAATACTTACCGCATCGCTTTGGTCAAAAACAACCATAAAGTCGTCACCACCAATGTGTCCTACAAAGTTAGCACTATTTGTACAGGCTTGCACTGTTACATCAGCCAATAATTTAATGACACTATCACCACTCGCGTAGCCATAAAGATCGTTAAACTGTTTAAAGTGATTCAGGTCAATATAAGCAAGATGAAATTTATTTTTATTACGTAACCTATGCTCTATAGCTTCGTTTATTGCGACATTGCCTGGCAACATTGTTAGCGGGTTTGCATGTTGTGCGTGGCGAATTTTTTCTTCTGTTATATGTTTTAAAATGTCTCTAAGAGGCGCAAGCCCTAAATAATTGCCGCCTCTAGTAATCACAATATGGCGCCTAATATCGAAGTCTTGCTCAGTTATTTGCTTACTCACCGTATCTAGCTTTTGGTCCTCAGCAACAATCAGAGGTTGTTTATCCATTAACTCTATAACAGGGCGCTTATCATAAAGAGCATGACCATAGGGTGCTGCAAATACCTCGGTAAGTTGGTCTTTATGTAGTAGGCCCACTGGCTGACTCTGTTGATTGATTACAGGTATGCTAATAATGGCTTTGTCTTGCTCAAAAAGTAAATGAGCGTCTTTGCATCGGGTATCACTTGCTATGGCCTTTTGTGGTTGGCTTAGCGCGCCAATCGCCATTGACTGATCAAACTGATCACATAATTTAAATGTAAGTGCTTGTATTTGAGCAGAGCTAAAATCACGACTTGGTTGCAAGTTCGGTCGTTCAAATAAAAAACCTTGTACATTATTAATGCCTAAACTTTCAACCAGTGCGAGTTCCTCAGAGCGCTCTATGCCTTCGGCAATTACTAATGTGTTTGTTGCTTTAGCTAAAACAATAATTGATTTTAAAAACTCCTTTTTAACCTCACTCTGATCGCAATGGTCGATAAAATAACGATCTATTTTTACATAGTCAGGACGCAGTGCAGACCATTGCTTTAAGCCAGAGTACCCAGCACCTAAATCATCAATTGCAATGGTAAAACCGAGCTCTCGGTAATGCGCAATGGTTTTAAGTAATAAGTCGTCGTTATCTACTTTGTCTTGCTCTGTTACTTCTATAACAACACGATTAGTCGCTAAACCAAACTGCTCGGTTAGGTGGCGTGTTTCGCCTTTTGGGTGGCAAGGGTCTAGTAGCGTTTTTGGACTCACATTTAAAAAAAGCTTACCTTGCAAATTTAGCTTAACAAAGTTTTCTATTGCCTTTGAGCGGCATAGTAGCTCTAGCTCAGAAATAAGACCCTCTTGATGCGCAGCTTTAAAGAGCTTATTGGGCATTTCTAATGGGCTATTTTGTGGACCACGGCTAAGCGCCTCGTAACCAAGAATGAGCTGACCAGATATATCTAAAATAGGCTGAAATAACGTGGTTACTTCCCCACTATCTAAAATAGCCTCTAAGGCTTGTCGTTGAAGGGTCACTACTGGCTCAATTATTATTTTAAATAGAGCAACAAAATATCAATTCTGTATGACATTTTTATTTCAAGCCCCTATATTACAGGCAATAAAAAACCGCTCATAGAGCGGTTTTTTTTAATGCATTTAAGATTATGGCATTGCCATCGGATCTTGATCTGCACCTTCTTTTTCTATCACTTCTGGTATTAAATCTTCTTTACTTACTCCCATTGCAAGTGCAACCGAGCTTGCAACATATACAGAAGAATATGTACCAATAAATACACCAAACAATAATGCAGTAGCAAAACCATGAATGGTTTGTCCACCCCATACAAACAATGCAATCAATACCAAAATTGTGGTGATTGATGTAACAAGTGTACGGTTAAGTGTTTGCGTAAGTGAAATATCAATAATTTCAACGGTATCGTCGATGCGTACTTTTCGGAAGTTTTCACGAATACGGTCAGATACAACAATAGTATCGTTGAGTGAGTAACCGATTACCGCCAATATTGCCGCTAATATAGTTAAATCAAACTCTAAACCCAGTACTGAAAACAAACCTAAAGTGATAATTACATCGTGTAATAGTGCGCCTACAGCACCCACAGCAAAACGCCATTCAAAACGAAATGCAACGTAAATTAAGATACAAATAAGTGCAGTTAACATGGCTAGGCCACCCTGCTCTTTCAAGTCTTCACCGACACTTGGGCCAACAAACTCAATACGACGCATGACTACGCTGTCGTCCGCTTTTTTCAGTGCATCAATTACTTGGTTACCAATTACTTCAGCTTTAACATCGCTTCCACGTGGAGCTAAGCGCACTAATATATCTTGGCTCGAACCAAATAGCTGCACTGATGCATCAGCAAAGCCATTTTCACCAAGTACATTACGCACTTTTTTAAGATCAGCCGGTTGAGAAAAACCCACTTCTACCGCGGTGCCGCCGGTAAAATCAAGACCAAAATTTAAGCCCTTCGTAAACATTGATACTATCGACGCTACAATTAATAGCGTAGAAAAGCCCATTGCCACTTTTCGAAGAGACATGAAACGAAGGGTTCTGCTACCCAAACTTAAAATTTGCATGTCTGCTCCTTAAATAGAAAGTTTATCAATGCGTTTACCACCAATAAATAAGTTGATCACCGCTCGGGTACCAACAATGGCTGTAAACATTGAAGTTAAAATACCAATAGCTAATGTAACGGCAAAGCCTGCAATTGGGCCCGTGCCCACTGCAAACAATATAACTGCCGCAATTAACGTAGTGATATTGGCATCAAATATAGTACTGAATGCGCTATCGTAACCGAAATGAACGGCTTGTTGCGGGCTACGACCATCGGCCAGCTCTTCACGGATACGTTCAAAAATAAGTACGTTAGCATCAACCGCCATACCAACTGTCAGTACAATACCTGCAATACCCGGCAAGGTTAACGTAGCGCCTGGAATAAGTGACATTATGCCAACAATAAGCACCAAGTTGGCAGCAAGCGCTAAGTTAGCCACTAAGCCAAACCCTTTGTAATAAATAAGCATAAAGGCAAGTACAAACGCAAAACCAAGTGCAACCGCAGTCATACCTGCTTCAATGTTTTCTTGGCCTAAGCTTGGCCCCACTGTACGCTCTTCAACAATTTGAATTGGCGCAACAAGTGCACCTGCGCGAAGCAGTAAACTTAAGTTATGTGCTTCAGCTGGGTTATCAATACCTGTAATACGAAAAGAGCGGTCTAAACGAGCTTGAATTGTTGCCACGTTAATAACTTCTTCTACCTTAATAGGTGGAAGTGCTTTACCATTTTCGTCTTTTTTACCTGATGGTTTGTATTCAATAAATACCGTTGCCATGCGTTTGCCAATTGCACGCTTAGTAAAGGCATTCATTTTTGAACCGCCTTTGCTGTCGAGTGAAATGCTTACTTGTGGGCGTTGGTATTCATCTGCGCCTGATTGAGCGCCAGTGATATGGCTACCTTCAAGAATGATGCGTTTTTTAAGTACCACAGGGTAACCGTCGCGGCTCATGATCATTTCAGTGCCTGCAGGGATACGGCCCTGAGCGGCAGCGCTTGGATCGGCGTTTTCGTCTACTTCACGAAACTCAAGCGTTGCTGTCGCGCCTAAAATTTCTTTAGCACGAGCGGTATCTTGCACACCAGGTAATTGAACAATTATACGTTCAGCACCTTGGCGCTGTACGTTTGGCTCTGCAACACCAATTTGGTTGATACGATTACGAATGATTGTTTCGTTTTGCTTGATGGCGTAGTCACGAATCTCTTTCAGCTTTTGCTCACTCATAGTGGCAAAAAATGCATTATCGTTACTGCTGTCATCAATGTATACGTTAAGTGGGTAACGAGATTCTAAAAAGCGCTCTGCAGCATTTTTATCTTCTTCATTACGCATTTCAACACGCATACGGTCGGAGCCAGCCACGCGACGAACGCTGCGATAACGAAGTTTTTCTTCGCGTAGATCGCTACGGAAATCTTGCTCCATTTGCTCAAGCTGGTTATCAACCGCTGTTGCCATGTCGATTTCCATGGTGAAATGTACGCCACCACTTAAATCTAGACCTAACTTCATTGGATTTCCGCCAAGGGATTTTAACCAAAGAGGTTGAGCCGGCGCCATATTAATGGCTGAAATGTAATCGTCACTTAGCGAGTCACGCAATAAATCTTGTGCTTTTAATTGCTCTTCAACATTTTTAAAACGAACAAGTATTTGCCCGCCTTCAAGCTTAGTTGATTTAACTGCTACGTTATGTTTTTTAAGGGTTGCGTTTACTTTGTCTACTACACTGAGATCAACATCAGCACCTTTAGCGCCCGAAACTTGTATAGCCGGGTCACGGCCATACAAGTTTGGAGAGGCATATAAAAGGCCAATGGCAACCACAGCTAAAACAAGTAAATACTTCCACACTGGAAACTTGTTTAACACGGGGTCGTCCTTATTATTTTTATAGCGACTTCATTGTGCCTTTTGGCAATACAGCAGATACAGACGCTTTTTGAACTGTAACTTCTGCTTGCTCATTTAAAGAGATAACGATGAAATCTTTATCTTCTGCAATTTTAACAATTTTACCTACTAAACCACCTTGGGTTAGTACTTCATCGCCTTTAGCCATCGCATTCATTAAGCCTTTATGCTCTTTAACACGCTTAGCTTGTGGGCGGTAAATTAAAAAGTAAAAAACTAAACCGAAAATAGCTAACATGATTAGCATTTCCATGCCGCCACCGGCTGCAGGTGCGCCAGCTGATGCGTGTGCGTTTGAAATAAATAAACTCATAATACTTCCTCTTTAAATTTAAAGTTTAATTTTTTATATCTGCAAGCTCTGGCACTTCTTGGCCGCGGCGAGCGTAAAAATCTTTTACAAATTCTTCTAGTTTACCTTCGCTAATTGCATTGCGCAGGCCTTCCATAACACGTTGATAGTAACGTAAGTTATGTATTGTGTTTAGTCGTGCACCTAAAATTTCATTACATTTATCAAGGTGATGTAAATAAGCACGCGAGTAATTTTTACACGTATGGCAATCACAATCAGGGTCGAGTGGACCGGTATCTGTTTTGTGCACTGCGTTACGTATTTTAATAATACCAGTGGTAATAAATAAGTGACCATTACGTGCATTACGCGTTGGCATAACACAGTCAAACATATCTATGCCACGGCGTACCGATTCAACCAAATCTTCTGGCTTGCCAACACCCATTAAGTAACGCGGCTTATTTTCAGGCATTTTGTACGCACAATGATCAAGAATATTCATCATTTCGTTTTTAGGTTCACCAACTGACAAACCACCCAATGCATAGCCGTCAAAGCCAATCTCTTCTAAACCGGCTTGTGATTGTGCACGTAATTCTGGGTACATACCACCTTGAATAATACCAAATAACGCAGAAGGGTTATCGCCGTGACCTTCTTTTGAGCGTTTAGCCCAACGAAGAGACAACTCCATAGAGTCTTTAGCTTCTTTTTCAGTAGCAGGGTATGGTGTACATTCGTCAAATATCATTACAATATCTGACCCTAAATCACGTTGCACTTCCATTGATTTTTCTGGCGACATCATTATTTGGTCACCGTTTACAGGTGACTGAAACAAAACACCTTCTTCGGTAATTTTACGCATTGCGCCAAGACTAAATACTTGGAAGCCGCCTGAGTCAGTTAAAATTGGGAAGTCCCAATTCATAAAGTCGTGCAAATCACCGTGCTGTTTAATAATTTCAGTACCAGGGCGAAGCATTAAGTGAAAGGTATTACCTAAACAAATTTGCGCACCTGTTGCTTTAACTTCATCAGGTGTCATGCCTTTAACAGTACCGTAAGTACCTACTGGCATAAATGCAGGTGTTTCTATTACACCACGGTCAAAAATCAAGCGGCCACGGCGCGCTTTACCGTCGGTGCGGTCTAATTCAAATTTCATATCATCCTCAATGTCGGAAAAACAGTCCAACAAGCTATAATTTAACCGCTCGATTCTACCCTTTTTGCACTGCTAATACTATTAGCTGCGGTAAATTCGCTCGTTATAATCATATGCAACTAAAAACCCCAGCAAGTATGCTGGGGTTGAGTGTTAGTTATATTTGATAATAAATAAAACAGCGCTATTTACGTGTTAAAAACATAGCATCGCCATAACTAAAAAAGTGATATTTTTGTTCTATTGCTGTGTTGTAGGCACCCATTATGTTGTCTTGTCCGCTGAACGCGCTCACCAACATAATTAACGTTGACTCAGGTAAATGGAAATTAGTGACCATGGCATCGACGACGTTAAATTGGTAACCCGGAAAAATAAAAATATCGGTATCGCCAAAGTAAGTATCTAATTTACCGCCATGTATTTTTGCAGCTGATTCAAGCGAACGCATTGATGTAGTACCAACAGCAATCACTCGCCCACCGCTCGCTTTAGTCTGTGCTACAGCGTCCACAACATCTTGTGGTACTTCAATGTATTCTGAGTGCATGACGTGTTCGTCAATGGTCTCTACACGTACCGGCTGAAATGTACCTGCGCCTACGTGTAACGTGACAAAGGCCATGTTTACACCTTTATTTTTAAGCGCAGCCATAAGCGGCTCGTCAAAATGTAAGCCCGCTGTAGGTGCTGCCACAGCCCCTGGTTTTTCACCATATACTGTTTGATAACGTTCGCGGTCAGCTTCGTCATCTGGTCGGTCAATATAAGGCGGTAACGGCATGTGACCAATATCGTTAAGTGTATCGAGTACATTTTTGCTGTGATCAAATTCCAGCTCAAATAAGGTGTCGTGACGGGCAATCATAGTGGCTTTAGCTTTGCCTTCTAAAATAACCTCATTGCCTGGTTTTAATGATTTACTTGCACGAACATGAGCAAGCACACGGTGTTCATCCAATACTCGTTCTACAAGTACCTCAACCTTACCGCCCGATGCTTTTTGGCCAAACATACGTGCTGGTATTACTCGCGTATTATTAAAGATGAGTAAGTCGTTTTCGTTAACTAGCTCAAGAATATCACTAAATACTTTATGGCTTATCTCCCCTGTTGGACCATCGAGGCTTAATAAGCGGCTACTCGTACGATCTTTTTTTGGAAAGCGAGCAATTAATTCATCGGGTAAGTCAAAACTAAAGTCAGCTACGCGCATAGTTGGTAATCCACATCATTAAAAATCGCGCCAAGTGTATATCTATCGTCAATTAAGCTCAAGAAGCCAATCCAACTACTGTAAACCTGAGCATCCCTCTATTCGGGGGGATTATTCAAATCTACTTGTTCTTACTAACAAAACTTATTACCCTTAGTAATGGTAGTAAATTACGATTTTTAGGATCTCCTGCGTGGCAGAACAATTAAATTTGCTGATTTTAAATGCAAGCCGTGCTGAGCGCAGGGTGATTAAAGATACTTTAAAAAAGCTTAACGTATTTAGCTTTATCGAAGCAAATGATAGCCAGGAAGCTCTTAAAACTCTTAAGCAACAACCGGTTGATATTATTATCACTGGATTAAATGTGGGTAAAATAGACGGTTGGCGTTTTTCTCGTATGATTCGCTCAGGGCTATTAAAAACCCCTAAAAACACCCCTATTTTGTTGATGCCCCCGACTTACTGCGAACGAATTGCAGAAACAACCGCCCGTAGTTACGGAATCGACGCTGTTTTACCGTTTGAAAACCAAGATATGCTACCGCAAGTTCTGGCTAATGTTTTATCTACACATTTAGAAAAAAGCAGTCGACTAAACCTACTTTTGTTAGAGCCCCAGACAAATAAAGCGGAGTCTATAACTGAAGAACTAAAACTAAATTTTGCTATTACACATGTCACAACGTGTAAAGCCGCACTGAACCAGTACAACCAACAACAGTTCTCAATCGTACTGCTTGATACCACTCAAGAAAAAACCGATGAATCTAGCTTGCTTGTCGAAAATATTTTACAACATAACCCAAAGCAAGCCATTGTTACTATTATAGATAGCGCTGATGCAGATTATGCCGAACAGCTTTTGTTATCGGGCGTAACCGATTTTATTCGCGCCCCTTACGAACCTTCATTTTTAAATAAAGTATGTGATCATGCCGCTCGTCGAGAAGACTTTATGGTGAGCTACGCTGAATTTGCTCAAAAAGTAGAGCAGTTAAGCGTAAGCGAAGTGAGGTATAAAGAACTATTCTCAGCTCATCAGCGCATATTATTGCACCTTAATACTGTTGTTCTTGAGCTCGACCAGTTAGGAAAAATTCGCTTTATAAATCCAGCCTGGGAAACCTTAAGTGGTTTTGGCGTTAAAACAAGCCTGCAAAAAAGCCTAACGCAATTTTATACTGGTGAATGTCAGATAAAGCTCAAAGCAACCATCGACGATATACTCGGTGGTGGGAACGATCATCAGCAAATAGAAATAAAACTCCAACATAAAAACGGTGGCCAAATTTGGGTTGAATGTAGGTTGCAGCTAATTAAAAACAGACGCAATAATGCAACGATCACTGTCACTATTGATAACATTCACGAGCGTAAGCAAGCCGAACTTCAATTACGCCACCTTGCGCTGCATGATCCATTAACTGGCCTACACAACCGATACCACTTTGACCAAGAGCTAAGTCGTATTTGTAAACCCAAACATACTCACAGCGATGTTGAGCATGCCTTGATTTACATTGACCTTGATCATTTTAAAATTATTAATGATAGCCAAGGTCATCATCAAGGCGACTTGGTGTTAAAAGATGTGGCTCAGCTGTTTAAAGACAACATTGAAAAAGAACACTTAGTATGTCGCATTGGTGGCGATGAATTTGCCGTCATTCTAAAAAATATGAACCTACTCGATGCGCACCTTATTGCAGAAGGTGTCTGTAGTGCCATAGAGCAGCATACCTTTAAGTCAAACGAGCAAAGCTACACAATAAGCTGCTCTATCGGCTTAACGCAAATTACAGTAAACAATAACGACCCTAATGAGTGTTTAAAACAAGCCGACATTGCTTTGTATATTGCAAAAAACTTAGGCCGTAACTTAGTACATTGCTATTCAAAAGAAGATGCGCACAACAATACACTTCAAACAGGTCTTGAGTGGGGACACGAAATCCGCCAAGCACTTCAACAGAATAATATTGAATTGCATTACCAGCCTATATGGGATTTTAAAGCAGAAAAAGTTGCTTACTTTGAGGCACTATTGCGCTTAAAGCATGAAGGCACTCTTATTTACCCTAATCAGTTTATTCCGTCTCTAGAAATGCTTAACGACACCTTTTTAATGGATCAGTGCGTAATTAGAAATGCAATTGCCAGTGTTGCAAAATACCCTCAACTTAGCCAAGTTGCTATTAATCTATCTGCACAATCATTCTTAGATGAACGGCTGCTACCACTCATTGAATCGAACCTTGAAAAGTACAATGTTCCCGCCACACGGATTATTTTTGAGATCACCGAATCCGCAAGCATAAATAACATACAAGCTACACGTAAGATGATTGATAAACTTAACTCTTTAGGGTGTCACTTCTCAATAGACGATTTTGGGACTGGCTTTAGTACCTTTAGTTACCTAAAACAGCTGCCTGCTCAACATGTGAAAATAGATGGCTCGTTTGTTCGCGACATGCTTAATGACCCCATTGACCTTGCTTTGGTAAAAGCAATTAACGACATTAGTCGCTCACTCGATAAATATTCTGTTGCGGAATACGTTGAAAATAAAGAATTATTTACTACTTTAAGAGACATTGGTGTCGACTACGGACAAGGCTACTTTATTGCTCGCCCCGTTCCTGTTGAAAAAATAAATGATGAGCTTGAAAAAATTTATCAAAATAAAAGTATTTACCAACAGTAGCCTAGGTTAAAACTAACAAATTCGAACAATTTAACGTCACTTTTTTCTTCCATTATTTTCTTTCTTGCCTATACTTTCTTTATCAGATAAAGAGGATGTCATGTAATTTAAAGGATTACGCTGTATAAACATGACATCAACCCCCAGTCAATACATGGTTGATTACAAGTTACAAGGGTTTTAGGGAGGAAGGTATGGCGCAACTAGTTATATTATTACTGATAATTCACCTTATTATTGCGTACCAATGTTACAGGTATTCAAGTTTAAAAGGTTACCCCGTCAAAGTATTTACCGTATTAGGATGCGTGCCCTACTTTAATGTAGTGGTATGGATTTACTTACTTTTTTTACCTGAACTGGAGCCATTTGAAAGCCATGTTCAAAGTCAAAAGCAGCCATTGTAGGCTGCTTTAATTTTTTAATAGCGGTTAACTTTAATTGCTTGGCTCATTAAAGTTTAAACTACATTGGCGTTGTAAAAACACCTCAAGCTGCTGGCTAAACAATTTAAAATCGCGAATACGTCCAGTAGTTTTTCGCCAAAGAATACCAATATCTCTGTAAGCATCGCTTTGCGACGGTGTGGCTACCATCTGTTTATTTTCTAAAATACCGGCATTAATGGCCATTTGTGGTAAAAAGGTCACCCCGAGCTGGTGTTCAACCATACTGAGTAATGTATGTAAGCTGGCCGCTTCAAATGGGTTAATACAGCTTGAGCGGTTTAAATGGCACGCACTCAGCGCGTGACCCGTCATACAGTGCTCTCGCTCTAACAAAAACACACTGGCATCAGGTAATAGGTTAAAGTCTTCTACGCCCTTTGCAGGCATATAATCTTTATGGTGCACTAAGCTAAAATGATCTTTTGCTAAAATTTGGGTATGGAACTTGTCGGTTGCATACGGTAATGCCAGTAACGCTAAGTCAATGTGCCCATGCTCTAGCTTATCCAGTAATTTGTCGCTGGTATCCTCAATTAGTACCAACTCTAATTCACAAAAAGTTTGCTGACAAAAGTGATACAAAGGCGCTGCAATAAAGCTTGCAATAGTAGGAATAACGCCTACGGTTAACTTACCGCTAAGGGGCGTTAAAAAGCTTTTTGTAAGCTCTTTTAAACTAATAGTGTCGTTGATTATTTTTCGTGAACGCTCAACAACCTCTTCACCTATGCTTGTAAACATAAGGCTTCGGTTTTCACGCTCAATAAGTTGGCAACCTAGCGTTTCTTCAAGGTTTTGAATGGCACTGCTTAGTGTCGACTGGCCAATAAAGCAGGCACTGGCTGCACGGCCAAAATGCTGATGCTGATGAACAGCGAGTAAATACTGAAGCTGTTTAATACTTGGAAGATTGGTCATTTTTTCTTTCCACAAATAAAAAGACCCCAATACCTAGGGCATTGAGATCTTTTCAAGCTAAAAGTCTTTTAGTACTTTTTTGTTAAACCCCAAATGCGGTTCTCAGTACGTAGAAGATAACAATAGCAAGGGCAGCACCAACTGGCAACGTTATTACCCAAGAAACTACAATGTTTCTGATAACGCTCATGTTAAGTGCACCAATACCACGTGCCATACCTACACCTAGTACCGCACCCACTAAGGTTTGAGTAGTAGAGATTGGCATACCAGTTCCTGATGCAATAACAACAGTAGAAGCAGCGGCAAGTTCTGCAGCAAAACCACGGCTAGGCGTTAAATGTGTAATGCCTTCACCAATTGTTTTAATTACTTTTTTACCTAAAATGGCAAGACCTGCAACAATACCAAAGCCACCTAGTGGAAGAATCCACCATGCAATTGCTGCCTTCTTAGCAATTTCACCGTTGTTTTCAACAATATTTACAACAGCAGCTAGTGGACCAATTGCATTAGCAACATCGTTAGAACCGTGAGCAAATGCCATACAACAAGCGGTTAACACCATTAATACCGCAAACACTTTTTCTACGTTATTAAATTGCATTTGCTTATCAGCTTTAGGATCGATGTTTAAGCGAGAAATAGCAATTTTACCAATGATGGCAACAACCACTGCAACACCAATTGAAAGCGCATAGCCTTCAACTGAACCTAGGTTAATACCAACGTGCTTTAAACCTTTTTTGATTGTAACTAAAGCCATGATAAAACCCGCTAAACCCATGTAGATTGGTACGTAGCGTTTAGCGTTCTTTAATGGTGCATCTGTATCAAATATAAGCTTTTGCGCGCTCATGAATATTAGATACGCAATAAAGCCGGATATAGCTGGTGTAATGATCCAGCTTCCTACAATGCCGCCTACTTTATTCCACTGGATTGCTTCTGTACCCACAGCTACTAGCGCAAAACCAATGATTGCACCAATAATAGAGTGAGTTGTTGATACTGGCCAACCTAAAAATGAAGCGATTAGTAGCCATGAACCCGCGGCAAATAGCGCGGCAATCATACCTAAAACCATCAGTTCAGGAATATTCGCAAACGGTGCAGCATCAATTATTCCTTTACGAATAGTTGATGTAACTTCACCACCTGCCAAATAAGCACCTGCAAACTCAAAAATCATAGCTATTAAAATAGCTTGTTTGATTGTTAATGCTTTTGAACCTACAGATGTACCCATGGCGTTCGCAACGTCGTTCGCGCCAATACCATAAGCCATGAAAAAACCAACAGCTGCGGCAATTAAAACTAATACCGTGCCGTAAGATGCAATGATATCCATTGTATAACCTTAATCTTTCGTGTTTGAACTGATTTTAAATTAACGAGCTAACATCAGCTCAAGACGTGATCCTACGCGCTCTGCAATATCTGCAAGCTCACCAACCCATTCAATAATGCTGTATAAAAACATTACATCTACAGGGTTAAGTTCACTTTCTACTTCACGTAGTTGGCGGCGTACTTTAATTTGCATGTCATCCGTGTCTTGTTCTATTGCATCCAATTCAACGAGCATTTTTTCTACTAAGGTCACTTCGCGACCTTTAAAGCCTGTTTCTAATAGCTCTTCTAACTCGTTTATTGCTTTAGATGCTTGTTTTGTCGCATCCACACAACGAGTTAAGTAAGCCAAGAAATCAGCTTGCATTACTGCTGGTATGGTCATTTCACGACCGATTACGCGCCCAGCAATGTCTTTTGCTTTATTAGCAATTTTGTCTTGTTGGGTTACTAACTCGAGCAGATCCGTACGTTCTACCGGCATAAATAAACCGCGTGGTAACTGTAAACGTATGTCTCTTTTCATGTCATCGGCTTCACGCTCTAAATTACGAATAGTGATACGAAGCTCTTCTGCTTGTGTCCACTCTTCTTTAAAAACGTGATTAAAAAAAGGTATCAAAGCTTTACTAGCTTGATGAACTTTTTTGATGTGATCTTCCATTGGTTTGAAAGGAGATTTTGCAAAAACTCCTAAAAACGCGTTTGTAGGCATAACTGACCCTTTAATCAAATTACATGCGTGCAGCATGCGATTTTACAGTATTCACAACAATTGTGAACGGTTTTTATTATTTAACTTATAGCTAAATAAACAAAGCGGCTTATAGCCGCTTTGTTAAAATGCGCTAATGAACTTTAAAGCGATTTTTCAATATCTTCCTGTGATATATGGCGAATATCTTTACCATTTACAAAGTAGATAATGTACTCAGCAATATTCTGACAACGGTCGCCAATCCGCTCTAATGAACGCACTGACCAAACTAAATCCATGATTTTTGGAATAGAACGTGGATCTTCCATCATGTACGTCATAATTTGACGTGTTATGGCTTCATATTCACGATCAACTTTAGCATCTTCTTTGTGTACTTCAAATGCGCGTTGCACATCCATACGTGCAAACGCATCAAGTACATCGTGTAACATTTTTAAAACCTGACGACCCATATTTTCAATATTCACTAACAAATCTTGTTGATCTTTAGTGAAAGAATCGAGAGCCACTTTTGCAATACGCTCAGCTTCATCGCCAATACGCTCTAAATCAGCAATAGTTTTTGCAATCGCAATCACCAAACGTAAATCGCTGGCAGCGGGCTGACGACGCGCAATAATTCGAGTACATTCTTCATCAATGCTCACTTCCATAGCATTAACTTTGTAGTCGTTTTTACGCACTTTTTCTGCAAGTTCTGCATCGTTTGTGCTTACCGCATCAAGCGCACTACTTAGTTGTTGCTCAACTAACCCACCCATGCTTAGTACATGGTTACGAACATTTTCAAGCTCTTGATTAAAGCGACCAGAAATATGCTTATTAATATTATGTTCCATAATTACCTTCTCTCTAAATCTTGTACAACACGATACTGTTAATTATTTAGCCGTAACGACCTGTAATATAATCTTCAGTCTTTTTCTTTGTTGGTGTTGTAAATAAGGTATTTGTATCTGAGTACTCAATCAGTTCACCCATGTACATAAAGGCTGTTTGGTCAGACACTCGCGCTGCTTGTTGCATGTTATGCGTAACAATAACCACGGTAAATTTATTCTTTAAATCGTTAATTAGTTCTTCAATAACTAAAGTCGAAATTGGATCAAGTGCAGACGTTGGTTCATCTAGTAATAAAACCTCAGGCTCTATCGCAATAGAACGAGCAATAACTAAACGCTGTTGCTGACCGCCTGATAAACCAAATGCACTATCATGCAGTCTATCTTTTACTTCATCCCATAAAGCAGCGCCACGTAATGACTGCTCTACTACTTCGTCTAACTTACGCTTTTCTTTAATGCCTTGTAAGCGTAGACCATAGACTACATTTTCATAAATCGATTTTGGAAATGGATTAGGACGCTGAAACACCATCCCAACGTTACGGCGAAGCGCCGCAACATCTACATTTTTATCGTAAATATTTTGTCCATGAAGGAGTATTTCACCTTCAATTCGACAAATATCAACCAAATCATTCATGCGGTTAATACAGCGTAATAGCGTTGATTTACCACAACCTGATGGGCCGATAAACGCCGTTACTTGGCCTTTTGGAATATTCATATTCACTTTACTAAGCGCTTGTTTATCACCGTAGTAAAGATCGAGATCTTTAATCTCTAACGCTTTTTGCTCGTCTGTTAAATTGTCTAAATCTAACTTCATGCCCAAATTGGCTTGGTTTACTTTTGGAGCGACTGTAATCATGTTTGTTACCTATTAAATCTTTACTAATTAGTGTTCAAGCGATCTGAATTTTTCACGTAAATGGTTACGTATACCAATGGCCGTTATGTTGAGTGTGATAATAACCGACACAAGTAAAAATGCCGTTGCATATACCAGCGGGCGTGCCGCTTCAACATTCGGGCTTTGGAAGCCAACATCGTAAATATGAAAGCCTAAGTGCATGAACTTTCTGTCTAAGTGAAAATATGGAAAGTTGCCGTCTAATGGTAACGTCGGTGCCATTTTAACAACACCTACCAACATCAGGGGCGCAACTTCGCCTGCAGCACGTGCAACAGCCAGTATTAACCCCGTCATAATTGCAGGGCTTGCCATTGGAATTACAATACGCCATAGGGTTTCAACTTTAGTTGCACCCAATGCTAATGAACCGTCACGTACAGTGCTTGGAATACGTGATAAACCCTCTTCCGTAGATACAATAACCACGGGTAACGTTAGTATTGCCAATGTTAGTGCAGACCACATTACACCTGGCGTACCAAATACTGGTGTTGGTGAAGACTCTGGGTAAAATAATTGGTCAATACTGCCACCAAGCATATATACAAAAAAGCCTAAGCCAAATACACCATAAACAATAGAAGGTACACCCGCTAAGTTAATTACCGCGATACGAATCATTTTAGTGACCGCATTTTTAGCCGCGTATTCATGCAAGTAAATAGCAGCAACAACACCAAACGGCGTTACTATCACAGCCATCAACATAACCATAAATACAGTACCAAATATAGCAGGGAATACACCGCCTTCTGTATTTGCTTCGCGTGGATCGTCAGACACAAACTTGCCTAGTTGACCAAAGTAATGGCCTAGCTTTGCAAAAAAGCCCATGTCGTTCGGAAACCACACATCAAGTACTTGATACATAGGGATCGTGACTATTTCGCCGCGCATATCTTTTACCGTAACATGGTCACGTTTTGCCTGTTTACGCAGTGCAAATAACTCTTTTTCAAGCTCGCCGTACTCGGCACGTAATTCAGCACGCATTTTTGCAAGCTCTGCAACACGTTCATCTGTTAACTGGTTATCAAGTAAGTAGCTTTTCTCTTTTAAGCGTAAGCGCTCAAGTTCATAGTTGATATGACCTATATCGCCATTTTGTAAATCCAGTGCTTCATCATTTAAATCTACAGCACGCTCAACAAGGCCATATAAAGCCTCTACTTTATCGCCCTCTACTGGCTTGCCGTCTTTAAATACACCTTCTACATACCCGTAAAAATTACCATTTTTACTACGTTCAAATACTGCAAGCGTAGCGGGTGTAGACTTTGCTTTTATGTCGGTTTCAAGTATCCAACGAAAATCTAGAGCTACGTATTCACGGTTACCTGTTTTTATAAGTAAACGTTCAAATTCTTCTTTATCAAATGCTGAAACATCAACACCTGTCGCTGCCAAACGTTCTTTTGGTACGAGTTCACGGTCGTAAACTTCACCAATAACGGTTTGCTTGGCAATCGAGCCTTCAAGCTCAAACTGTACAACTTGAGAAGGCCAGAAAAAACTCAATCCCTTCCAGGCTATCATCGCTAATATACCTAAAACCGAAATTAAGCTGATGCTCACTGCACCGCCGGTCATCCAAATCCAAGGAGAACCAGACTTAAACCACTGCTTTACCATGTCGTGTCTCTCCACTTACATTGAGCTGTATTTTTCACGTAACTGCTGGCGAACAAACTCAGCTAACGTGTTAAATACAAAGGTGAATATGAATAGTACAAAGGCGGCTAAAAACAATATTCTGTAATGCGAGCTACCTACTTCTGATTCAGGCATTTCTACCGCAATATTAGCTGCCAGCGTTCTCATGCCTTGGAAAATACTCCAGTCCATAATCGGTGTGTTACCTGTTGCCATGAGTACAATCATGGTTTCGCCTACGGCACGTCCTAAGCCCATCATTACCGCAGAGAATATACCTGGGCTTGCAGTTAATAGCACAACACGTACGAGTGTTTGCCATTGAGTAGCCCCTAGTGCTAATGAACCATTTGATAAGTGTTTAGGTACACTAAATACGGCGTCTTCCGCAATAGAGAAGATAGTTGGAACCACTGCAAAACCCATTGCTATACCCACTACCAATGAATTACGTTGGTCGAATGTCATACCTAACTCGTTTGTTAGATACTGGCGAACATTACCGTCAAACATCCACAGCTCTACTGTTTCGCTCATTGCGAACGAGAACCAACCAACAACTAACACAACAGGAATCAAAATAATTGAATGAGAACCTTCAGGTATTTTATGGCGAATACTTGCTGGTAACTTCGTCCACGCAAGTGCTGAACCTAAAATACCAATAGGTAATAAAATGAGTAAGCCAACAATTGCAGGTAAGTGCTCTTCAATTAAAGGCGCTAACCAAAGGCCCGCTAAAAAGCCTAAAATAACCGTAGGAAGTGCTTCCATTATTTCAACGGTTGGCTTTACAACCTTACGTAATCCACTCGACATAAAGTACGCAGTGTAAATTGCCGACGAAATCGCAATGGGTACTGCAAATAACATAGCGTAAAAAGCCGCTTTAATTGTACCGAACGAAATAGGCACTAGCGAAAATTTAGATTCAAAGTCATCACTTGCAGATGTTGACTGCCAAATGTATGCAGGCTCTGGATAACCTTCGTACCACACTTCTTGCCATAACGCAGACCATGTTACTTCAGGATGTTCGTTGTGAACCTCTAATACCGTTAATTTACCATCCGCTAAAATTAACGCAGCATTTGAACGTGGAGCAATTGCAAAGTGTTTAATTTCGCCTTCACTTACTTTACCCTGCCACAACTTAGCTTCGCTTGTTGTGTAGTAAACACCAAGCTCACCGTTACTGCTGGTAGTGAAAAAAGTACGACGATAAAATTCTGTAAAAATATTTAATTTGCTTTGTTTGGTTGTTTCAAACGCACGAATTTTTTGGAACTGACGACCAGCGTCTGTGTTTACTTCAAACCACTGCGACACTTCACCGTTATCGTTAGCAAGCATTAACGAGTTTGCACCCGCAAGTAACTGAGCAGACACTATATTAGCGTTTTCTTCATTAGCCGATAATAACTGGATTTGCTCTACTTCACTCGGGTAACGCGTATCATAAACGTAAATTTGATTAGCTGAACGAATAAACGTACGTGTTGTATCTGGCGAAATTAAAAGCTCATCTACACGACCTTCAACATCAAGCTCTGTTCGCTCAACAACCCACTCTACTTCACCTGTAAACATGTTTTCTTCAGCAACAAAGCTGCTAAACAAAACGCGCTTATCTGCGGTTAATGCAACAACCGCCGTTTTATCTTCATAGTGAGTAAACGCAAAACGCTTGATAGCAGCGCCTTGAGCATCAACTTCTAACGCCATTTCACCAAGCGGGTAATCAACGCGTGGCGTTAATTTGCGTTCGTTATTTGGAAAGGTAACTAAAAATTTAGGTACAACCACCATTACAGTGCCGTTTTCTAAACCATAGGCGTATTGGCCCTGAAACGGTGCACTCGTTGCAAAGCTTGTTACTTCGCTTGGAAGAGCAACATTAAGCGTCTTGAGTTTTTTACCAAAACTTGCTTTTTCTACATTGTAAAAATCAACTTGGCCTTGTTGGCTTAGTAAATAAGCAACTTCGGTTTGCTCTTCAACACCTAAGCCAACTATTTGATCTGCGTTACTTACTGTGAAGCTGTCACGCTTTTCAACTTTAGCCGACTCAAAAATTGGCTGTACTACATAAAGAAGGTAGAAAAATATTAACAACAGCGCTATTAATACCATTACTCCACCGGCGGTTATGCCAAATTTGGCAAACCTGTCTTTAAATAGACGGCTTCGATCCGTATTAAAAGACGGTTTATTCGGATTGGAAGTCATCAAAACACCTTTAAATCTTAACGTTCTATAAATTATATTTCATCAAGATGACAGTAATGTTACAACGGTCATAATAAGCACTCTAATTAAAGGTATATCTAAGGTGGCATAAGTTATTGTATTAATTAAGCGTTAGATTAGTCATTTAGAAGGGAACTAAATAACAAAAATAATTGGACAAAGCATTTAACGAGGTTAATACTCAAATGGTAAATTAAGGGATGCGCTTACCTTTCTTTCATTCACGTTAAATTAATTATTAACATAATAAAATCATTAACCTATAAAAGCGCGTCAGCATCAAAACATATTTTATTTAATGCCTACGCATTTACATTCTTCGGGCTTAAAAAGAGGCACAATTTATGAAACAGTTGGTAATAACTATTTTAGGAAAGGATCGTCCAGGCTTAGTAGAAGATATTTCATCGGTAGTTTTAAAAAATCACGGCAACTGGTTATGTAGTAACCTTAGCCATTTATTAGGTCATTTTGCAGGGATTATTCAGTTAGAAGTTGCTGAAGAGCATTTTCAGGAACTGCAAAACGCGCTTACTGCTTTACCAAAACTTGAAGTGCGTATTGAAGCTGGCAATACTGAAATTGAACCTTCACCACGTGAACAAATCAATTTAGTGATCACAGGAAACGATCGCCCTGGTATTGTCCAAGAGCTCGCGAGCGTAATACGACACAAAGGAGCAAGTATTACTCATTTAAATTCTAGACAACAAAGCGCACCTAATTGGGGAGTCCCTATTTTTAGCGCTGTTGCAACCGTTACCTTACCTAACGGAATGGATAAAGACGAAGTAATTGATGCGCTTGAGTCAATAACCAGCGACTTAATAGTAGACACAGAAGAAGCATAATTTTTTATTGCGTGTCATACAAGTGACACGCATGTCATTTTAATGTCATTAAATTGTTCTATATTTAACTCAGCGTTAGATAATGGAATATAATATGAATGCCTACATAGAACATACTCAAACCGTTGAATACTTTGCTAAAGAGCTTAGTTGGCTGTCATTCAACGAGCGCGTTCTACAAGAGGCTAAAGACAAAAATAATCCAATAATTGAACGCATGCGGTTTTTGGGGATTTTTTCTAATAACCTTGATGAATTTTTTAGGGTGCGTGTTGCCGACGTTAAACGCCGTATTTTATTAAACAAACTTCCCGATGCTAATTTTGAAGAAGACGAAGCTTTATTAAGTCAAATTCAACAAAAAGTTTTGCAGCTAGGCAAAAAATTTAACCTAATACACCAACAAATTTTAAACGATTTAACCACTCATAATATCCATGTAGATCGCCCCGAAAAATTAACAGACTTTCATCATAATTGGCTTAAAGCGTATTTTCATGACAAGGTTTTACAGCATATATCACCCATTTTACTTAATGAAAATAAAGATTACTCAGACTATATAAACGACACAATGACTTACTTGTTTATTGAAATGAGTGACGAAAAAAGCCACTACGCTATGCTTGAAGTCCCCACAGACCGAGTACCCCGTTTTATTATATTACCGCCTGAAAAGACACGTCGTCGTAAAACCATTGTTATGCTTGATGACGTTATTTCTTACTTCTTAAATGATGTTTTTAGTAACTTTTTTCACTTTGATAAAATTCAAGGTCATGCAATAAAACTCACACGAGATGCAGAATACAATTTAGACGATGAGCTAGAAGAAGGTCTGCTCGATAAAATGTCTAAGGGCCTTAAACAACGTATTTATGCAGAGCCTGTGCGCCTTGTTTACGACGAGAGCATGCCAGAAAGTATGTTAAAAGTGATGAAAAAACGTTTAAACGTGAGTCATCATGATGCACTGATACCCGCGGGTCGATACCGTAACTTTAGAGATTTTATTGCTTTTCCTAATGTCGGTCGCCAGTACCTTGAAAACAAACCACTTCCAGCCATACAAAGCACAGCTTTTAACAAACACAGCAGCGTATTTGACGCAATAAGCGAGCAAGACATACTGCTTTACTACCCATATCACACATTTAATCATTTACTGGAGTATGTTCGCCAAGCCGCATTTGATCCTATGGTGACGCAGATTAAAGTAAATATTTATCGAGTGGCGAGTAAGTCTCGGCTTATTTCTTTACTCATCAATGCCGCTAAAAATGGCAAAAGTGTCACGGTAATGGTTGAGCTTAAAGCACGCTTTGATGAGCAGAACAATATTGAATGGGCTAAAGTTCTTAGCAGTGCTGGAATAAAAGTTATTTTTGGTATTCCAGCCTTAAAAGTGCACAGCAAACTGTGTGTTATTCACCGTAAAGAAAAAAACAAAATAGTTAAATACGCCCATATCGGTACCGGAAACTTTCACGAAAAAACAGCTAAAATCTACACTGACTTTAGCCTTTTCACAAAACATAACGGTATTTGTGAAGAATGCGATAGCGTATTTAAGTTTATAGAAAGCAGCTACAAGCCCTTTAATTTTGAATATTTAATGCTCTCCCCTATTAATGCTCGCGACACTTTATTGGATTTAATTGATAAAGAGATTCAGCATGTTGAAGATGGTTTCACAGGAAAAATTACAATTAAAGTAAATAATTTAGTTGATAAACAACTTGTAGATAAACTTTATTATGCCGGTCGTCGTGGAGTAAAAATCCGAATTATTGTACGTGGTATGTGCTCATTAATACCGGGGGTGGCTCACTTTAGCGAAAACATAAAAGTGATCAGTATTGTTGATCGCTTTTTAGAGCATCCTCGCGTAATGGTATTTGGCAATAATGGCAATGATAAGGTGTATATTTCTTCCGCTGATTGGATGACTCGCAATCTTGATCAACGCGTTGAAGTGGGAGTGCCTATTTTAAATAATAAATTAAAACAGCTCATTATGGATATTTTAGAGCTACAATTTAAAGACCGCACAAAAGCTCGGCTAATCGATAGCGAGCAAAAAAATATCTATGTTAGGCGCGGTAACAGAAAAAAAATTCGCTCACAAATAGCAATATATGATCACTTAAAAAAATGGGAGAGTAATTATAATAATGAATGATCACCCATCAATAGCGGCCGTCGATCTAGGTTCGAATAGCTTTCACTTGGTCGTTGCGCGCGAAGTGGATGGCACATTACAAATTCTGCATAAAGAGAAACAGCGTGTTTATTTAGCCGATGGCTTAGACGATAAATTAAGACTAAACCAAGCAGCTATAGACCGTGCGCTACTTGTACTTAAGCAGTTTGCAAACACCCTTGAAGACTTTCCTCCTGGTAATGTAAAAGTAGCTGCTACATACACTTTTAGGCGCGCCAAAAATATTCATGCCTTTTTAACTCAGGCGAGTAAGGTATTTCCATTTCATATTGATGTGATCCCAGGGCAAGAAGAAGCTCGGCTTATTTATCAAGGTGTGGCTCATTATGTTCATAACGAAAAGAACCGCCTTATTATCGATATTGGCGGAGGCAGTACCGAACTAATTATTGGTAAGCACTTCAAACATAAGCTTCTTACCAGCCGTAATATGGGCTGTGTTAGCTACACAAAACAGTTTTTTAGTGGTGGAGCTATTACGGCTAAGCGTTTTAATCGAGCTGAAATAAAAGCGGAACAAGAAATCGAAGTTATTTTTGCCAACTACATTAACGAAGGGTGGCAAGATGTAATTGGTACATCTGGCACTATTAAATCAATTTTAACCATGGTGTGCGCACAAAACCCGCAACAAACATGTGTAAGTATTGACGATTTACTGGCTCTTAAGCGGCAATGCATTGCCGCTAAACATATCGATAATATAAGTATAGAAGGATTAACGCCTGAGCGTCAGCAGAGTCTATGTGGAGGACTTGCCATTCTTATTGCTGTTTTTAAAGAGTTCTCAATCAATCAGCTCTCTTATAGTGACTTCTCTTTAAGAGAGGGGCTACTTCATGAAATGCAGCAAAAACTCGCCGATAAAGACATTCGCAGCAATACAATCAATAACCTGAGTGAACGATACACCGTAGATAAAGCCCATGCCTCACGCGTTGCCAATACAGCTACTTGGATATACGAACGCCTTAGCAAAGCGTGGCAACTAAATGATAATAACGACATAGCGCTTCTTAATTGGGCTGCTAAGCTACACGAAATTGGCTTGTCTATTAACTCTTCAGGTATTAATAAACACAGCGCTTACATTGTGGCAAATAGCCAGCTTCCTGGTTTTACTCAGCAAGAACAACTCATTTTAAGCTCGCTAATTCGCTTTTACCGAAAAAAAATTAAACGTGATGAATTACCAGAGTTCACAACAATCGCGCAGCAACATGTAATTAAGCTTGTTACTATTTTACGCTTAGCTGTTTTATTTAATCAAAAACGCCAAATTAGCCAGCAACCTAATATGAATATTAGCGCTAATGCCACAGGGCTTTTTATTAAATTTTACGATAATTATTTACAAACACACACGTTACTTAATGCAGATTTAGAACTAGAACAACGTTATTTGAAAAAGGTAGGAATAAGTCTTAACTGCTCATAATATTTTGACGAGTAAATAATTAAGTAGGGTGCAATTACACCCTACTTTTAGCTATGTATACTTTAGCTAATTACATATCCATATGGCGATTTGTACTTTGCATCATTTGTTTAAGCCCCTGCTTTTCAAGCTCTAGTAGCTGCGCTAGCTTCTCTTGCGCATTTTGCGTTTCTGCACGCTCAAGAAGGTAATCGTAAAGCGCAATAACTTTTTGATGCTGACTCGATAAGTAATCTTGAATTGCTTTTTCATCTAACTGCTTATCTTTGCTGATATCGTTAAACGTAATAAGTTCGGGGTTACTGGCAAAGTACTCATAACAAAATGTGTCGAGCGTGTTAATTTCGGTAATCGCTTTAAAACCCACTAAATCTTCAGCGAGTTTTTTTTCGTAATTAAGGTAATAATCCACCAGCATGGCATTACGCTCATCAAGTATTGGTTTAACGCTATGAAAGTTAGCCGCCATTTGCGTATGAAATAATACTGTCCAATCGTATACCTCTTTAATTGTTTTAACTTGCATGTGCATTCCTTACTTAGTTAACTTATGAGTTACTAGTTGCTTGAATCATGCCAATAAAAACCACAATTAAAAACAATGGGTTACACTTTAAAAATAAATTAAAATACAAATTAATAGAATAACTTACAGACAATAGGTAATTTTTATAGGGCAATGATAAGTCATTACCCTATCACTGTTACTTAATGGCCTTTGTTCTCCACAACAGGTAAACCGCAGGAATAACTAATAAGGTCAACATTATTGCGCTTATCATACCACCCACCATAGGCGCTGCAATTCGGCTCATTACTTCACTACCGGTACCCGTTCCATAAAGCACAGGTAATAAACCAATAACAATAGTAGCCACCGTCATCATGACAGGACGCACACGTAACCCGGCACCTTCAATAATTGCTTGCTGTAACTGAGCTAACGAAAGTGGTTTATCAGCTCGCTTAGCAGTTAAGCACATGTTTTGATATGCCTGATTTAAGTAAACCAGCATAATCACCCCAATCTCCACGGCAACACCGGCCAGTGCAATAAAACCAACCCCTACGGCGACTGAAAAGTTGAAACCTTGAAGGTACATGAGCCAAACACCACCTATCATAGCCAATGGCAGTGTGCACATAATAATAGTTACTTCAGCAAAGCTTTTAAAATTAAGATAGAGCAGCACAACAATAATGGCCAAGGTGAGAGGCACTACGTATGTGAGCTTCTCTTTTGCACGTTGCATATATTCATACTGCCCAGCCCATGTAATAGAATATCCCGATGGCAGTATCAAACGCTCATCGAGCACGGCTCTCGCGCTTTCAACATAGCTACCAATGTCTACGCCATCTATATCAATATAAACCCAACCATTTAAACGTGCATTTTCACTTTTAATGCCAGACGGGCCGTTTTCAATAAATACATTAGCGACATCTCCAAGCGCAATATGCTGTCCTTGTGGCGTCACAATGGGCAATAACATAAGGGCGTCAGGAGAATCCCTAAAAACTTGCGGATAACGCACGTTAACCGAATAACGAGCCTGCCCTTCTATTGTTTGTGTTACATTTTTACCACCAACTGCCGTTGCTATAACTTGCTGTATATCGCTTATGTTTAAATTATAACGCGCTGCTTTTTCACGGTTTATATCAATTTTTACGTAGCGCCCACCAGCCACTCGTTCAGAGTAAACAGATACAGTGCCTTGAATATCAGCAAGTAGCGTTTCTATTTGCTCACCAATTTTTTGAATTTCACTTAACTGTGGACCTGCCACTTTAATACCTATTGGGGTTTTAATACCTGTTGCCAACATGTCTATGCGTGTTTTAATTGGCATAACCCACGCATTAGTTAAACCAGGAAACGTGACTAATGCATCAAGTTCGGCTTTGAGTTTTTCAAGAGTCATTCCCTCTCGCCACTCGTCTTTGGACTTTAATTGAATAAACGTTTCAATCATTGTCAGTGGTGCGGGATCGGTCGCTGTTTCAGCTCGCCCGACTTTACCAAAAACTGTTTTAACCTCTGGCACGGTTGCGATTAATTTATCTGTTTGCTGCAAAATCTCTCGAGCTTTAGCTATTGATATACTTGGGTATGTAGTGGGCATATACATTAAATCACCCTCATCAAGTGGCGGAATAAACTCGCTACCTATTTTGTTCAGTGGGTAAAAGCCTACCAAGGTCATAACTAAAGCAAATATTAAGGTTGTTTTTGGAAAATTAAGCACCCATCTGAGCAAAGGCCGATAAGCCGCTACAAGTAATCTATTTACGGGATTTTTATTTTCAGGTATTACCTTTCCTCTTATAAAATAACCCATTAATACAGGCACTAGGGTGATCGCTAATCCTGCTGAAGCCGCCATTGCATAAGTTTTAGTGTAAGCAAGAGGTGAGAACATTCGCCCTTCTTGCGCTTCTAAAATAAATACAGGCAAAAAACTCACGGTAATAATTAATAAACTAAAAAACAGCGCAGGGCCTACTTCGCTTGTCGCTTTAATAACGACTTCCCAACGGTTTTGATCAGTCAGAGGCGTTTTTTCCATATGCTTATGCATATTTTCAATCATTACTATGGCGCCATCGGTCATTGCCCCTATGGCAATCGCAATCCCGCCCAAAGACATAATATTAGCGTTAATTCCTTGCCAATACATCACAATAAACGCCGTTAAAATACCCAGCGGTAAGGTAACAATAGCCACCAAAGATGAGCGCACATGAAACAAAAACACAACACACACAAGCGCTACAACAATCAGCTCTTCAACAAGTTTGCTTGTCAGATTACTTATTGCGTTGTTAATTAAGTTTGAGCGGTCGTAAACGGGAATAATCTCAACGCCCTCTGGTAATCCTTTTTTAAGCGATTCGAGTTTAGCCTTAACCAGTTCAATGGTTTTTTGTGCATTTTCGCCGTAGCGCATAACAACAATACCACCGGTAGCTTCGCCTTCACCGTTAAGATCACTCACGCCACGGCGCATTTGTGGGCCTAGGCGAATATTTGCGACATCACGTAACTGCAAAGCCGTGCCATTTGCATTAGTACCTAATGGAATAGCCTCTAAATCGGCAACACTTTTTATGTACCCTGTGCTGGTAACCATGTATTCAGCTTCGGCCATTTCAATAACAGAGGCGCCTGTTTCTTGGTTTCCTTGCTGTATTGCAGTTTGAATAAGACTCAACGGAATGCCGTAAGCACGCAGCTTATTAGGATCTACATTTACTTGATACTGCTTAACCATTCCCCCTACAGAGGCTACTTCAGAAACACCCGGCACAGTTTGTAATTCAAACTTTAAAAACCAATCTTGTAAGTCTCGCAATTGGCTAATATCAAGCGTATTTGTTTTATCAATAAGGGCATATAGGTAAACCCAACCAACACCCGTTGCATCAGGTCCAAGCTCTGGCGTTGCACCTTCAGGCAGACGGTTTGCAGCTTGGGTTAGGTATTCTTGCACTCGGCTACGCGCCCAGTACAAATCAGTGCTGTCATCAAAAATAATATAAACATACGAGTCGCCAAAAAATGAAAAGCCTCTTACGGTTTTTGTCCCTGGCACCGATAACATAGCAGTAGTAAGCACATAAGTAACTTGGTCTTGAACCACTTGTGGTGCTTGCCCTGGATACGATGTTTTTACAATAACTTGCACATCAGATAAATCGGGCAAGGCATCTACGGGCGTATTTTTAACGGCAAACACACCACCGCCCACTAAAATTAATGTAAGCAACAATACCAGTAACCGGTTATGAACAGACCAGCGGATAACAGCAGTAATCATTTTACTTCCTCGCCCATCGTATGTTGCATTGAGGAGTGATCTATTGCGTCTATATTATTTAAAGCGGTGATCACAAAATCATCATTAATAATACTAAACGTGAAATCAATGGTTTGACCTTTAATAAGAGAGTTAACCTCTATATGCGGTGCCAGAACAAAATTCATTGTTGCTGGACCTCGGTTCCACTTTGGAATAGCTTCACGACTAATATTTACAACTCGATTTGCTGCATCAATTGTATTTATAACGCCATTTACGGTTGCACTTTGAGAGTTGTCATCGTTACTACTATCAGCAGCTGGCATCTCCATTCGCTTAAAGTCTGAAAGTTTACTCGACTCAGAATCTATTAAAAATTGTGCAGAGGTAACCACGCTATCGTTTACCACCACACCTGATAAAATAATCGTTTCATCAACGCTTGTTTGTCCTACTTGCACTTCAACAGATTTAAAGCGCCCTTCGCCTAATGCTACAACTACGCGGTTTTGATGTTGCGTACGAATTACAGCTTCTTTTGGTACTACAAGCTGAGGTTCACTCGCTTTTGTATGAATAGTCACCTGAGCAAACATATTCGCTTTTAGCTTAAGGTCTTTATTTGTAAATCGGAGCCTAACCCGGAGTGTTCTATTTTGAGCATCCAGCGCCGGATAAATATAATCGACCTGTCCTTGCCATATTTTTCCCTTAAAATAATCAAGGGTCATGGTTACCGGTAGGCCAACACTAATAAGCGACGATTGACGTTCAAATATTTCCGCCTCCACCCATACTTCATCAAGTTGAGCAATACTCATCATAGATGTACCCGGCTTTACATAAAAACCTTCTCGCACATTCAGCTCATCAACAATCCCACTTTGACGCGCATAAAAGGTAATATTTTGCATTATTTGCTTATTTTTTTGTAAGCGCTCAATAAATTCAGCAGATACATTTAACGACTCTAAACGTGCCTTTGCAGCACGAATTAGTACATTGTTATTTCTATTTACTGCCAATAAAAACTCTTCTTGTGCATTAACTAGCTGCGGTGAATATAAGGTATACAAAGGTTCGCCGGCGCTTACCTTATCGCCTTGCGCTTTTACATATAAATCTTCAAGCCACCCTTCTACACGAGGGTGAATATGAGTAATTTTATCTTGGTTATATTGCACATAACCCACTGTATTGATGTTACTTTGCAGTGCTTTTAACTGCACCTTAGTGGTTTTAACTCCTAAATTGTTAATTACCGCTGGCGAAATAGTAATCGCTCCTTTTTCACTTTCACTATTACCAACTTCGTCGTAAACGGGCACTAAATCCATTCCCATAGGAGAGAGGCCTGGAGCGTCACGCCTATAATTGCTGTCCATGGGTGCCACCCAATATAAGGGTTGTTTTACGGCCGGTTTTTCATCAGCTATAATTTGCGTAAAACCAGCCCATAAACCAGCCCCTACAATAGCGGCAATGAATAGTTTCAAATTAGTGTTCATCAGGCTGCTCCTCGCGTAGTTCGCCCATAACTTGGGAGTCTAAGCTACTCATATAATAATTTAAGCGTGCAATAATAATGTGTTGATCGACTTGGATGTTAAGCGCGTCAATTTTGGCATTTAACTCACTAATACGTGCTTGCATAACATCAGAAAAGTCACCGTCATCACGCGTATAAGCATTTAAAGTTGCTTGTGATTGCTCAGCCATTTGTACTAATAAAATATTTTGATATAGCGTATTTCGTTTTTGTAACTGGGATAGCTGACTGTATTCTTTAAAATACATACCTTTGAGCTTTTGCAAAGCGACCCTTTTTTGTGTTTTAGTCGCTTCCTTAATCGATATAGCCGATTTAACGTGTTGGTCTTGCCTGTTATCCGTAAATAAAGGGAGATCAATGCTAACACCCACAGAAAGTAAATCGGCTCTTGATTGGCCCATTGGGGTGTCTGCTCGATAGCCATACCCCACATTAACCCCTATCTGTGGCTTATAACTTTGTTTCGCTAAGCTCACTTGTGTTTGCTTTGCCAACACACTTTGCTCTATAGCAACAATAGCTGGATGAGCCATAAGTAATTGCATAAGTTGACTAAATTCAAGGGTATTAAAATCAGTAAGCGCCACAGGAGGTATAAATTTATCGTCTAAAGATTTTACTAACATTGTTATGGGTAACCATTGCGCTAGCCGGTTTTTAGCACTGTGAAGTTGCTGTTCAAGTATGAGTAGCTTATCTTCTAAGCGGGTAAGCTCTAACTGAGCACGAATAATATCTTGCTGGCGTGTTTTACCCTGTGTACTTGCGTAGCTGGCCTCAGTTATTTGAATAAGCTGAGTAAATAACTCTTTGTCTTTCTCAATCAAATTAATACTGTACTGAGCCCTATAAGCATTTAACCAAAACTCAGTAACCATCGCTTTCACTTGAGCCAACCTATCAGCTCGCTGCCATGGATATTGCTTAGACGACTGAAAAAGCGACTTTTGTTTCAGTGATAGACTATCACCGCGGCTAAATTTTTGGCTTAGACTCACTTTAAATTGAGTCATCCCTTCTTGGTCAAACGCATAACCATTTGTTGGTAAGTTCATAAGACCAAGCGTTAGTGTTGGGTCGGGTAAAGTACCCGCCATAATACTTTGCGCCATAATGGCTTGCTCTTGGTGGCGGCTTGCCGATAACCACGGATCATTTGCAAGTGCATAGGTAAGGGCGTGAGATAAGTTTAGCGTACGTACAGAGCTATACTCATCTATTGCGCCAGTCGTTTTTTCTTCTTGGGTATTTGCCGCACTACTGAACAAAGTCAAACAACATAGCACTGCATTTATTTTCAAAGCGTAATTCATCACTTGCTCCATTTAAAAATTAATAAAAAATTTAAATTGGCAAGAAAGGTGTTTATATCAGCCGCACCTAATACGAAAACTAATCACGTTTTCAAAAGATAAAAATCAGCTTGAGGTTCCATAAAATTTAAACACACCTATCCTGCTATTTAAGCAAACATTGGAGGTCGGTAAAGTGATTTGGGAGAGGTTGTTTGAGCAAGCGATTCGCACGCATTAACTTTTTCAGTACTCATAACTGCAATAATCATTAGAATATCAACATTGAGCATTGAGTTAGCGGTACAGCCATTAACAGGGCAACTGCATTCATTTTGAGCAGTCGCTTCATCATCGCAGCAATCCATTTGCATCATGGAATGGTGAGCGCTGTTATTCTCTGCGCTACTATTGCCCAAATGCATATTAACGTGAGCATTAGACTGATGAGGCATTTCACATTCACTTGCTACAGACGCAAACGACTGACCCACGAACGTGAGCAGTAAAGTAAGCGTAAGTAAAATAGTGTACAAGCGTTGCAAAATAGTACCTCAATCAAAAAAGGGGATTTTAAAGTAACTTATAAACGACTACAAATAATTTAGGGCGTGTTTTGTAGTTTGGTTTGGGGTTTAATTAAATAACTGGCAATTACTGTAAATATACAATAGCCACTAAAATACCAAAACCCTTCACCAAATTGTGCATTCATAACAAGTAATTCACCACTTTTACCGTGTGCATTGCCCGCTAAATACGTAACAATTAATGCTATTACAAATACATCAACCATACTCCATTTGCTGAGTGCACAAACAATATTGCCACATACTTGCTTAAGTCTATTCACTGGTAAGCAGCAATACAGTAGCTGTAATAATAGCTTTAAGCTTGGCACCACAACTGAAAAAAGACCAACCAAGGCAGCCACAAGTAAATTATTATTATTTGCTAGGTCTGTGATAGTGCCGTAAATACTTTGCGTTTTGCTATAAGCGCTAATCTCACCGTCTAACTTATCCAGGCCCAACATGTTTGAAAACATCATTAGCATGCTGCGCGTTCGGCCATCGCCCTCTTCAGCTAACATTTCAATCCCCGCTTGAGCAAGTTTTGATTTATCAATATTCCCTTCAATTGTTAGCACGGGTTTTGTAATACCCGGAAATAACAAACATAAAGCAATAACTACACTTACAACAGATAAAAAATTACGCATACTTATTCGCTCATAACTTCTATTACATCATCACTATAAAGCATTGACTCTAATATAAAGCTGTATATTTTTTCTATTTCCATCTCTGGGTTAACCAACTTAAGTTGTGTTTCAACCACTGCCCAGTTTTTAGTTTCAATCGCTTTTGCCAGTAATAAGCAATCACCCAGCAAACCGGTTTGCAGTAGCAAAGCATCTGTTATGCTTTTATCTAGCGTAAACTCTTTTACAATAGTTGCTAGCTCAATATCTAATATCGCATCAAGCATCGAAAACAAACCCACTAAGTAACCTTGCTGAGATAAATTTTTGTTTGTTTCAGCTAATATAAGCTCTATTAACCGAGCGCGTACAAGAGCAAATTTAGTCAACTCTGTTGGTTTATCTATTCCTAAATCGCTAACAGCTAATACACGCACAAATTGGCGAATTACGTCCTCACCTAAATAAACAACAGCTTGCGATATGGACGTAATAACTAAATTACTATTATTAGAACGTGCATTTGCCAAACGTAAAATTCGCGCCGTTATTCCTACATCTTTAGCTACACGCTGATGAATTTCTTCAAAGCATAACGATTCTTTTGCTATTGCTTTAAGGAGTTCGAAAACGGTAACTTTTGAAGGATCGACCCCACTGTAAGTTAGCATTTCTGGGCGGGCAAAAAAGAATCCCTGAAAATAATCACAACCTGCATCACGTAAGTTTATAAACTGATCGTAAGTTTCTATTCGCTCTACTATTATTTTGCAATGAGGGTAACTTCGTTTCAGCTTTTTAACCCGCATATTAGTTTTAATAATAGGCTCTTCAGCCTCAATTTTTATATAACTAACAAGGGCGAGTAACGGCTCCCATTTTTCATCGCCGTCATAATCGTCCAGTGCAAATACATAACCCTGACCTTTCAGCGCTTTAATACGACTAGCAACCGCTGCAATATTTACCGTACGCTCCACAATTTCTATTACAGTATGTTCAGGGTTTAATAGTTTAGGGAATTCATCCAGCAAAGCGTCTGTAGAAAGGTTTACAAAAGCAAGTTGGTGAGCTGTAAGCTTTTCTGCACCAACTAGCATTAAGGTATTAAAAAACAAACGGCTGGTCGCGTGTTCATCGCTAGTACCTATAGGAAACGCATTATTTGCTGAGTTTCGGTAAAGCAACTCATAAGCAAACACTGCCTTGTCTGCATCAAATATTGGTTGCCTAGCAACATATTGTGTCAACGTAGGCGTTAACGACGGAGTGTCAGACACGTTCAATAGAATTCACCTATAAGTTTGTGCAAAATTAAAGCTAATCTTTTGAGTCTAATCTATGTTAAAGATTAAAAGTATAGTAAATGCATCTTAATCGTTGCAAAATTTTGCAAAGTAAATAAAACTAATAAAAAAGTTCGTAGTACAGGAGCGGGTTTGCTTATTTTAAAGTGGTTATTGATATTATGTTTAGCATTGAGCTCGCTTCCTAATATTGCAGCACAAAGCAACAATACCCTAAAGTACAACATTAGCTCATCTGGAAGTCATTACCCTTTCTACACCAACAATCCTAAACGCCCGGGTGTGTTACCAGAAATCATTGAAAAAGTATTGATTGACGCTAATATCTCTGCTTCTCATGAATCGCTACCAGCAAAGCGAATCACTAAATACCTTAATGAAGGGATTATTGACTTTGATGTGATCTCGCTTGATTGGCTACCTCAAAGTGAAAGAACCAACACCCAATATGTATTTTCTGACCCATTAATTACAGTAACAGAAATGCTTGTAACGCTGCCCGAAAACACAAAAAAATGGCAACATGTGTCCAACATGGAGGGTAAAAATGTAGGCACAGTATTAGGTTATTATTATCACAATGCTGATACATTTAAACGCGTTGATTTTCCTTCGGAAAAAGAACTCATAGAGGCGCTAGTTCGAAAAAGAGTAGATGTTGCCATAATAGGTGAGTTGCCAACCTTATATTGGTCACAAAAACTTAATATCAACATTGGTTTTGGTGCTCAATATTCTCATGGTTTTTTGAGAATTCGCCTACTTAGCAAACATAAGCACTTAATGCCTATCATTAATAAAGTAATAAAAAACCTCCACAGCATTGGCTATATAAACAACATAGCTGAAAAATACATGAAAGAAATACCCATACAAAATTAAGGGATTTATAACACACACCCAGTGCGCTGAGTTATACTATGCAAAAATATTAACCCGACCAAAAAAGTAGTCCTATGAGTATTGAAAAAGCCTTAATTGAACGCAGCAACAACCAGTGTGAATTGTGTGCAGCTACCAATGACTTATCTGTTTATGAAGTTCCACCTGTAACCGAAACACATTCAGACAAATGCATTTACACTTGCAAAACATGCAAAGAACAAATTGAAAACACCGTAGATGTAACGCCGACGCATTGGCATTGTTTAAATGACAGCATGTGGAGCCAAACACCTGCGGTTCAAGTTGTTGCCTATAGAATGCTATCGCGCTTAGCACCTGATAACGGTTGGGCACAAGATGCGCTAGACATGGTATATCTAGAAGAAGAGACTCTGGCTTGGGCTAATAAAGCACTTGCTGAAGATGACGATGTTAAACATGTCGATAGTAATGGCGTGGTTCTTCAAGCTGGCGATACCGTGACACTCATAAAAGATTTAGATGTAAAAGGCAGTAGCCTTACAGCAAAACGTGGTACTGCGGTGCGCAACATTGGTTTAACCAGTAACCCTGAGCACATTGAAGGGCGTGTTGATGGCCAGCGCATTGTCATTTTAACTAAGTTTGTTAAAAAGTAGGCAGTCAATAACTCACACTATCTTCGCTTTTAACTGTGAGTAATAAGTTAGAACAAAAATGCCCAGCAGTGCTGGGCATTTTTGTAAGTAGTGGTTATTCATCAACCAGTTGCTCACACCTATAAAAGCCAGTAGGTTCACTTAACAATGACACTAGCTCAGGCAATACATTATCCATAGTTTGTTTAAGCTTCCATGGCGGATTAATCACTATCATACCTGATGCAGTCATGCCATGAACGTCAGTATCGGCCTCGGTTCCCAGCTCAAATAACTGAATATTTCGCATACCGGAATCAATTAAACCCTGCTCCATATTGTTAATGCGCTCCCGATCAACAACCGGATACCAAATCATATAAGTACCCGTTGCAAATCGTTGATGTGCTTTAATTAATGTTTTTACAACGCGTTCATAATCATCTTTAATTTCGTATGGTGGGTCGATTAATACGCACGCTCTTCGAGACGCAGGTGGCAGTAGCCCTACCAAACCAGTGAACCCGTCTTCACCGCGCACTCGAATAGAGCGCTTACCCTGCATATTACTTTCTAGCAAGACTAAGTCTCTTGGGTGCAATTCAAAAAACCAACCTTTATCTTGACGACGTAAATAATGTTCAGCAATTTTTGGTGAACCCGGATAAAAATCGAGGTCACTCGTATTATTGAACGATTTAATTAGGTCAATGTATTCGTTAAGTGCCTCATGCTCACTTGTGTGCGCCCACAACTTTTCAATACCGTCTTGGTATTCTTGCGTTTTTTGAGCATCAGCTGCTGCGAGTTCAAAAAAGCCTGCGCCAGAGTGCGTATCAATGTAATCTAGCGGCTTATCCTTAACTGTTTGATATTTAAGCACCTCAGCCAATACAAGATGTTTTAGAACATCGGCCGGATTACCCGCATGAAATGAGTGTCTGTAACTAAGCATTATTTATTTTCGCCATACGCAATTTAATATCGCAAGTGAACCATAAGCACTGGGCTTTAGCAACTTGCACTAGGGTCTGTTAACCGTTCGAGATTAAAGTTTAAGCGGCCTGTTTGATATTTAGGCAAAGTAGAGCCTACATAGTGCGGTTATACTTACATGAATTTAAGCCGGTAGAATAACGCGGGAGCAGTTACCGAGTCCACTGAGTTACAAACCTCGCGCCACGATTAAATACCCCCTAGTTTGAACAAACTTTAATCCGCAAAATTCAACAACCTCTTGGATAAAGGGTGTTTAAATGAACCATATATGAACAAAAAAGCACGTTGTATGAATTATCCCTTAACAAAGAAGAAAAATCAGCTAAAACTCGCGTAAATGCTAGTAAATTAATGTACTTTGCTTTACATTTGCAAGACATTAATTACAGTTATATGAGCGCCTTATGGACAACAATACTCTTCAACAACTCGAACAACTGATCGATTCACTTATTGAACGCAATAATCAATTACAAACTGACGTTGCTAGCTTAAAAGAACAAAACAGCAAACTTGCTGATGATAATGAGCTTTTACAACTAGAAGCGCTTGAAAACGAAGAAAAGCAAAAAGATGCCAGCACAACATTAACTGGCTTGCTTGATAAATTACAAAGCGCACAACAGGCTAGCTAATGTCTGAGCTGCAAAACCAGCGGGTCACTGTTGAGTTGCTAGGTAAAGAGCAGCAATTTGCTTGTCCGCAAGGACAAGAAGAGGCATTGATAGCAGCAGCTAAAAATCTAAACGACTTAGTTGAACAAATGAAACAGCGTTCAACCGTTCGAAACGATCAAAAAGCATTGCTTATGGCAGCACTTAATTTAAGCCACGATTTGCTTGAAGCAAAAACACAAGCAACTGTTGAGCAGCAACACCAAGACCAACTTGTTGATAAACTCAGCCAACATTTGGCAAGTGACCCCGAACAAAAAAAATAAAAAGCGCAACCTGCGCTTTTTGTTTATCATTAGGGTAATAAATGGCCTGCAAGAGATCGCAAATGAAGTACTCCTTACTCACTATTCACTCATCGTTAAAATATACACTCCTGATGATAGGTTTACTTTTTGCCACAGCCAATTCAAATGCAGCTATTAGCTGGCAAACTATTAATAACAATATCCAATTTTTAAAACAACAGGACGATTTACGCTTTTACGACTCAAACCAAGTTTTAATTGAAGGCGCTGAATGCGCCCTACTTGTTGATACCAGCGGGAATTTTGCCGGTGTTGAACAACTTGTCGTTGAACTAAAAAAACGTCTTAAAACGCCTCTTTGTTATTTAGTTGCAACTCATTATCACGACGATCACTTACTAGGAATGGCGGTGGTTCAACACTACTATCCAAACGCTAAACTCATTACCCACCAGCAAGTGAGCGCTGATTTTAAAACCTATCAAAAAGCCTACATCAATAAACTCGACAGCTATGAAAAAAGCATTGAACTGAGTTATCAGCGTTTAGCTTCAATTCCCAAAGAAGAACAAACAGCATGGCGAGAAAAGCTAGAACTGGCTAAAGCACGACTTTTTCGCTGGCGCGAATATAAGCTTAATCCACCAAAAATAGCATTAGCAGTAAGTAAAACGCTTAATTTAGGGAACTTTGAGATAAATATCACACCACACAAAGCGCATACTACGGGTGATTTAACCATTACTACAAACAATGGGAGCACGTTAATTGGTGGTGATATTGTTGATTGGCTGCCTTACCCAGGCCACGGTGAACTTAAAAGCTGGCAAACGTTGCTTAAACAATACATAAGTAATGAAAAGCTATCACTCATTATACCAGGCCATGGTGATACTCTAAATAAACAACAACTAAATCAACCACTGGCGTTTTTAAATGCCCTGACTGAACACGTCAAAAGTAATCAAAACCTAACAACTGAAGCACTCATAGAATCTTTTCCACAAAATGTGCTCGCTCCTTATCAACAAGACACGCTAAACCAAAAGTCGAGCCAGTTTTTTTTACAAGCAGGACTCAATCGCGCTAAAAGCTCACAATAACCCAACACAACGGATTGTGTTAAAATAATAAAAGGAATTTATTCAAGTGATCACTATGCGCAGTTTGATATTATGCTTTTTAGTACTTTTTTTGTTTGGTTGTGAATCAACTGAGCAAAAGCAGGCAGAGGCACCTCAAATATTTACTCATTTTGAGCCTGATTACGCTAATCACCAAAACGTAGATGAACCGATACCCCAAAAGCAACAAGCACTTCTTATTGAAGAACAAAGCACGCCACTAAAGGTTAAAAATAGAGTCGTAAAAAAGCGCCCACCAAAAACGACTGATTTATGGGTGCACATTGCTAACAACTTACACTTTACGGTTTATCAAAATCGGGCTTTAAAAAAACGCATTAAGTGGTATCTAAAACAGCCTAAATACCTAACAACGGTAAGTAAGCGTGCAGCACCCTATTTATACCACATTGTAAAAAAGATCGAGCAAAGAAACCTCCCTATGGAAATAGCGTTACTGCCTTTTGTGGAAAGTGACTTTAGACCTACCGCTGCCTCATCGCAGCAAGCTGTTGGCGTATGGCAACTTGTCGGTGCAACCGCGTATCACTTTGGTATAAAGTCAGATCAATGGTACGACGGACGCCAAGATGTACTTGCTTCAACCGATGCTGCGCTGGATTATCTGAGTTATTTACATAAACGTTTTAATGGTAACTGGCTACATGCATTAGCCGCCTACAATAGCGGTGAAGGACGCGTAAAACGGGCCATAGAGAAAAATACTAAACGAGGAAAAAGCACTGACTTTTGGTCGCTCAGCTTGCCAAAAGAAACTGCTGATTACGTACCAAAATTACTCGCTTTAAGTTATTTAGTTAAGCATCCACAAACAGGCATGAAGCAACCAAAACTTGCTTATAAACCACTCACCACACAAATGAATATAGGTCAGCAATTCGATTTTTCAGTTATTGCTAAGCTGTCTGGAATTGGCTCAAAGCAGTTACATGCAATTAACCAAGGGTATTTAAAAAATCAAAGTTCGCCAAACGGACCACATACCTTACTACTGCCAATAGGCCAAGAGGCACTTTTAAAAAGTCAGTTTTTTAAATCTAACTTTGCTGGTGAATACATAGTAAAGCAAAACGATACACTTTATGGCATTGCAAAGCGTTATAGTATGTCGGTCAAAGCGCTTAAACAGCTTAATAACAAAGCCAATAACTTTATTGGTATAGGCGAAAAGTTATTGGTTGGGCAACCCAAAACCTTACCAAGCTCTTTAACCATAGATTACAAAATAAGCCCTTATCTAGAACCTCAAGAAGATATTGTCATCCCAACAATAGAAATAGACTACACCGTAAAAACCGGAGATAGCCTGTGGAGCATTAGCCAACTTTACGACGTACCACATAGCGATTTAGCTAAGTGGAATAAATTATCAGCCTCAAGTATTTTAAAGCCCGGCAGTCAGCTAGTACTTTTTATTCCTCAAGCTGAAAAACCTAAAGCCAAGCCAATCAAAAAAGACCTACTGCTTGATCTGCAAAAAACACTAAATCAACCACGTTAAGTTTATAAACCAATCTATTTCGCGTAAAATCACGCCCTAACATAGTTATTATTGAAAGAGATCAGCATGCAAATTAGTAAAAATTCGGCAGTAGAGTTTCACTACACACTCAGTGAAGCAGGTGAGCAAATTGAAAGTAGTGTAAATGATGCACCACTTAGCTACATCCATGGCAGCGAAGGCATGCTTGCGGGTTTAGAAAAAGCCCTTGAAGATAAAAGTGCCGGCGATAAATTTAGTGTAACACTTGAACCAAGTGAATCTTATGGTGAGCGTGTTGATGACTTAATTCAACGCATTCCACTAAAGCATTTACAAGGCGATGTTAAAGTGTGGAAACCAGGTATGACCGCAATGGTTCAATCTAACCAAGGCCGTCATCAAGTCACAATTGTTAAAGTTGGTCGTTTTAATGCCGATTGTGACCTAAACCACCCATTTGCAGGTAAAACTCTAACATTTGATGTTGAAGTTGTATCGGTACGCGAAGCAACCAGCGAAGAAATTTCGCATGGCCATGTTCACGCTGAAGGCGGTTGTGGCCACGCTCACTAATTAGCGAAAAAGGAACAAGTATGTCAAAAGTTGCAATTGTAACAGGTGGTACAAAAGGGATTGGCCTAGCGGTAGTAAAGCGCTTACTAGCTAGTGGCTATGAGGTACATAACCTTGATATCACACCAAGTGATGTAGGTGTTTTTCATCATTGCGATGTAAGTGATGTAGAAGCTGTCCGCCGCTCAATAAGCGTGATACATGAACAATCTCAACGTATTGACGTACTGGTTTCTAATGCTGGAAAACACTTAAGCGCAAATATAGAAAGCACTGATGAGCAAACGCTCGATGCGCTATTTGCGCTTAATGTAAAAGGCGCCTATGCGGCGGTACAAAGCGTACTCCCAACGATGAAGGCAAATAATACGGGTTCTATTATATTAATAGCATCCGACCAAGCATTAGTTGCCAAGCAAAATTCATTTGCCTACAACCTCACTAAACATGCCCTCGCCTCAATGGCAAAAACTACGGCACTTGATTATGCACGCTTTAATATTCGTGCTAATGCAGTGTGTCCAGGCACCATTGAAACCCCTTTATTTCATAACGCAATAGACGCTTACTGCGATAAAAGCGGTGCAAACAAAGCCGATATAGTGGCAGAGGAAGCCAGTCTTCAACCGCTAAACCGATTAGGTCAAGCCGATGAAGTAGCCGCTCTTGTGAGTTTTCTAGCAAGTGACGATGCAAGCTTTATTACTGGCAGCTTACAAAGTATTGATGGCGGCTATACAGCCCAATGAGTACAAATATAATTGACCCGCATGTTCATTTTTTTAATTTACTCGATGGTCAATACACTTGGCTACAAGGAAGCAATCCTCCTGCGTGGCCCAATTTAGAAAAAATAAAACGGCCTATTAGCGCACAACAACTTGCCAACAGTACCGACTTTAAATTAAAAGGCCTTGTACACATAGAAGCAGGCTTTGATAACTCAGCCCCAATTGAGGAGCTAAATTGGCTAAGTAAGCACTTAAGTGAAATGCCATTTAAAGCCATTAGCTTTAACCAAATAAATGCCCCTGCTGAGCAATTTAGTAATGCACTAAATGCGCTTGCTCATTCAAGCTTATGTGGCATTAGAGATATAACCGAAGGGGATGACGCATTAAGGCTAAAAAGCCCTCGTTGTATTCATAATCTTGACTTATTAGCAGCAAACAAATTGCATTTTGAAGCGCAATTTGAGTTACACAATATTAGTGTGGCCAATCATATTGCTCACTGTGCAAAACAATTACCTCACCTACAAATTATTCTTAACCATGCAGGGTTGCCTGATGATTTGATTTCTTGGCAAAAAGGCGTTGAACTACTTGCCCAATATAGCAATATTGCCATTAAGTTTTCTGGCTTTGAATTATTAGACCTGACACAATCACAACAAGAAGCCTGCTTTAAGTGGCTTTTACAACATTTTGGCGAGCAGCGTATTATGTTTGCTAGTAACTTTCCGGTATGCCAAATAAACACGCATTACAATGCCCTATGGCATCAGAATTATGCGTTATGTAATAGCCATAGCCTTTGGCATAAGCTCAGCTACGCAAATGCAAAGCATTACTACCAAGTGTAAGTAAAACTCGTTATATTTAATTTCTATTATGCTTAAAATGGCGTAGGTTTTATGAAAAACACATTATTCATTTCGAGCTTAGCTTTGTGCGCTTTATTAAGTGGCTGTGTATCGCAACACGCTGAACCCACTCCAAAATTACAACATGCATTACTTTTAGCGCCTAATCAAAGCGCGGTTAACAAAGTAATCAATACCCTTATGAATATGCAAAATATAACGTTAGATGACGATGTATTTACAATAAACAGTGTGGTTACGCTGAGTAATTTAAACGAAAATAACATAATAAAAAGTCATCAGCTTAATCCACCCGACCAATTTGAGCTGATGATAAAAAACAAACAATGCTTTATACGGCACGTAGATAGCAAAGCAACTCAAGAGCTCAAAGGTGTTGAGTGCGTAATTAACGAATGACCTTAATTCTGCTAATAAAAAGCCGGTAAGTGAATAGTCACTTACCGGCTGTTATAATAACAAGCTTAGTTATTATTTTATTTCTACACGTTGCGACCGCATTACAATCTCATCGTTTAGCTCAATACCCAAACCTGGCTCTTCAGATACTTCAAAGAAACCATTTTTAGGTTGTGGGTCTTGTAAACACAACTCGCGGTTCCACTTTTTAATTGCGTACGTGTGATGCTCATGAATTAAAAAGTTAGGAATAGCTGTTTCTAAATGCAGTGATGCAGCCGTTGCAACTGGCCCACCACATACGTGCGCCTGAATGCGTACATCAAAAATATCAGCGTAATCGCATACCTTTTTAGTTTCAGTAAAACCACCACATAAACCGATATCGGGCTGAAGTACGTCAATACTCTGATCTTCTAAATAAGGACGAACCCCCCAGCGGTTATACAAGCGCTCACCACCTGCAATTGGCACATTAACTTTATCTGCTACTTTGGCATGCAATGAGTGATTTAAGTAGTTCACAGGCTCTTCAAAGTACATACAATCAAATTCTTCGGCTATTTCACCAATTTGAATTGCAGATGTAGCACCCGGTAAACTATGGCATTCAAAAATAATATCCACTTCATCACCCACGGCTTCACGAATAGCTTGCATACGCGCGCGATACAACTTCATTTCTGGGCGTGAAATAATATTAGTTCGGTCGTAATAGGTATTACCGTCTTTATCGTATTGAATTGGATCTACCTTTACTGCATCGTAACCCTCAGCCATGGCTTTTAATGCTGCCTCTGCATATTCTTGTGGCTGAACTAGCGCTTTAAATTCGCTATCCCAGTCAAACTGCAGTTGCGATGCATAAGTACGAAGCTTGTCGTTAACCTTACCACCAAGTAATTGATATACCGGTAACCCGAGCGCCTTACCTTTAATATCCCAAAGCGCAGTATCAATAGCACTCATTGCAGCGTACACAACGGGTCCACCACCTAAACCCCAAAAGCTTTCTCGTAACATGCGAGACCATAGTTTTTCTGTCTGAAATGGGTCGTGACCAATTAAAAAAGCATCTGCCATTTCTTTGATCATGGCGGCAGCTGCGCTATGACCTAAATCATAAGCAAGACCCGCCTCACCCACACCACTAATGCCTTCATCAGTATGAATGCGAACGAATACAGGTGTCCATGCTGGGCGCTCTGGACAATGAATATCAAATACTTCTACGCGATTTACCTTCATAAAAATTCCTTATTAACCTGTTAAGGTTATTTTGCAAAACTGGGATCAAGCCGATACGCTTTACGTAGCATAGCAGGCCAAGCAAGCTGGCCTCCGGTGCTGCCGCTATGAACCACATTGGCTTGATTATAAATATTGTCGATAATTGGTTGAGGCACGGGAATTACCTCTTGCGAGCTAGCTTGCAGCGCTAATTGTATTTCGCAGGCGCGCTGTAAGTCGTAAAAACGCATAAACGCATCGCCTACAGTAGGGCCTACGGTTAACCCACCATGGTTAACTAATAACATGTGATTAGTTGAGCCTAGATCATCCTGAAGGACTTTGCGCTCATCATCATTAACTGCAAGGCCTTCGTAACCGTGATATGAAAGCGACGGCAATGAAAACATAGAATACTGGCTCAATGGTAATAAGCCCTTTTTTTGCGTAGCCACAGCAATGGTTTCTTTGGTGTGCAGGTGAATAACGCAATGCGCATCTTCTCTTACTTCGTGTATTGCACTATGAATAGTAAAACCAGCAGGGTTAATGCTAAAGGGAGTGTCGTCGATTATATTCCCGTTTAAGTCGACCTTAACTAAGTTTGACGCGGTTACTTCGTCAAATGTTAACCCAAAAGCGTTAACAAGATAATGGTCAGTGCCCGGCAAACGCGCTGATAAATGCGTGTAAATTAAATCTCCCCAGCGAAAGTGATCCACTAGCCGGTAACAGGCAGCAAGGTCGACACGAAGTTGCCACTCTTGAGCAGATACTTTATTTTTTAAATCGAGTTGGGGTAAATCAAACATAGTAAGCCTTTTAAAATACACACATAACAAGTGCGAATAGATGTTTAGAAGTCTAAAACACTCTGTCTTTTATAGCAATCAACAAACAAAAACAGCCACACGTATGCGGCTGTTTTTTAAAGGGTGAATAACTGCTTTGAGTTATTTTACTTTAGATAAGTAGTCTGCAATAGCTTCAAACTCTTCGTCTGTTACTGTAGCAACCATTGCTTTCATCGCCATAGACATACCATTATTACGCGCACCCGACTTAATGTCTTTCATTTGTGCAACTAAATAATCTTTGTTTTGGCCATTAAGTTTAGGGTACATACCCATGATTGGTGCTTTACCATCTGCACCATGGCAGGTTTGACAATTTTTTGCAGTGTAAAGAGCGGCGCCATCGGCAGCAGCTGCATTAAACGAGAAACTTGCGGCTAAACTAATGCCCGCGCCTAGTATTAGTGTTTTCATCTTGCTCATTGTATTTACTCTTCTTTTTTGACGGTTAGAAAAAACTGTTCAATTGATTGTAGTCAACAATCAAATAAAAAGCATACGTTAGAAACGATGCTAGACGATCAACTTAATCCTACACTGCTAGCTCGTTTTATGCTCATAATTAGTTTAGCAAATAAATATGAGCAGACGCTTAACTGATTGTTACCATACTAAATCGTCTGGCACTTCAAAATCTGCGTACGGATCGTCTTCATCTTTTGGTTTATTTTCAGCTTCAACATGAAAAACAATGTATTTTTCGTCAACTTCAGCCACCTTGCGAGCGGGTTCGTCTTCTAATACATAAAACTGCCCTTCTAGGACACAAATTGCTAAACGACCACCCGACAATGCTTTTTGAGTGTTTTCATTCACTTCAATACTTTTAACTTTTTTGTCGTAAGTAAAATTAAAGGTTCGCTCACCACGAATAGCATCTTGGTTGTTGTGCTCTAAAATTTGTTTAACGCGCGCTTCTTGCTCACGCTGTTTAAGGCTAACTTGGCGAACTTGGTTAAGCTCTTCTGCTTTTTTCTGCTGCTCAAGTTTAGTTTGTTGAATATGCTTTTGCAGATCACTAGGGTTACTTGTCGCCCCCTTTTTTTGTTTTTTTTGTTGCTTACGTTTTTCTGATTTAGCAACTTTAGCTTTATGCGATGTTGTTAACCCTGCTTGAAGCAATTGGTCTTGTAATGAACCCATGGCATTGTTCCAGTAAAAACTAATATTACGCTCATTTTAATCATCAACGCGTTTAAATAACAGTGCTATTGGTATTAATCTAACAAACTCCTTCATACTAAGCATGATATAAAACAATAATCGTACTTTTAATTATCAATTAGAGTTAACTTTCAATACAATTAAGTAGCCAACTAGCTAACTCATAAGCCAAATAATGCGCTTAATTCATCTACTTGCTTGCTCCATTGTTATATTTTTTGTGCTTTATGCACCTCAACCGTTACTGAACTTATTTGCGAGTGAATATAATGTATCGCCTGCCGTTGCTGGTAGCCTTATGACGGCAACCATGCTGCCACTCGCTATTGCACCATTAGTATACGGCTTGTTTTTAGCTAAACAGAATCCTTTAAAAATACTTCGCATTGCAATGATAATACTGAGCTTTAGCTGCTTGCTATTTATATGGGTGCCTAGTTTTGAGCTCTTACTGTTAGTAAGGTTTTTACAAGGCCTTACTCTTCCCGCAGCATTAACCGCCATGACCAGTTTCATAGGGATAAGCTTTAGCGCTGATACACTTCAAAAAAATATGACACTTTATATAGGCAGCAGTATTGCAGGTGGTTACTTTGGAAGAGTACTTGCTGCACTGTTTAGTGACTTATGGCATTGGCAAAGCTTTTATTACTTAATTGCTTTTATGCTTGTTTTTTTAGCCATATTAATAAAGCCCCACAGATTCAATAACATGAGCCCCCATGCTCCAAAATCACCTCTAGATTACATCAAACAACTTAAGAAAGGTCCTGTCTTAAAAGTTTACAGCGCTGTGTTTTGTATGTTTTTTTGTTTTGCTGCTTTACTTAATTATTTGCCTTTTATACTGCAAAAAACATTTTTAATTACCAACACTCGTGATATCGGATTAGTTTATAGCGGCTATTTAATTGGTGCTTTGGCATCTATTGCGACGCCTTGGTTACTAAAAAAAGCACCTTCAGCTTGGCACGTATTAGCGGCGACTTTCATTTTTTATAGCCTTAGTATTGTTGCGCTAATAAGCCACCAGCTAAGCGTATTTTTAACTGCATTCACGCTATTTTGTGCGGCTATGTTTATTATTCATTCAACCGCAGCTCCACTGGTCAATCAAATAAGTAAAGCACCACCAAGCGTCACAAACGGAGGGTATGTCTCGTTTTATTACAGTGGCGGGGCTAGTGGCTCACTATTACCGGGTTTAGTTTATCAACAGTACGGACAAACGGCATTTATGTGTACCTTACTTGTAGTTTGTTTGTGTGGCTTTTTTCTTATTACCTGGGCTTACCTTGACGGTAAAAACATGACGCGCGGTTGATGATCCGTATGATTAAAAAAGGTTTTTAGGTCTGATTTACTCAAAATCCATGTCAGCGTATTTTCAAAGGGGTGGCAGTGAAATAACTCCCCAAACCAAATATCTTGATCTAACCATACTGTTACCGCATTTTGTTTATCGTTTAGTAGCGCAAGCATTGATACGCACCCTGGTGCAACTTTTAAATAGGTTGCTAAACGTTCGCTTGAAGCAAACCCTAAACGCGACAAACCTTGCTGATTAGAGAGTGCTTTTAGGTCCAACTGCTTATTGTGAGCTGTAATCACTAAAAAGTGACGTTTACCTTCGTTATCACGCAAAAATAAATTTTTTAAACGTGTACCTGGGCGTTCAAGCAGTAATTCATCCGCTGCTAAGCTAGTATGTAAAGGTGGGTGTTCGAGAACATCGTAATTAATATTTAAATGCGCTAAACACGCCTCTAATTTTGTTTTGTCCGCTAACATAGTTACAAACAACGCCCTCTTAATTGCACGCTTAGATCTCGCCACAGAACGTCTGTTATTTCATGATTATTAGCGCAGTATTCACGCGTTGTAAGCTCTTGCTTTAATAATTCAACGGCCCGGTCTTCTAGTTTTAGCTTTAACACACTCGACTCTTCAAAGTGTTCTTGCTCAATATATTCCTTAACTTCACTGCGAGAAGGTCTGTTATTACGTCCACGATCGAGATTAAAGTTCTCACGGTGCTTAGCTTTAACCGATACAACATAGGCAAATACATTATTTCCTTGCTCATCTTGTTTTTCAAAAAACTGTTTGTTGTTTATTTCAAAAGGCGGCTCTTCATTTGATGCACAACCCGAAAGTAAAACCATCAGTACCAAAACGCTTTTTTTCATTATTTTCTGTCGTTTTAATGAGTAATTAAGCCGAGTCTATCAAAAATTCATCTAAACTGTGAAAATTAGCGAAAAAATACTTGACCAAATTTATAAAAAAACTTAAAGTTCGTCCCGCTTGGAACTCAGCAGCCAAGCGTTTATGTTATGCATAAACTAGGAATGTGGGGCTATAGCTCAGCTGGGAGAGCGCCTGCCTTGCACGCAGGAGGTCAGCAGTTCGATCCTGCTTAGCTCCACCACTTTCCTACTCCTTCCTTAAATATATTCTTTACTTCAAAAACACCCTAATTCATTCATTTTATTTTGTTTTTCATTTATCTCTATTATCTTGAGTCTTTATCAATTATTAGCTATACATACTTGTATATCTATTAATGCCTTAGGTAAATCATGGACTCTCCAAAACGCTCAACACTTAAAAAACTTGCAGCTATAGGCTTAACTGCAGGCGCTATAACCCATGTTCCTTATGTTTTTGCTCGTAACAAGGTCACAATAAGAGTGCTTGGCACACATGTAACCTTACAGGACGCAATTCGTAAGCAAGCCATGAGTGATTTAGGCATTAATATTGAATTTACGCCCGCTGGTAGTGCCGCTGTTTTGCAAAGAGCCTCAATGGACCCCAGCTCATTTGATTTATACGAGCAGTGGTCAAACAGTATTAATGTGTTGTGGAATGCAGGCTCAATACAACCCATAGAAAAAAAACGCCTTACTTATTTTAACGAAATAAATAGCCTTACAAAAACAGGAAAGTTATCAGAAGATGCCAATATTGGTGCAGGTGACGCTCCCTTTAAAATATTAAATGTACAGCCCGATGGCACACTCAGTGAGCAAGAAAGCGACTTAATAAGCTTTTTACCCTACGTGCACAATGTAGACTCCTTTGGTTATAACACTAAATTTATTAAACCCGGAATTGCCTATGAAACTGAAAGTTGGGGATGGTTACTGGATGAGCAACACAGAGGAAAAGTAGGTATTGTAAATGCGCCTACTATTGGTTTATTTGACTTAGCGCTTGCTGCTAAAGCTAAAGGGCTTGTGAAAATTAACAATATAGGGGCAATGACTCGTATTGAATTGGATAACTTATTTAAGGTACTACTTGAGCTCAAACGCCAAGGCCACTTTAGCGGTTATTGGAACTCAGTGCCTGAATCTGTTCAGTATATGAAAGATGAACGCGTTCATATTGAAAGTATGTTTTCTCCTGCGGTATCTGCGCTAAATGGCCAAGGCATAAATGTGCGCTTTGCAGCACCTAAAGAAGGCTACAGAGGCTGGCATGGTGTAATGTGTTTGTCATCACAAACGCATGATAGTGTGAAAGATGCTTCTTACGATTATATGAATTGGTGGTTATCTGGCTGGCCAGGTGCGTTTATTGCTCGCCAAGGTTATTACATAAGTAATCCGCAGCGCTCTAAACCATTACTTTCACAGAATGAATGGGACTATTGGTATGACGGCAAAATCGCAAACACTGATTTACTAGAAACAAATGGTAATATTGCGGTTAGAAAAGGCGAACAAAGAAATGGTGGAAGTTACACTAAACGCTTCAGTAATGTTGCAGTATGGAATACCGTTATGCCAACCTACGACTACAGTTTACAAAAGTGGTATGAGTTAATAAGTCGATAATGCGCTCTATTAAGTCAAAAATAATTGCGACCTTAGCTGTATTAGCTGGACTGCTTCTTTTACAAAGTTATTTATTTAACCACTTGCAAGAGTCGTTAACCAGCCTGCAAAACATTCAAAACAATGCTATTAGTAAAAGTGAAGCTGTCGTAAAGCTGGAAAGAGATGTCATCGCCTTACAAAGTCATGCCGTTGCATTTATTGATGACGCTAATAAAAATAATATTGCAAAGTTTAAAACATATTTAGACCAAGCAAATATTCATTTAGGGCAATTAACATTAAACACGCTAGACAAAACCCCTGAATATAAAAATATGCTTACTCGCCTCAGCGAGCACCTAAAAAACTATGAAACAACATTTGAAAAAGTAGTTATTAACAGACAAAAGCGCGAGCAAATATACTCATCTGGATTTAAACAGCCCATTGAAGCGCTACAAAAAAAGGTAATGGCACTTGAGTCACTATCAAATGAAGATAAAAAAATTCTCTACAATGATATTTTACTAACCATTAGTAACCTTAAGCATGCAGCTGTCAGCTACCTTTATAAACCTAATTTTGATGAAGCTCAAAATGTGAAGCAAAATCTAGCGTTTTTGCACACAAAAATTAACCGTATGTCAGCTATTAATGACTCCTTGCTTGATAAAACAATTAATCTTAAAAAAACACATAACCAACTAATACTGCTAACACGTAGTTACACCTACTCTGTGAATGTTGTGCTGACAGGGATCGAAAACGAACTTTTATACCTAACTAATAAAATTAAAAGCGCTGAAGAAGAAAAGTTAAATTTGGTTAAGTCGCAATTTAATAGTGAATTAACGAAAAAAACCAAGCAAAGCAGCCTATTTACCTTTCTAATTCTGATTATTATTTTGCTGCTTTGTTATTTTATTGTTGCTTTTGTTATTAAACCCCTATCACAGCTTACCTTGCTACTTAATAGTATGAATGAAGGTGAGCCAATTACACTAAAAAATAAGCATACAAAGCTGAGCGAAATTGCATCTGTGTTAAAAGCGGCTAATACACTTTATTTAAAAAGTGAGGAAACGAAGCAATTACTTGATGAAACACGCGCTTTAAATGTAAAAATGGAAGCCATGAATACAGAGCTTACTCAAGCAATAGAGGAAACAAACAAGGCTAATAAAACAAAAATCGACTTTGTGGCAAATATGAGCCATGAACTTCGCACACCAATGAACGGCATATTGGGTATGCTTCAACTCTTACAAAGTAGTGAAATGCCCGCTAAGCAGGAGCAATACGCTAAAAAAGCGTTTTCCAGCGCGCAAAGTTTACTGCAAGTTTTAAACAATATTTTAGACTTTTCAAAACTCGACTCTAATAACGTCAAACTTGAGAAAATCCCTTTCACACTCGATACGATCGTATCTAACGTCCAAGACTTATTTTCGATTAATGCACAACAAAAAGGACTAGCTCTAAATTGTGTTGTGCATGCCGACAGACACCTGACTCTGTTGGGCGATCCTATACAGCTAAATCAAATAATTAATAATTGCATTGGTAATGCCATTAAGTTTACCGATAAGGGTGAGGTGTCATTAACCATAGAAGTCATTTTTCAAAAAGAAAACAAAGTACAGTTGCGCTTTAGCATTAGTGATACCGGAATTGGTATGACGCAAGCCCAATCTGATAGGGTGTTTGAATCATTTGCTCAAGGCGACTCAAGTACAACAAGAAAGTACGGAGGCACAGGGCTTGGCCTAACGATTAGCAAACAGCTAACCAAATTATTAGGTGGTGACATACAAGTAAAAAGCGAACTTGGCAAAGGAAGTGAGTTTTTATTTACTCTTCCATTCACCATTGCAGAACAGCAATTAATTAATAACACTGCTAGCAAAAATAACCCTTTACCTGCAAAGGTAGACCTGCCAAAACTAACTGATTTTAAAGCACTTGTTGTGGACGATAACAAACTTAACCAAGAAATAACCTCTGCAATGCTAGGTAAATTTGACCTTAATACAACAATTGCAAACGATGGGCTAGACGCTATAGATAAAGTATCAGCTCAACATTTTGATATTGTATTTATGGATATACAAATGCCCCATATGGACGGCCTTGAAGCAACAAAACAACTAAGAGCAAAAGGTAACAATATGCCTATTATTGCTTTAAGTGCTGCTGTAGAGCCCAGAGATAAAAAAGCAGCCGCTGATGCAGGTATGGATGACTTTTTGGTTAAACCCATTGTATTTGACGCGCTTTACGAAAGCTTAGATAAACACCTAAAAAGTAGAGATAATTTGCAAACAATAAATTTAGTAAAAGCAAAGCAAAACGTTGATAACAATGAAACCTTACTCATGACATTGCTTACTCGATTCATAAATGATAATAATAACTTTTCAGCGAAGGCTGATTTATTAATAAACAATAATGATGTTGCTACTTTAAAGCGAACGGTGCATACACTGAAGGGGTTAGCGGGTACATTAGGGCTAGAGAAGCTGCAAAAGTGTGCATTAGAGACTGAAAAATCACTACTTGAGGAAAATTCGCTTAATATAGATTTATTAAAAGAAAATTTGGCAGCAACGCTTTTTTCTATTAAAGAATTATTAGCGACACTCAATTTGGAAAATATAGAGCCGAAACGACACAATCTCGAAGATGAGCTGGTAGTGATAAATGAGATTCACTCACTAGCATTAGCGTCTCGTCCTATCCCAAACGACCTAAAAAGGCATTTAGAAGCGAATAGCTATGATACTGAACACGGCTTATCAAAACTAATAGAGGCGATTAATAGTTTCGACTATCCGTCTGTAATTTCGATTATTGAAACATATAAAGCAGACACAAAGCATTAATGATTGAGTGATTCAGAATTTAAATACTATGTAAAAAGGATTAACAGTGCATTTAACTCATTACACCATAAATAAAAGTGAACAAAAAGCGCAGCGACAAAAGCCTTTAATTCTAATTGTTGATGACGAACCAAGTAACTTACATATTTTGGTAGAAGGGCTTTCAACCGACTACGATGTTCGAATATCGACAAGTGGAGAGCAAGCTCTAACGTTTATTGAGTCTACCCGTCCAGATTTAATTTTACTCGACATAATGATGCCGGGAATGAATGGTTATGAAGTGTGCACTATACTAAAAGGGAAACCCAAAACAAAAGGCATTCCCATCATCTTTGTTACGGCGCTTACAGAAGAAGAGTCTGAAGAAAAAGGCTTTGCTATGGGCGCCATAGATTATATTCACAAGCCTTATAAATTAGCCTTGGTCAGAGCTCGCATTCGTACACATATAACAGCACAAGGTATGCTAGACCGATTAATAGAGAAAAACTTTGACCTACATGACAAGCTGCTTGAAATAGAATCTTTAGCAATGGAGCTGGATGTTAGAGAAAAAGAATTAAAGCAGTTATCATCTAAACATCAACTCTTTTTTCACGCACTAACGAGTACAGCTGACGGTGTTGTGATAACTAACAGTACAGGCAAAATAATCGCGGTTAATCCTTCTTTTTGCCGCATCACGGGTTACGATGAAGCTAATTCGTTAAATATGCATATTCACGATATCAAACAAAATAACCAGCCAAATATAAACTTTGAACAAGTATGGCAACACGCAAGTGAAGCCGGCTACTGGAGTGGTGAGTTAGTTACCCGACGCAAAAGTGGTGAGTTATACCCTGAATTGCTAACGTTGAGCCTTGTAAAAAATGAACACGATACTAACGATCACTACATCGGTGTATTTAGCGATATATCAAGCCTAAAAGTGACCCAGGAGCGAATAGATTACTTAACTTGGCATGACGAATTAACCGCCCTACCTAACCGTAACAGCTTCTTAAAGCAGTTAGAGCAGCAATTACAAAGCTGTTCCACTGACAAAAATTTTGCCTATATTTTTATTATCGATGTAGATGGGTTTCACTCGTTTAATGATGGAATGGGCCTGCTAGCCGGTGACCATGTCCTAAAAGAACTAACTAAGCGTATCCATACAAATACTGATAATAATGATATTATTGCTCGCTTGGGAAGCGATGCCTTTGCAACGTTGTCTGTCCTAGATAAAGGCATTGGCAGAGCAAGAGCTCAAATTATTGCAGAGAAAAAAGCACAAGAAATTCTTACATCCGTAAGACTACCTTTTTTTGTTGATTTGCAAGAGGTTAGCCTAACAGTAAGTATTGGTATGTATATATTCCCGCAACATGGGCAATGGGAAAGCGCTATTGAGACTATCAGAAACTGTGAAGCTGCCTGCTATAAAGCAAAAGAGAAAGGGGGCAACCGAGTTACATTTTTTGACACCTCATTTGGTGAACAAGCAAAAAGACGTTTCGAAATTGAGCAAGACCTACGTAAAGCAATCGCTTATAACGAGTTATCACTTCATTTACAGTCTCAATATGATAGTGATCAAATTTTAAAAGGAGCTGAGGTTTTACTTCGTTGGAAACACACGACAAAAGGCTTTATTAGCCCCAGTGAGTTTATTTCTATTGCTGAAGAGTCTGACGTTATTTATGACTTAGATTGCTGGGTATGTGAAAATGCCTTAAAAACATTAGCTAAGATTAATCAAACACACCCTCACTTAAGTTTATCAATAAACATAAGTGGTCGACATTTCCATGAGCCACGCTTTTTAGCCTTTTTAGTTGAACAGCTAACAATTAATAATGTTATTGCGTCGCAACTCACTATAGAGATTATTGAAGGTACGCTACTAAATAATATGGACTCTGCTATTGAAGCTGTGCATAACCTCAAAAAGTTCGGTGTTAAAGTATCAATTGATGATTTTGGAACTGGCTATTCAAGCCTCACATATTTAAAGCAATTACCAATTCAAGAGCTTAAAATAGACCGTTCTTTTGTGCTCGAAGCGCCAACAAATAAAAATGATAAGTTAATAATTGATATGATTGTGAGTTTGGGACGTTTATTTGAATTAGACGTTGTTGCAGAGGGTGTCGAAAACCAATCACACTTCGATTTACTACAGGAATACCCGGAGGTGATACTACAGGGTTATCACTTGCATAAACCTGAGCCAGTAAACGATTGGCTAGCTAAATTAAAGTGATTTTTATCAAAAATAAAAAGCCGAGCTATGCTCGGCTTTTGTAAAATTAATATAAAATTTATTCGCGAACTTGGCCTTCGCCATTCACTAAATATTTTTCTGTTGTGAGTGATTCAAGCCCCATAGGGCCATACGCATGAAGCTTAGATGTAGCAATGCCAATCTCTGCACCCAATCCTAACTGTGAACCATCAGAAAAACGAGACGATGCATTCACCATCACAACTGACGCATCTACACTACGTTGAAATAACTCAGCTGCGGCTTGGTTTTTAGTACAAATCACTTCTGTGTGATTTGAGCCAAATTGAGCAATATGCTCAACAGCGGCTGAAAATGTAGGTACTACGCGTATCGCGATTTCTAAGTCTAGGTATTCTTCACCAAACTCATCATCAGCTAAAACAGTTGCATTATCGAAGTATTTGGCAGCAAAGCTATCAGCATTGATCTTTACACCTTCTTGACGAAGTACTACCGCACATAAATTTAGGAACTCATCTGCGATATCTTCATGTACAACCAAACCTTCAAGTGCATTACATACACCCGTTCGTTGTGTTTTACCATTAAGTAATAAATTAATCGCAACCTCTAGGTCTGCGTCTTTATCGACATACAAATGACATACGCCTTTGTAATGCTGAATAACAGGAATGGTACTGTTCTCGGTAACAAAGTTAATCAACCCTTCACCGCCGCGAGGAATGATTAAATCGATGCTATCACGTTGCTGCATCAACTCCATAAGAAGTGCACGATCGGGATCTGGAATAACCGAGATTAATGAAACGGGTAAGTTGTGCTTTTCAAGTACACTGTGCATTACACTGGCAATCGCTTGTGAGCTTTTAAGCGCCTCTTTACCACCGCGTAAAATAACGCCATTACCCGATTTAAAACACAAAGCACCAGCGTCTGCTGTCACATTAGGGCGTGCTTCATAAATCATACAAACAACACCAAGTGGTACGCGCATTTTACGAATTTTAATACCATTAGGTCGTTCGGTGATTTCACGAAGTTGACCCACCGGATCATCCAGGCTTACTATAACTTCTATCCCTTCAGCCATCGATTCTATGCGTTCATCGTTCAGAGTTAGACGATCAACCATTGCCGCTGGCAAATTGTTGTCGCGCGCAGCGCTTAAATCAATTTCGTTTTCTTGAATTATAAATGCTTTTTGCTCTCTTAATGCCGCAGCCATTTCTGTTAATACTTGGTTTTTTGTCTCGGTGTCGAGTAAAGCAAGTGTATTTGCAGCTTTAGCTGCCTGACGCGAAATATCCGTAATTAAACTCATGACTTCTCCAATAATGCGATATCTTTTTCTGAAATAACAGGTCCAATAGAATCCTGCATTTTTTCACTAAATTCACTTTGTTCGTTGTCTGCAATGAAATTCAACAAACAACTACTGTAATTTGCGGTCGCTTTAGCTAAACGCGTACCATCTTCACTTCTAACGAGTATGGTGTCGCCAATTGCAAACTCACCATGTACTTCAACAATTTCATCGCCGCGAATTATGCCAGTTTCACCTTCGATTGATTCATCAAATGTTCCATCTACCACAACTTCACCTTGCTCATTCGCAGTGTGTGTCATCCAATGCACCGAATCTTGCATTGGTTTTTCGTATGGTAAAAATATTGTTCCAGGGTTGTCACCCTCTAATAAACGATTAAATGTCTCTTCTTTAAAACCATTAATTATATATGTTGCGATTCCGTGTGATGTTGCTTTTTCTGCCGCTTCTATTTTAGTTTTCATACCGCCAGTACCTACTGCGCTAGTAGCACATCCTGCCATGGCGTAAATAGAATCATCAATTGATTTTATTTCAGGTAATAAAACAGCATCGTCATGAAGATTTGGGTTTTTATCGTATAAACCATCTACGTCTGAAAAAATGAGTAAAGCGTCTGCATCAGCAGCTGCTGCAACCATTGCTGATAAATTATCGTTGTCACCTACTTTAAGGTCATCGGTAGTTACCGCATCATTTTCATTAATGATAGGTAAAACACCATGCTCTAATAATGTAAACACGGTTTCACGAATACTTTGATAACGCTCTCGGTCGCGCAAATCACCATGAGTTAGCAAAAGCTGGGCAGATGGAAAATCAAAAAAGCGGTCCCACATAGCAATCATTTCAGTTTGACCAGCGGCAGCCATTGCTTTTTTTAATACAACTGAACGGGGTTGGTCAGAAGGGAATAGGTGCGAACCTGCCGCAACAGAACCTGATGAAACTAAAATGACCTCAATGCCGCGAGCACGACAACGAACAATAAACTGTGCGATAGTAAGAATGTAACGAGAACGACAACCGTCTTGATCCGGTGCAATGAGTGCGCTACCTACTTTTAAAACAATGCGTCGCCAATTTAACTTTTGCATAAGTCTTCTACTTTCCATTTTATCTGTGCTCAGTGTTAATGAGCTAAACTAAATAGCTACCAATATATGTAGCTTCGAATTTGTGTTTTTTGGCAACACTTTTAAACACACACAAGAAAGCCAAAATCTAAAAGCAAGGCTTTAAATTTAAGCTCAGATATAAAAAGCAGATACCTTGCAATGAAAGTAATGCCTATAAGAAAGTTTAAAAAGTGTTGTTTATGCATCGCTGTAAAAAGCCTTGGTGACTTTTTTATTAACAACATACATAGAGCCTCTAAAGTCTGGTACACCAACAGATAGGGTGAAGACTAAAGGACCGAGATTTAACCGCCACGATGGGGGTTAAACATTGAAAGATATCAATTCAACTCAAACTTTAAATGCTTGAGATAAACCGAATCAAGTAATCAAATAAATTATATTTTAGACGTTCAAATACTGAACTAGCTTCTAAATAACGATTATACCTAGCAAATATGACCGTAACATTAACGACGAATTTATTTCCCAGGTAATTTAATTAGATACCTAATTATTTGAACTCGAAGTATAATACGCTAAATTAGGTCGTAAGATCAAGGCTAAAATTCAAACGACCACATTAAAAAGCGTTTAGTAACAAACTTTTTTACTTTCAAATCATGAAGATAGAAGGTGTTATTGATAATTTATAAAATATTTAGCAACGCAAACCATAATTAATACGTACTAATATTTTGTTAGCGGCTAAAATTAAATAGTAATAGTTGATTTTCCCGTGTATACCCCTTTAATAACAACTAAAATCGTTATACTTTAAATAAAATCATAATAAGGAATTCCTAATCTATGTCAGCAATTTACATAGCCGGTATCGCACTCTGCTCAGTGCTTGCCCAATGGGTAGCGTGGGCATTTAGAGTACCCGCTATTCTTTTTTTATTGCTCACTGGCCTGTTACTTGGGCCATTTAGTGGTGTTTTAGACCCTGATGCACTTTTAGGCGACTTACTCTTCCCTGTCGTATCATTAAGTGTGGCTGTTATTCTATTTGAAGGCGCCCTTACCCTTCACTTTAGGGAGTTAAAGGGAATTGGTAAAGTAGTCAGAAACCTATGCTCCATTGGTATGATTGCAACCTGTGTTGTAATTAGTTTAAGTGCCTATTGGTTACTTGAGCTCAATTGGCGGGTTGCTGCTGTGCTCGGCGCAGTGCTTGTGGTAACAGGCCCGACAGTAATAGCGCCTTTACTAAACTCCATGCGCCCCACACAAGACATAGACCGCATTCTACGCTGGGAAGGGATTGTTATTGACCCTATCGGGGCATTGTTTGCTGTACTGGTATTTGAAGCAGTAATGTTAGTAGGCCAAGGCGAGGTACTAAGCCATACTATTGTTGCTTTAGTTAAAACTGTTGGAGTTGGTCTAACAATAGGGGTAGCAGCAGGCTGGGTTACAACTCAATTAATGCGCCGAGAATGGTTGCCATTTGAATTACATAAGTTTGGTATTTTAGCGCTGGTATTAATTAGCTTTTCTGTATCAAACTACTTAAGCCATGAGTCAGGCTTATTGGCCGTAACGGTATTTGGTATTTGGCTTGCGAATCAAGATGACCTAGAAATAGACTCTGTTTTAGAATTTAAAGAAGACTTGTCGATGATTCTTATATCAACGCTTTTCATCTTACTCGCAGCCCGTTTACAGCTTTCCGACTTAATGATGTTAGATAGTGATGTATTTATATTTTTAGCGATTGTGTTATTTGTAGCCCGCCCTTTATGCATTGCTATCTCTACCTTTGGTACCGACTTACCAATTAAATCTCGCTTAGTACTCGCCTGGATTGCACCAAGGGGTATTGTAGCAGCCGCTGTTGGTTCAGTGTTTGCACTTAGTATGATGGAAGCGGGTGTGGCTGATGCAGAAAAAATGGTTCCACTTATTTTTACAGTTATTATTATAACTGTTGTACTACAAAGCTTAACAGCAATACCTGTGGCTAAGTTGTTAGGTGTGCGCCAACCGTCACCTAATACTATTTTAATTATTGGGGCTAACCATGTGTCACGTGCTATTGGTCGGGGCTTAAAAGAGCAAAATATACCTGTTCACCTGTCAGATCCGGCATGGGAAAACTGTAAAATGGCACGTATGGATGGCTTACCTTGCTATTATGGTAATCCGCAATCAGAGCATGCTGAACGATACTTACCGCTTACAACTATCCGAAGTGTTTTAGCGCTTTCACCAAACAGGCATCACAATGCATTAGGTGTGCAGTATTTTTCACATTTACTCAATGAAAAAAACGTGTTTTCGCTACGCTCATCAACAACACACGCTAAAGCCAACAAAGACAGTGCGACATTTTTATCGCGTCAAATATTATTTGGGGATGAAGGTTCGTACGCTCGCTTAAGTAGTGTTATTGCTAAAGGCGGAAAAGTAAGTGCTACACGTATTTCAGATGAGTTTAGCTGGGAGCAATACTTAGAAATGAACCCTGAGGCTATCCCTTTATTTATTCTTAAAGGAGATAAAGACAACGATGACGATACACCAGCTAAAGTAACACCATTCACACTTAATATGGACAAACCGCCTCAAGAAGGTGAGCGTATTGTTGCACTGCACCCCCCTAAAATGTCGTTATTAAAAGACCCTCAACCTAAAGACAAAGAATAAAGTTAACTAAAATAATGCTCACAAAAAAGCCCTAATTTTATTAGGGCTTTTTTCTAAATGTACAGCAACTCGCTTAATTAAAGTTTATTCTTGATTAGTATTACATAGGTAACCGAGCGCGCTCTACTACACTATCAGGCATTTTTTGCGCAAGCTTAGTTAGAGCGTTTTCAATTTTTTTATGCGTTGCTTTATCTGCTACCATTGCATTAAACAACCAACGATATGCATCTTCAAAATCCCGTGGGCTACCGTAGCCATCATTAAACAACTTCACTAAACGTAACTGAGCTTTTAAGTTACCTTGTGCAGAAGCTTCCCGTAAATACGTAATAGCCATGGCTTTATCTTGCTGAACTAGCCTTCCGGTATCGTAATAGCGACCTAACTGCTCAAGCGCTGCCGCTAAGCCTTGCTCAGCAGACTTTCTCATATAATACACGCCTAGCTCTACATTTCGCTCAACACACACATTATAAGCAAGCATATCGCCATATAAAAATTGATAGGATGGCAATGCCATTTTATTGGCTCGCGCTTCAATATCTTGAACTAGCTGGCAATCATCTGCCTTTACACGCTGCAAATGCACATTTTTATTTATTAACGCGATAAGCTCTGATTCAGTGTATAGCGGTACTGCAGCAGGTGATTCATCTGCTAACGTATTGGAAGATATAAATAAAGACACTGACACTAAAGGCACAGCTAATAACGAACTTTTTAAAAATAGGCGCATGTTCACCACGTACAAAAATTATCTTACTAAATAATATACAAAGATCGTTCCAAGGTGAATTTTAGACACAAAAAAAGCTGCATTTAGCAGCTTTTTTTATATTTATGGTAATTAAGCAAACGGGTTGCGAAGTACCATTGTTTCTACACGGTCTGGACCTGTAGAAATAATATCAATTGGAACACCAGTGATTTCTTCAATACGCTTGATGTAATCAATTGCAGCTTTTGGTAAGCCTTCAAGTGAAGTTACACCCACAGTATTTTCAGACCAACCCGGCATCTCTTCATATACCGGTGTTACTTTCTCGTAACCTTCAGCAGCTAATGGTGTTACGTTTGTAACAGTGCCATCTTCAAGCTGGTAGCCAGTACAGATTTTCAATGTTTCTAAGCCATCTAAAACATCAAGCTTAGTTAAACAAAAACCTGAAATACTGTTGATTTGAACTGCACGGCGCATTGCCACTGCATCTAACCAACCAGTACGACGAAGACGACCTGTAGTAGCACCAAACTCATGACCTTTGTCACCTAAGTGCTTACCAACTGGGTCTTGCTTATCAAGGCCATCGTAAAGCTCTGTAGGGAAAGGGCCTGAACCAACACGTGTTGTGTACGCTTTGATAATACCTAACACGTAGTCAAGGTTTAGTGGACCAAAACCAGCACCAGTTGCAACGCCACCAGCGGTCGTGTTTGACGAAGTTACATAAGGATAAGTACCGTGATCGATATCAAGTAATGTACCTTGCGCACCTTCAAATAAAATGTGCTCACCTGCTAAACGTGTTTGGTCTAAAAGCTCAGTTACATCTACAACCATTGCTTTTAAGATATCTGCAACAGCCATTGCATCATCAAACGTTTTTTGGAAATCTACAGCGTCTACTTTGTAGTAATTAACTAATGTGAAGTTATGGTACTCAAGAACTTCTTTTAGTTTAGCTGCAAATAATTCAGGATTAAATAAGTCACCTACGCGTAAACCGCGACGTGCTACTTTATCTTCGTACGCAGGACCAATGCCACGGCCAGTTGTGCCAATTGGCTTGTCGCCACGAGCTGTTTCGCGGGCTACATCTAATGCAACATGGAAAGGCAAAATTAGCGGACATGCTTCACTTATTAAAAGACGTTCGCGTACTGGTACGCCACGCTCTTCAAGCATGCCAATTTCTTTCATTAGCGCTTCTGGTGATAAAACAACACCATTACCAATCACACATTTAACATTGTCACGTAATACACCCGATGGAATAAGGTGTAGAACCGTCTTTTTACCTTCGATAACTAAAGTATGACCTGCATTGTGGCCACCTTGATAACGAACTACTAAAGATGCTTTGTCCGTAAGGAGGTCAACTACCTTACCCTTACCTTCGTCACCCCATTGGGTGCCTAATACAACAACGTTTTTACCCATTGTAAATTCACTTAGAGAAAATTAGGACGAGATTTTACCAGAAAACCCAAGCAAAGATCACCCCTGTTCAGCTTATTTTTTCTGCGAAGAATTATTAAATTAAAATATGAGTAAATAACCACATATATAACAGTGATTTAAAGTTGTAGATTGTATTCAACAAAAAGCCCCGCAAGTGCGGAGCTTTAAATTTTAAAAGTATAAATATAGTCTACTGCGCTTTAGCGCCTTTCATATATTGGAAGAAGTCACTGTCTGGTGAAAGCACCATCACATCTTGCTTACCTTTAAATGTTTTCTTATACGCTTCTAAAGAACGTACAAAGCTGAAAAACTCTGGATCTTTATTATATGCATTTGCATAAATAGCGGCAGCATCTGCATCACCTTGACCGCGCACTGAGCGTGAGTTACGTTCAGCGTCTGCAAGCATAACTGTCACTCGACGGTCAACGCTAGCACGAATAGTCTCCGCTTTTTCCTGACCTTCAGAGCGGTGCTCTTTAGCAACGGCAGTACGCTCAGCACGCATACGTTGATAAATCGAACTACTTACTTCTTGAGGCAAATTAATTTGCTTAACACGTACGTCTAGCACTTCAATACCTAACTCGCGGGCACTTTCAGATGCTTGAACTAATGCTTCTTCCATAAGCTCACTACGCTCACCCGATACAATTTCACGAATTGTGCGTGTACCAAAGTTAGTACGAAGTCCGTTATTAACCTTTTGCTCAAGTAACGTTTCAGCATATTGCTTGTCGCCACGTGCACGTAAGTAAAAAGCACTAAAGTCGTTAACACGCCATTTAACAAACGAATCAACAATTAAGTCTTTCTTCTCACTTGTCACAAAACGATCTGGCGTTCCATCTAGCGTTTGAATACGTGCATCAATACGACGTACTTGGCTAAAAAATGGGACTTTCAAATGCAAACCTGGGCCATAAACAACCGCTTGATCATCGTCATCTTTTTGTACTTTACTGAACAATAGCACAATTGCTTTTTGCCCTTCAGGTACAACAAATACCGATGAGAAAGACATCACAATGGCAACTAGTAGTATTACTAAACTAAAATTTTTCATTATGCTTATCTCCCCTAGTTAAAGCGATCGTTGTTAAAGCGGTCGTTGCTGCTATTAACGGTGCTGTTACGTGATGTATTTACTTTGTTTCTTAAGTCTTGAATGTCACTTGAGCTTGGTAACGCAACACGTGTTGCAGTGCCTTGCTTTTCCATGATTTTATCAAGAGGTAAGTACATCATGTTATTACCACCCTTCACATCAACCAACACCTTAGAACTGCTACCTAACACTTCTTCCATTGCATCAATGTATAAGCGTTCACGCGTTACTTCTTTAGCCGCTAGATACTCAGGTAATAGCTTTTCAAAGCGAGCAACCTCACCTTGCGCTTCCAGTGTAATACGCTCTTGGTAACCTTCAGCTTCTTGTGTCATACGTGTTACTTGACCACGTGCACGCGGTTCAATTTCACGCGCATACGCTTCTGCTTCACGGATGAAACGCTCTTCATCTTCTTGCGCTGCAATCGCATCATCAAACGCATCTTTAACTTCAGTAGGTGGGCGAGAATCTTTAAAGTTAACGTCAGTAACAATTAAACCAAGGTTGTATGGTTCGATTACCTTGTTAAGCTCATCCCATGTGTTTTGACGCACTTCTTCACGACCGTTCGTTAAAACTTGGTCCATTTTTGCGTGACCCACAACATAACGCAATGCACTGTCTAGCGCTTCTTCTAGACTGCTGTCAGCATTCGTTACGCTAAACTTGTAAAGGTATGGGTCAATAACACGGTATTGCACCTGAAACTCAACACTTACCACGTTTTCATCTTCAGTAAGCATAAAGCCAGACGCCGACAGTGAACGAACGGCTTCGATATCAACTGGGATAACCGTTTCAATAAACGTCATTTTCCAACGCAGGCCTGGTTCAGCAATTCGGTCATATTTACCAAACTGCAAAACAACACCACGTTCGGCTTCTTTAACCGTATAAATACCACTTAACGCCCAAACAATAGCGGCGATAATGAGGATAAATGAAATACCGGCTCCGCCAAGTCCGCCACCGCTTCCATTGCCGGATTTTTTACCGCCAAATAAGCCGCCGAACTTGTTACTAAACTTACGGAACACCTCGTCTAAATCAGGTGGGCCTTGATCACGTCCGCCTTTATTGTTCCACGGATCTTTGTCATTGCCATTATTACCCGGTTCATTCCAGGCCATAGCTATACTCCATTGTTATCTAAATAAATTAGGAAATTGTGTTAAATCTATCAAATCTACTGCGTTTCTCATACAAAAACCGACATTTAAACGTCAATTTTTAATCTCGGTTGATAAAACCAACAATTTCAGGACCAAATTCTTTAATTAAGCGATTCCATTCAACCATTGGCATTCTTACATCTAGTAGCCAATTGCCTTGTTCATCAAATCGCTCTTCATGCACCGCATTTAAGCTAAAAAGTGAAGCCCTTAAACGCCCGTATAAAGGGGTTAATAAAAGCGTTTCACTAAACATTTTTTTAGCAAGCAACTCGCTAATGGCTTCGCTTAGTAATTCACACCCTTCACCCGTTTGTGCAGACAACCATACTCTTATAGGTTGACCTTCACTATCTCGATCAATACGCGGAGCAACATTATCAAGCGCATCAATTTTATTATAAATTAATAGCTGTGGAACGTCATCGGCTTCAATTTCTTTAAGCACCGATTGCACTTGTTCAATATTTTCTTTAATTCGCGAATCAGCAGCATCTATTACGTGTAACTGTAAATCGGCTTCACGTGTTTCGGTCAATGTTGCTTTAAATGCAGCCACTAAATCGTGAGGCAAATGACGGATAAAACCCACGGTATCGGCTAAAATCACCTGACCAACATCACCCAACTCCAGTTTACGCAGTGTTGGGTCAAGCGTCGCAAAAAGCTGATCGGCAGCATAAACCTCAGAATCTGTAATACGATTAAATAATGTAGATTTACCCGCATTAGTGTAACCAACTAACGACACCGTTGGAATTTCATTACGGTTACGCGCGCGTCTACCCTGCTCACGCTGGACAGCCACTTTTTGTAGTCGTGCACGAATACTTTGAATACGTACGCGCAGTAAACGCCTATCGGTCTCTAATTGAGTTTCACCAGGCCCACGTAAACCAATACCACCCTTTTGACGCTCAAGGTGAGTCCAACCTCGGATAAGCCGAGTAGACATATGACGAAGTTGTGCCAATTCAACCTGCAATTTACCCTCATGGGTACGTGCACGTTGGGCAAAAATATCAAGAATAAGGGTCGTTCTATCAAGCACACGGCACTGACAAACGCGCTCTAAGTTGCGTTCTTGTGACGGTCTGAGTTGATGATTAAAAATAACGACATCTGCATTGTGGATTTTGACAATCTCAGCTATTTCTTCTGCTTTACCGGTACCGACGAATAGTTTCGGATGTGGTGCTTGACGGCTGCCTTGCACAACCGCCAAACTACTAACACCAGCAGAAGATACCAACATCTCTAATTCATGAAGATCTTCACGATCCCCTTCTTTAGGTAAGTCGATATGAACTAAAATTGCCTGTTCGCCGGATTCATAGCGGTCAAACAAGCATTACGCTCCTAATTAAAAGTTTCCAGCTTCTGGTTCTTCAGTGTCATCGCTCCCTTGAACACCTTGGAAGTTGACTGCGCGAGCAGGTACAACTGTTGAAATTGCGTGTTTGTAAACCATTTGGTTTACCGTGTTTTCAAGTAAAATAACAAATTGATCAAATGACTGGATTTTACCTTGTAATTTTATGCCATTAACCAAAAAGATTGATACTGGAATGCGCTCACGACGTAGTGCATTCAAAAATGGGTCTTGTAACGATTGGCCTTTTGCCATGTTATTCTTCCTTCGTTCTAGGTGTTATTATAATTAAGTGGCTGAACTCATTTAATAAAGCTAAATCATATCCAACTACTACTAGCTTAGCGAACTTACTACATGATGCAAGTTTTCTTCATCGCCGGTTGTTAACCAAGTAACATCAGGCCAACTTCTCAACCAAGTTAATTGACGTTTAGCCAATTGCCGGGTTGCTGCGATACCTCGAAATACCATTTCATCATGACTTACTTCACCCGCAAGGTAATCCCACATCTGTCTATAGCCCACACAACGAATAGAAGGCATATTGTGATGTAAATCTTTACGTAGATATAAGGCCGAAACTTCATTTTCAAACCCCTGATCTATCATTATTTTAAACCTTTCTTCAATTCGTTGATGTAATTCACTTCGCTCTTGCGGCGCGATGGCAAATTGATGAAAAGTATACGGTAAAGGTGGCTGCTTTTGCTTTTGCAGTTCAGTCATTGTTTTACCGGTTAATCGATATACCTCCAGCGCACGGTTAATTCTTTGCGAGTCGTTTTCACTCATTTTTTGTGCCGCTTGTGGATCTATTTTCACGAGTTCTTGATACAAGTGTGGCCAGCCAAACTCACTAGCCTCTGCTTCAAGTTGAGTCCTTATAGCTGGGTCTGCCTCAGGCAGAGGCGATAAACCATCAATAAGTGCCTTGAAGTACAGCATTGTACCTCCAACTAATACAGGTACTTTACCTTGTTGATGAAATTCATCAATTTTTTTTATTGCATCACGTCTAAAATCTGCAACAGAATACGTTTCACTCGGGTCAAGCAGATCAATAAGATGATGTGGAGCGCGAGCCAATTCTTCTGAATCAGGTTTTGCAGTGCCAATGTCCATACCTTTGTACACTAATGCTGAATCGACGCTGATTATCTCTGTATTTAAATGCTCGCACAAAGAAATAGCCAATGCTGTTTTACCTGCAGCAGTGGGACCCATTAAAAATATAACTGGTAATTGACTCAACACGAACACCCTAATTTAATTGCGCTAAATACTGACTTAGCTCTATTTTAACTGCTTTTTCACGCAAGCGTTCAATAGTTTGCGGATTATTTTGTAAGCGCATTTGTTGAGTTATAAATACGTTGCTAGCATAAAAACGCGGCGGTATACATTCGGCCTGCCAATTTAACCAATCTTCTATGTTCTCAAACTGCTTTTTACACGCGCTTAGTAACTCATTAACAGCATTACTTACATCAAGTAAATACAAACATGATGGCAGCTTTTTAACCATGACAAACTGCTTCTCTATCACCAATTCAAAGCCAAGCAGCGTGAACCACGATTGCTGCCCTTCGATTAGCAAACAGTCTTCTTTTGATAAATTAACCCTGACAGGTAATAACAATGCTTTACCTTCAAGGCTACCTTGCTCTTTAATTTGCTCATGCCAATCATCAACTATGGCGTATTTAAAATGTGAGCAAAATAGCTGCTGCTGCGCACTAAAGACACAGTTTCCATCATGCAAACTAATAATAGATACCATACTCACAGCACTTTGTTCCGGTACTGATGAATCTTGCTGAGTGGTTTGCGCCACGACATCAAAGTGCGCAGCATGTTGTTCACCCACTCCCTGATAAAACGCATTCACGTCTTGATGGTTTGCACTTGATGATGCTCTGTATTCACCACCACTACTTTTTGCACCAGTTGAACTTGAACTACCTGAATAATTTGGTTGTAACTGAGATTTAGGATAATCGTAACCGCCGCTAGTCTCATTTTTAGATGTCGACGGATGCATGGCATGAGTAAATGCAGGTAAATGATCATCAGCTGTCGTTACCGCTTCATTGTTAAACTCACCTTGCAATGGCACAACAACTTGCTTGATCGCTTGTAAAATAAAGTCATGTACTAAGCGACCTTGATGAAAACGTACTTCATGCTTTGCTGGGTGTACATTTACATCAACTTGGCGTGGGTCAATATCAATATAAATTACAAACCCTGGTAGCTCTTGTACCCCACTAGCTTCTTCAAATGCCTGACGAATAGCGTGTAAAATGAGCTTATCGCGCATCATACGATTATTTACATACGTGTACTGCGTTGTATTTACAGAGCCTACCGGTAAAACCCAGCCATGCAGTTGAAGCCCTGCTTCCCCAGATTGAATATGAAGTCCTTGCTCTGCAAACGCCTTACCCGCAACTTGTGCAACGCGAGTTATGGCGTGAGCGGGATCTGTTTTTGCGCGGTATTGCCTAACTACTTTTTCGTTATGAGTCAGCGTAATCGATACATCAAACCGGCTAAGCGCTATACGCTTAATGAGCTCATCAATATGGGTAAACTCTGTTTTTTCGGTACGTAAAAATTTGCGCCGTGCAGGGGTATTAAAAAATAGATCTTTAACCTCAATGGTGGTGCCATCAGGGTGAGCAACCGGCTTAACTTGCACAGCCATATCACGGCCTTCTGCAAATGCTTGCCAAGCAGCGTCTTGAGTCTTTGGTTTGGAGCTGAGGGTTAATCGCGATACTGAGCTAATTGAAGCTAATGCCTCGCCCCTAAAACCTAGTGAACAAATATTTTCTAAATCATCAAGCGACTTTAACTTACTTGTCGCATGGCGAGAAAGCGCAAGTGTGAGCTCTTCTTTACCTATACCCGAGCCATTATCACGAATACGAATAAGCTTATGGCCACCACGCTCTATCTCTATTTGAATACGAGTAGCGCCAGCATCAAGGCTATTTTCAACAAGCTCTTTTACTACCGATGCTGGACGCTCAACCACTTCACCTGCGGCAATCTGGTTGGCTAAACGGGCAGGTAGTATTTCAATATTCATGATATTTCCTAGCAAACTGCGTGCAGATTTATGTAATTAACTCTGTGGTATGTCGAGCTCTTGACCAATAAAAAGCGTGTTTGAATTTAGTTTATTTACTTTTTTTATTTTACTTATGCTGACCCCATAACGGCTTGCCAACATACTTAAAGATTCACCCGGACGTACTTTATGTTTTGTAGGGTATTGCGACTTTAATTTTGCAAACAACGAATCATCTGGTGGGTTTTTCAAATAGTAATTTTTAATTGAGGTGAACATAGCCTTGGCTAAACGCTCTTGATGATTTGCACTTTTCAATAATTTTTCTTCTCGCGGGTTAGATATAAACCCCGTTTCGACCAAAATAGAGGGAATATCTGGCGACTTAAGAACCGCAAGGCTAGCATGTTGCGGGTCTTTTTTATGAAGCTTTGCAACTTTTCGTAGCTCTTTAACCACTTCTTCAGCAACGTTTAAGCCGGTTTTCATTGAATGATCCATCGACATATCAAGTAATGCCTGCGCTAAGTATTTTTCGTTAGCCGCATCTTTCATTACATCGGCTGCACCACCGAGCAACTCGGAATGCTTTTCTTTATCTTCTATCCATTTACCTATTTCAGAATTAGCTCTTCGTAATGACAATACCCATACCGATGCACCATTGGGACCAGGGCTTGTAAATGCATCAGCGTGAATAGACACAAAAAAGTCGGCTTTTTTCTCTCGTGCTCTGTTTGTTCTCGTATTAAGTTTTACAAAGTAATCGCCACTTCGTACCATACGCGAAATCATGCCCCGCTCAGCGTCTATCATTCGCTCAAGACGCTTAGCTATTTGCAACGTGACCGTTTTTTCATACGTGCCTGATGGCCCTATTGAGCCAGGGTCCTCACCGCCATGCCCTGCATCGATAGCAATTACAATATCGCGTTCTTGGCTAAGTTGACGTTTTTTAGCAGCTTTTTGTGCAGGTGAAGCCACTGGTTCTGGTTCACTTTTATTATATAAATCGACCACAAGCCTATTTTTGTATGGCCCAGTAGGCGCAAGCGCAAATAGCACTGGTTTTACGGGTGCGCTTAGCTCAAATACTAAACGAACGCTTTGCTTATTTTTGGGCTTTGAGTAACGTAATTTTCTAACAATTTGGTGCTTAGGTGGCACACCGGGTAGTACTTTAAGCTCTTTGGTGTTTTCTAGGTCAACCACTAAGCGGCTTGGGTTTTTTAGCATAAAATAACTAAAATCGGGTTTATCGTCTAAATCAAATACAACGCGTGTACTATCTGGAGATGGCCACACACGCACACTATTTATCGTGTTTTGTGCCCACAAAGAAAAGCTCATGATGAAAATCATAAGAGAAACTGAGAGTTTAACTGCGCCTCGATTCATTTGATAATTACTGCCTTCACTATTTTATTATTTATTTTTTTAGTTTATCGACAATTGCTGCACCACGTTCACTGGTACTTTTGAACACAATTTTACGCTCGTCACCTACATAGCTTAGCGTTATATCTAAATCGGGTACAGGAATAAACTCTCCACCCTTTTCTGGCCATTCAACAACACAAATAGCCTGCGGTGAAAAATAATCGCGTATACCCATAAATTCAAGTTCTTCTGGATCACCTAAACGATACAAGTCAAAGTGATAAACGTTTGCACGGTCAAGCTCATAGGGTTCAACCAGTGTATATGTTGGGCTCTTAACTTTACCTGTATGCCCAAAGCCTTGCACTACACCACGTGTAAACGTCGTTTTACCAGCGCCTAAATCACCATGTAAATAAATCACAGCACCTTGCTCAATAATTGCTGCTACTTGCTTACCCATTGCAACAGTTGCAAGTTCATCATTTAAGTGAGATTCAAAACTATGGGTCATTATTACCTCAAAATTAACTTAAAAGCGCATATTAGCTAATCATACCAGATTATTTATTTATGGCGATAAATTGAAGTTTCAGGTATAAAAAAACCGGCCTAAGCCGGTTTTTTTAATTTAGGAAGATTACAACCCTAACTTTTTCTCAAGGTAGTGGATATTAGTTCCACCATTTTGGAAATTCTCATCTGCAAGAATACGCTTATGCAAAGGAGTATTAGTTTTAATTCCATCAATTACTAATTCGTTTAGTGCATTACGTGCACGGGCAATAGCCACATCACGGTTTTCACCGTAAGTAATTAGCTTGCCAACCATTGAATCGTAGTGAGGTGGTACAGTGTAGTCAGCATAAATATGGCTGTCCCAACGAATACCTAACCCACCAGCGGGGTGAAAACGTGTAATTTTACCCGGTGACGGGATAAACGTTTCAGGGTCTTCAGCATTAATTCTACACTCAATCGCATGGCCACGAATAACGACGTCGTCTTGCGTGAACGATAATGGCTGACCCGCTGCTATTTTTAGCTGTTCTTTGATTAAGTCAATACCCGTAACCATTTCTGTTACTGGATGCTCAACCTGAATACGGGTATTCATTTCAATGAAGTAAAACTCGCCGTTTTCGTATAAAAACTCAAACGTACCCGCGCCACGGTAACCAATTTCAATACACGCACGTGTACAACGCTCACCAATAAACTTACGTGTTTCAGCTGTTATGCCTGGAGCAGGAGCCTCTTCAACTACCTTTTGATGACGGCGCTGCATTGAACAATCGCGTTCACCTAAGTGAACTGCATTACCTTGTCCGTCGGCTAATACTTGTACTTCGATATGACGTGGGTTTTCAAGGTATTTCTCCATGTAAACCATACCATTACCAAAAAACTGTTTAGCTTCTTGCTGCGTTAGTGAAATTGAATTCACTAATTCAGATTCATTGCGTACTACACGCATACCACGACCACCGCCGCCGCCAGCTGCTTTAATAATAACCGGATAACCAATGCGCTTAGCAATTTGCATGTTGCGTTCGTTATCGTCTGTTACAGGACCATCAGAACCCGGTACACATGGAACGCCAGCTTTACGCATTGCGGCAATAGCAGATACTTTATCGCCCATTAGACGAATTGTGTCGCCTTTTGGTCCAATAAATACAAAACCACTTTGCTCAACTTGGTCTGCAAAATCTGCGTTTTCTGCAAGAAAACCATAACCTGGGTGAATCGCTACCGCATCAGTTATTTCAGCCGCAGCAATAATGCGCGGTATATCTAAATAACTATCTGTTGCTGATGGCTTACCAATACAGATGGTTTCATCTGCAAGCAATACATGCTTAAGATCGCGATCCGCCGTTGAATGAACAGCAACCGTTTTGATCCCAAGCTCTTTGCAGGCGCGCAATATACGAAGTGCTATTTCACCTCGGTTTGCTATGACTACTTTATCTAACATTAGAGTTGGCCTTTTACGTTATGCTATTAGTCAATGATGAATAGAGGTTGATCAAATTCAATTGGCTCGCCATTTTCAGCTAAAATTGCGCGTACAGTACCCGCTTTATCAGCTTCAATTTGGTTCATCATTTTCATGGCTTCAATGATACACAGTGTATCGCCTACATTAACTTTAGAGCCTACTTCTACGTAAGCAGGTGCCTCTGGAGAAGATGCTGAGTAAAATGAACCAACCATAGGTGATTTAACTTGATGACCCGTTGGTGCAGCAGGCGCAGCTTCTGCTTCAACTGCTACAGGGGCAGCAGGGGCTGGGGCTTGCTGTGCAGGAGCTGGCGCATATTGTTGTGGTGCAAATTGTGGGTAAGCTGGACCCGCACTCATGTTGTTACGGTTTATGCGTACCGACTCTTCACCTTCAGTGATTTCTAGTTCCGCAATGCCCGATTCTTCTACTAATTCGATAAGTTTTTTTATCTTGCGAATATCCATTACACGACCCGCCTGTTAGTTTGTTAGTGTGTTAATTTCTAAATTAAATTGCGTTTTGCGACCGGTTAACCGCTGCATTTAATGCTGCGTGGTAACCCATTGCACCTAATCCACATATAACGCCTTGTGCCACATCTGAAAAATAAGAATGATGGCGAAAAGCTTCACGTGCGTGCACATTGCTCAAGTGCACCTCATAAAACGGAATATCAACACTTAACAATGCATCACGTAATGCAACGCTTGTATGCGTAAATGCTGCGGGGTTAATAATGATACAATCAACCGCTTGCCAAGCATTATGAATTCGTTCTATGAGCGCTTGCTCACCATTACTTTGAAAGTGCGTAAGTTCAACATTCAGACTATTAGCGGTATTCGTTAGTTCGCTCATAATCTCGCTAAGTGTTTGCGTACCGTATTTTTCTGGCTCGCGCTTTCCTAGCATGTTTAAATTTGGACCATTAACAACTAAAATCTTTAATTTTGCAGCCATAATACGCGATATACCCTCTAAGTAATGAGTTAAGCCATTGCCAGCTATTTTTTAACTTTAAACTAAGCATAAAAAAGCTAAATTGCAACATTTTCTCACGTTAGCTGGGTATTATAGTGATTTCGACGTAAATAACAGCAAAATACTGGTCCAATCACTATTTAAGGTACATTTTGAAAGGTATAAATAACAAAGCCACTTAGTAAACTTAAGTGGCTTTATTGCACTATTATTGTGCGCTGGCACGCACTGTAGCAAGGTGTTTAGCAAAATCCTCAGCATTTAAAAAGCCTGTCACTCGCAACGTGCTTAGCTCTTGCCCTTGAGTATTAAAAAACAAAATACTCGGTAACCCGAACACGTCATACTCTTCCATTAGCTCAATAGTTTTACTATCACTTTCAGTTAAATCGATTTGAATTAACTGATAATGGCTAAACTCCTTTTGCACATTTTCATCAGGAAAGGTGTAATGTTCAAACTCTTTACACGCAACACACCAATCGGCGTATAAATCGACCATAACAAGTCGACCTTGTTTATTGGCATCATCGACCGCGACTTTTAATTCGGCTAAATTGGCAACGTGTTTAAACTCGTTTTTTTGTGCGTTTACTTGGACTTGTACAGGCCAAAAATAGTCTTTAGCTAAACTAAATCCAGTAAATACCAACAACATGGCTGCAAACCATAAAGCTGTTTTTAATTTACTTTGCTGCTGATTACTTTGCCAATGGTGTAAGTACAAAGCAGCAGCTAACGCCAATATACCTGCCATAAGTAATATAATGTTGGCGCTGATCAAACGTTCTAACAATATTAGTGGAACAACCAACATTACAAAGCCAAATAAGGTTTTAACTTGCTCCATCCAACCGCCTGCTTTAGGTAGCAATTTACCACCCGATGTACCAAGCAATAATAAAGGCAACCCCATGCCTAAACTTAATACATACAACGTTAGCCCGCCCACTAAGTAATCACCACTTTGCGCAACGTATAATAAAGCGGCTGATAGCGGCGCCGTAGTACAAGGTGATGCAATTAAACCGGATAATACCCCCATCAAAAATACACCAACATAGTTGCCACCTTTTTGATTATTACTTACCTGCGTGAGTTTATTCATCACACTGCTAGGGAGTTTTATTTCGTACCAACCAAACATCGACATAGCCAGTAATACAAACAATAAGCTAAAGCTAATAAGTACATAGGGGTGCTGTAAATACCCTTGTACTTGTCCACCTAATGCTGCAACAACTAGCCCTAATGCCGCATAAGTTACCGCCATGCCTTGTATGTATACGAACGAAAGTGCAAAGGCTTTTTTAGTTGATAAATTTTGTTGCCCAGCAATTAAGCTCGACAAAATAGGAAACATCGGGAACACACATGGTGTAAAAGCAAGCCCCACACCCACTGCAAAAAATACTAATAAGTTAATAGCTAAACTTTGACTTGCCAGTTGCTCAGTAAAAGAAAGATCTTTTTTAGTTATAGCAGCATCCGGTTGCGATGTTGATTCGGTTAATGCGCTTGCAGCATTAGACGGTGTTGCATTTTGCGATTGCTCGCCTGCAATCACACTCAATGGAATAGTGATAACTTCAGGCGGGTAACAGAGTCCAGCCTCAGCACAGCCTTGATAACGCACTTTGACTACGGCGCCTTCATTTACGTCACTCAGCTTACTGATGATACTAACGCTTTGAAAAAACACCTCTGTTTTACCAAAAAATTCATCTTCGATAATCTCGCCATCACCTAAGCTTCCTACATCAATGCTGGCATCTTTAGCGAGTATCTCTATTTTTTGCTTATATAAATAGTAACCTGGCGCAATATCCCACCCTATAAACAAGGTGCGACCTTGCTGATCAAAGTCAAACTCAAACGCTTGTGTTACGGGTAAAAAGGTTTGCTGCGTGGGCGCTAATAAATCATTAAGCACATTATTTGATGTAGCCTTTGCAGGGGCTATTAATAATGTCACTAATAGCAAAAACAAAAAGCGCATTAATGTAATACCTCATCCATCCAGTTAAAATAAGCCAAGTTCCCGGTTGTTATGTCAATAACTTGTATCTCAGGTACTTCGTAGCTATGCATCGCTTTTATAGTTAAAAACACATCGTTCATTTTCTCTGTTTTGGTTTTAACTAGCATTTTAACTTCTGTCATTTCTTTTACCTCGCCCTCCCACATATAAATAGAAGACATTGCTGGTAAAATATTGACACACGCGGCCAGCTTTTTTTCTACCAAAGCTTTACCAAGCATGCGTGCTTCAGCCTCGTTTTTACAGGTAGTAAAAATTAATTTAAATTGTGTATTCATTATGAACCTTTACTTGTTGAACGATGTCTAGCTTCATAGTATCTGATAGGTAAGCCAATGTGTAGAAATCCAGTTAAATGACACTACCTACGCATTAACCTTGAAAAGAGACCTATTAACCCTCACTTATATTTCATCAACTCTTACGAGTACCTTATTTAGAGAGCATTATGTTTAGATTTTTATTTGTGTTGTTTATTATCATTCCTATTATCGAAATCGCCTTGTTAATTCAAGTAAGCGACGTAATAGGGGGTGTAGCGACGATTGCATTAGTGGTTATTACCGCAATTTTAGGCGCTAAGATGGTGAAACAACAAGGTATGGGCGCGCTTCAAAATGCGCAAACGCAAATGGCGCAAGGCCAGATGCCTGCTAAAGAATTATTCACGGGAATATGCGTAATTATTGCCGGTGTACTATTGTTAACGCCAGGCATCATGACTGACGTTTTTGGTTTACTTTTATTAACCCCTGCAATTCGTAATAAATTAGCTGCAGGCCTTGCAAGTCAGGCAACTGTGAGAATGAGTGCAGGTATGCAACAAGGTCCTTCCCCATACGCTCAACAACCGCATTCGATGCGTGACCAGCAACAAACCGAACAACCAACAACCATTGATGGTGAGTTTGAACGAAAAGATTAAAAATTTATCATTTTTTCTCTTGGAATTTTTTACTCTACCCCCATTAATGAATGCAAATTAGAAAAGCTTTTTTCTGTACTGTTCAGAAACTGTTAGGAGAACTAAAAAACATGAACATTCGTCCTTTACAAGATCGCGTAATCGTTAAACGTCTAGAAGAAGAAACAAAATCTGCTGGCGGTATTGTATTAACTGGCTCTGCAGCTGAAAAATCAACTCGCGGAGAAGTAGTAGCCGTAGGTAATGGTCGTATTTTAGATAACGGTGACGTTAGAGCTTTAGAAGTAAAAGCCGGTGACACTGTGTTATTTGGCTCATATGTTGAGAAAACTGAAAAGATCGAAGGTCAAGAGTACCTGATCATGCGTGAAGACAACATTTTAGGCATTGTAGGCTAAGCCTACTTTTCGTTTAACACACATTTAAGAATTTAGAGGAATTTAAAACATGGCAGCTAAAGAAGTACTTTTTGCAGGTGACGCACGCGCTAAAATGCTAACTGGCGTAAACATCCTAGCAAACGCAGTTAAAGTTACATTAGGTCCTAAAGGCCGTAACGTTGTACTAGACAAATCGTTTGGCTCTCCAGTGATCACTAAAGATGGTGTATCTGTAGCAAAAGAAATCGAACTTGAAGATAAGTTTGAAAACATGGGCGCGCAAATGGTTAAAGAAGTTGCATCTAAAGCAAATGATGCAGCCGGCGATGGTACAACTACCGCTACAGTACTTGCACAGTCTATTGTTAATGAAGGCCTTAAAGCGGTTGCTGCAGGCATGAACCCAATGGACCTTAAACGTGGTATTGATAAAGCAATCATTGCTGCTGTTGCAGAGCTTAAGGCGCTTTCTGTTCCTTGTGCTGATACTAAAGCTATTGCTCAAGTAGGTACTATTTCAGCTAACTCTGATAAAGAAATTGGCGACATCATTGCAGAAGCAATGGAAAAAGTAGGCCGTAATACAGGTGTTATTACTGTTGAAGAAGGTCAATCACTAGAGAACGAATTAGATGTTGTAGAAGGCATGCAGTTTGACCGTGGTTACCTATCTCCTTACTTCATTAACAACGCTGAAAAAGGCGCAGTTGAATTAGATAACCCATTTATTCTACTTGTAGATAAAAAAGTATCTAACATTCGTGAGCTACTACCTACATTAGAAGCAGTTGCTAAAGCAAGCAAGCCACTATTAATCATTGCTGAAGATCTTGAAGGCGAAGCACTTGCAACGCTTGTAGTTAACAACATGCGCGGCATTGTTAAGGTATCAGCGGTTAAAGCTCCTGGTTTTGGCGACCGTCGTAAAGCGATGTTACAAGATATCGCCGTATTAACTGGCGGTACTGTTATTTCTGAAGAAATTGGCCTTGAGCTTGAAAAAGCAACAGTTGAAGACCTAGGTACAGCTAAGCGCGTTGTTATCACTAAAGACGATACAACTATCATCGATGGTGCTGGCGAAGAAGAAGGCATTACCGGTCGTGTTTCTCAAATTAAAGCACAAATTGAAGAAGCAACATCAGACTACGATAAAGAAAAACTACAAGAGCGTATGGCTAAACTTGCCGGCGGTGTTGCAGTAATTAAAGTAGGCGCAGCAACTGAAATTGAAATGAAAGAGAAAAAAGACCGTGTTGAAGATGCATTACATGCAACTCGTGCAGCGGTTGAAGAAGGCGTAGTACCGGGTGGCGGTGTTGCTCTAGTACGTGCAGCTAGCAAGCTAGTTGAACTACTTGGCGATAACGAAGATCAAAACCACGGTGTTAAAGTTGCCCTTCGTGCGATGGAAGCACCTCTTCGTCAAATCGTAACTAACGCGGGTGACGAAGCATCTGTTGTTATTAACGCAGTTAAAGGTGGCGAAGGTAACTACGGTTACAACGCAGCAACTGGCGAATACAATGACATGATTGAAATGGGTATCCTAGATCCAACTAAAGTAACGCGCTCTGCACTACAATTTGCAGGGTCTATTGCGGGTCTAATGATCACAACTGAAGCAATGGTTGCTGAAATCCCTAAAGAAGAAGCTGCTGGTGCCCCTGATATGGGTGGTATGGGCGGAATGGGTGGCATGGGCGGCATGATGTAATAGATTTTTCTATTACCGCTTAATCTACTAAAATTTTTGAAAGCCCGAATAGCAATATTTGGGCTTTTTTATTAGCTATTTATGAATATCTAATAACAGTTTTGATATGTATCAATTGTGAACAAAGCGAAAGCTATCTTCCAGTCAAACCTATTACCTGCTTCACAACTCATCACTGCCGTTAGCAACTTTCCTATAAAGGACTGTTATTGGCTTATCAAACAATTCAACGTATCAAATACAAGCAAGAGATCTACAACGAACCCTACTATATACATAGATTAACGTGTGCTTTTGGCACTAACCGTTAACATGAGTAAGCTTATTGAAATAGCTACAAAATAATAAGGAACTCCGGCCTGCCAACTTGCTTGGCTATTAACACCAAAAAAATCGACATATAATGCTGTTTGAATTGGTCCTATGTACCAAAGTGCAGGATAAAGCACTTCAAACATCCGTTTTGTTCCAGTAAACGCGCCACAGAAATAGGCTAGCGATACGGTAAATGAAATGGCGATAATCAATTGGACGAGTAACAACCACTCAGCACTTCCAGTAAAGCGGATAAAGCTGCCCATGCTTGCTAAGACTAATAATATCGAAGCGGCACAATAGCAGGCCAAGCTTTGTAAAATAGATGATTGTTTACTGTAAGTAACTAACTCTACAGTATTCGCTTGTTTTTCTAATTGCCCTAGTTGAGAGATCACCAAAACACACCATAACCACGAAATAGGTAAAACAAGGCTAACAAGCAAATCTTGACTGATAAACAATTGAAAAATATTTAACACCAGCAAACCGAAAAACCAATACACTGAATGACCTTTGAGTATTAATTTTAACTCTAATCGTAATAAGCGAGTAAAAGAAAAATGCTTGGTTAAAGCAACAAAGAAAATATCAAGTAGGTCAGTCACTCTAGCTTTTAAGGTGAAATTCAACCATGAAGATTGCTTATTTTCAGGTGTTGAATTTTTGCTAAAACGGTCAAAAAATATAAACGCTAATGCTAAACAACTAAGACAAATAAAAAGTAAAGGCAGGGCACCCCATAGGCTGGCTATTGTCGGCTCTATTCCTTGCCAAACGAAAGTGTTTATCTCATCTGCTGCATTAGTGATACTTACCCCTATATTTGTATCACCTTGCTGTAATGGAAAACGTTCGGCAACTTCTGCATCTAAATGATCGAGTAATGCTCCAATCCCAGACATGCTTTCAATGGTTTGAACAATGGAGCCAATCCATAAGAAAAAATAAACGACGTTGCCTAACCCGCCTTTAAGCCATTCAATTGACTCAAACATTATCGCGATAGCGGCAATTGTTAATAGTATTGGCAAGACAAAAACTACCTGAGGCCATATCAACGCCCAAAGATTTATTTGATAACTTTCACCATAATAAATCTGAATCAAAATACTACTCAGTAGCATAACCAGCACAATAGAAACCAAAATAAGTACACTCGTGCACCATTTGGCTAATAAAAAAGTCAGTTTACTAATAGGAGTGGCTGCGATGAGCTCTCCCGTCATTGATTGTCGGTCTAATTCAAGCGCATTTTTGACCAGATAAAAACAGATAATCGGTAAAAATAAAACGTTCAACATCGCTAGGCATACACCAAGCCAAGCGCTATTGTAGATGCCACGATAACCATTAATCACTAGCGTTTGATAATGGGCATCAGGGGAAGGGAAAAAAAGTAATGTTAATACCGACATCGCCAGCAGTGTTACTACAAAGCTTTGCTGGCGGGTTCGTTGTTTAAAATCAGCAGTGATGCATTGCCATACTTGAGTCATTAACTTGCCCTCGCATAGGCAGTTTGAACTTGTCGGTTGCTGGTAAAATAAAGGTAAGCATCTTCTAGAGTCGGTGGTCTTGAAATGGCTCTTGCATCAGGGCAGAAGTCAGCAACAATATTTAGTTCAACCTTAGATTCTTTTCGCACGCTATGGCTTACAATGAATTCATGCTGGATATGTTTAAGTTCACTGAAATTGACCGTTAGTTGCCAGCATTTATTGGCGACTTTATCTTGAAGTTTACTTGGTGATTCTGATTGAATTAAATGGCCTGAGTGCATAATCACAATGCGATCGGCAATTGATTCAACATCTGCCACTATATGCGTAGAGAATAGAATACAACGTTCACCTGCCAACTCGGTTAATAACTGACGAAAATTAGCACGTTCGTGTGGATCTAGGCCAACGGTTGGTTCATCAATAATCAGTAACTTGGGATCATTAAGTAGAGCCTGCGCAATACCAATACGCTGTTTCATACCGCCAGAATATCCCTTTAGTGACATATGCGCAGCATGCGTTAGGTTGAGTTTATGAAGTAAATCTTCAATTATGTGATCTGCGGTTGATTTATCTAATCCTTTTAAGCTAGCAATGTACTGCAAAAACTCGATACCAGATAACTGATCATAGACGCCAAAATACTGTGGCAAGTAGCCCAATTCGTTCCTCAATACTTGAGGTGACTTAATAATGTCTTGCCCTTGCCAGAAGATGTTTCCTTGGGTTGGTTTGGTAATCGTTGCAAGAATTCGCATCAGGCTAGATTTTCCTGCACCATTTGGACCTAACAAGCCCAAAATTCCCGGCTCAACTTGCAGCGACAGTGATTTGATTGCAAACTTAGTTTTTTTGCCACTCTGATATTGATGGTTAAGTGATTGAATATCCAATAACATTGTACTTCCCTTATAAATCAAGATTTAATTACTAAGCAAAAATAACGCCACCAATAACTCCTTTAAATTCAACGAATTAAAAACACAACAACTTAAGTAATAAAAATAAATGGTGAATTTAACTAACTATTGGTGAAATAAGAACAAGTTATGAACAAAATAAAATCCATTTCTCATAGCAATCAATTAAGTCCGAAGTTAACTAAACCGCCCAAACTGATTATCTTAAGAAAAAGAGTAAAGGCGATGTAGTAAGCCATGTTGTTGCCGTTTTAAATGTCCATTTTTTAGGAATAATGAATACGGTGAAACAAACTAAAGCGCACTGAATGGTCATCACAAGACAACTTTTTGACCGGCAGCAATATGAGATTAGCGGACTATTTATTTAGAAGAATATACTTCTTAGCTAGAACTGCTTAGGAACCGAATAAAACGTTATTCACACTAAATAAACTAGTAAAATTGTTACAATTCAGACGGTTAACCATGATTTCGAGGTGGTAGGGTATAAAGTCGGGTATCACTTATTTTCCCATGTAACGAATTTAATAAAAACATTTGGATAAACTCTATATGGGCGGCATGATGTAATCATCACCGTTTAAGCACCTCGCTTATATAAAACCCAGCCTCGGCTGGGTTTTTACTTTTTAGTACTTTTTTATTGTTATTGTTCAATTTACCCCCAAATAGTAATAACGTATAAATTAAAAAACCACACCATGGACATACTTAACAGTAATGGAATTACTTTCATCGCAGTGCTTGTAACCCTAATATCTGCATTGCTGCTTTTAATAGTTTGCCTTTTGTTAAAAATGATTACTTGGGGTAAAAGTATGTCGAAAGGGGCATATTTATTTTTAGCTTTTTTTCCGCTTATTTCCCTGATGCCTATTCCGCCACCTACCTACGAAAATGTTCAAAAGGCGAAGCAAGAGCAGCGTAAACGTAAGGAAGACTCAGGCGACCCGCCGGATGAAGAAATGGAATAAATGATTACGTTTATTAGCTAACAATAGACAAGTGCTTGCGAAACGCTGTACATTTATTATTAAATAATTTATGAAGTTAATTACTAAATGCAGCAACGTAAAAAATTTAAGAACCCTTACATAGGGCTAAGAAAAGAGGATTTTGTTGAGTTAGTTGGTAGTGAAAAAGAATTACTTACGGCCGAAATTGAACTGGCCGACAGTAAAGGTGAGTCACTCGCTTACTTTAGAATCGATGGCGATTTTTTCTATGATGATATTTACTATTCGGCTGATATATTAGTTCCGAAAACACACTGGTTAGGCTCTCACGATGTAAATCAAAAAAAACTCTGGATTGCTGTTATTTACAACGTACCTTACGGTGAGTATTTAGATGCAGAGTTTGATTTTAACAAAGTTGATGACCCTAACTTTGGGGTAGTAAAACCTGTATTGGTTAGTGAGCTGAATGAAAATGAGCTCGCCTATGAAAAAATTACACGCTTGGAAATGATTGCCAATATTGAAAAAGCAGCGACTGAAGATAAACTCCTTAAGGCGGAAAAAGAGCTCATTCTGACCAAGCTTTTAAGCAAAGTGACTAAACACTAATCTAATAAAAGTCAGTTTAACAGCTGTCTCACTATGCTAAATAAATCGGAGGGTAGCATACCTCGCTGCCCGTCTCGCTCACTGGCGATATCACCGGCTTTAGCGTGCAGTGTTACGCCATATCGCGCTGCTTCATCAATATTTAAACCTTGAGCCAGTAAGGCACCAATAATACCAGTGAGTACATCGCCACTACCACCCACGGCCAGTGCCGGATTGCCGTCTTCACACACCCACGTGTTCTCTGCATTATCAATTAAGGAGCCTGCACCTTTTAATACGCAAGTCGCATTATAGCGCTTTGCACACAGTCGGGAATTTTCAAATCTATTAGATTCAATTTCCTGAGTCGTTACACTTAATAGCCTGGATGCTTCTCCTGGGTGCGGTGTAAGTACACATTGCTTTACTGTGTACGATGAGGCTTGCTTGGCTAATAAATTTAGCGCATCGGCATCTATGACTAATGGCATTTTATTATTTTGGCAAAATTGCATTACTTCATCGAACGTTTATTGTGCCCATTCGTCCTGCCCAAGCCCTGGCCCTATTACTACGCAGCTAGCCCACTCAAGCGCTTCTTTTAGATTAGTACTGGTTACCATTAATTCTGGCCTACCAATGCTTACAGGCACTACAGAACTTGAATGTGTATACACTTTTACCATACCCGCACCTGCTCTAAGTGCGGCCTCGCTGGATAATCTAATTGCGCCAGCCGTCCCCTCATTACCACCTACACAGAGGAGTTTACCATGAGTTCCTTTATGGCTATTTAGGTTACGCGCACCAAGCTTTTTAAAGCTCTTAATATTTATAAGTGTGCCGCTTGAAGTAGCGAGCTCAAAAAATGCAGGTCCAATATTTAGATCGTCAAATATTAACTCCCCGCAATGTTGTTTACCTATAGCCGTTGTTAGCCCCTGCTTAGTACCAACAAAGGTTATTGTTTTACTTGCTTGTATAGCAATACCTAAAGGTTGGCCAGTATCTGCGCTGATACCTGAGGGTACATCTATACTCAATACAGGTTTATTACTGGCGTTAATTTCATTAATAATTTTAGCAAAATTATCGCGAACCGAGCTTGTGATCCCTGTACCTAGCATTGCATCTATAATTAAATCACTTCGGTTTAATAACTCACTCGTATAAGCATTAACTTCACCGCCTTCATCACGCCATAACTTAAACGCTTTTGCAGCATCTCCTGTTAGTGATTTTTCAGGGTTAACGGCACACAAAGTTACTCGCTTACCCGCTTGCTTAATTAGGCTCGCGGTAATATAAGCGTCCCCAGCGTTATTACCATGCCCTACAACAACTAACGTATGCTCTGCATTAAAGTCTTGCCAAGCGTTGAATGCAGCGTGCCCAGCGCGCTGCATGAGGGTAAATAACTCACAATGGCTATTTTTAGCAGCCAGTGCCTCGTTATCCCTAACTTCTTTTGCAGTAAATATTAGTTTATTTAGCATGAAGACCCCTCTAATAAGTGACACCCTACCTTATCAAATACACATATCGAGCGGCTAGTTTTGTGAGCTTTTAATCGAGGTAAGTTCGTTTATTCAAACGTACTAAAGATCACATATTTATCCGGGTCAGATAACTGAAAACTAATCACTTTTATTCAGGTATTAAAAACTTAAACGCTAAATATTACTCATTGAACGTTGCTACAAAGCACCTACGCCTGAGGTAAGAGCGCCACCTTCACGTGAGGCAAATTGCAGGCATTAAAAAAGGCCACCTAAGTGACCTTTTTCTAACAATTAACTTAAACGTTAATTATTACTCTACGATAGTTGCTACAACACCAGCACCTACAGTACGGCCACCTTCACGGATAGCAAAACGAAGACCTTCATCCATCGCGATTGGTGCGATTAGAGTTACTGTCATCTTGATGTTATCACCAGGCATTACCATTTCTACGCCTTCTGGTAACTGTACGTCACCAGTTACGTCAGTTGTACGGAAGTAGAACTGTGGACGGTAACCTTTGAAGAATGGAGTATGACGACCACCTTCATCTTTAGAAAGTACGTATACTTCTGAAGTGAATGTAGTGTGTGGATTGATTGAACCAGGCTTAGCTAGTACTTGACCACGTTCAACGTCTTCACGCTTAGTACCACGTAATAGTGCACCAAT